>JBFHES010000023.1:0-30463 GCA_041584015.1 Bacteroidales bacterium
ATTATTATCGGGAATATCAGCATGCTGTGTTTCCTTTAAGAAAGCTGCGGCCATTGCTCCTACTGGTTTTCTCGTATAAAAACCTTCATGAGCAAAGTTCAAATACTTTAACACCCTAAAGGCATTAAACCAGCCGTAAAATCGATTGGTAAAGGATTGAAGATTGGTGCTGTTACTTTTAACCTCAGCTACACCTTCGGCAAATCTATTGTTGTCTAAAAATAGCTTGAGCGCATCGGAGTACTTTGAAACAATCTGAACTAAATCAGATGCATCACATTCGTGAAAGTGTGGTATATCCTCAATCAGGAGTTTTAATTCTTTAAATATTTCGAAATCGTAGGTAAGGTAAACCTGCTGCTGCTTATCTATTAATTGATTAATAGTTGCTCCGGTTCCAAAAGGGACCCTATCAGATCCTCGGGGAGATGGATAAACGGAGGTGGTGTTTAGCTCGCTAATAGTACCTAGTGGAATTACTTTCTGTAAAAAGTAAAAATCTTCACCAGCTTGTCTGCGATTCATTCCTCCCTGTTTGCAGTACACCGATGCTTTAACATTAAAGCTGGACCCAACGGTGTGATAGGAATGCGGATGACCTGCATATTTCAGCGCCTGATAATAATATCGGAGATAGAGTTCGTATTGAATAATACCCTTGTAGACAAAAGCATCGTATTCCTCTCCTTCAACGGGATGCTGGAAATTGATTACACAAGCAGTTGTTTTCGGAAAGTGAAGATAATGCTCTTCCGTGGCAACGAAGTAGTTTGCAGCTACCGTTGCATCGGCATCAAAAGAACAAATAATACCATCAGGTCTGTTGAGCTTATTAAATCTGCTTACAGCGGCATCCATTCCAATCTTGCGTGCCAGGCCAACACCTGCATGCTTCTTAGGCATTGCCTTAACGTGCTGTACATAAATGCGAAAACGATCATCAACATGCTGCTTTTGCCAATCTTTGATTTCCTGAACAGATTGTAAATTTTGCTTCAAAACAACTTCTTCACTTAGCTCCGACTCATTTACAATAACAATTGTTTCCACAGCGCAATCGGGTCGAGCAGCATCCCACAAACTCTGGAGGGAGCGAACGATATCCGGTTCGTTAAAGCACGGAATCATCACAATCATCTTCAGCTCCTGATGTGGTTCGGCGTCATAAACCACAGATTGGTATGTATGCTTCTGCAAATATTTATCGGCAAAAGACATATTATTCTTTGAGAATTTTAACGACTTCATTAATAGGGATTCCGGTCTTTTTAACAATAGCCTCCATACTCAGCCCCTCTTGTTTCATTCTGGAAACAAATCCAAATAAAGATTCGGCTATCTCGACAATATTCTGTTCCGGATCGTAAAAACGCATTGTTTTTTGTCCCCAGGGTTCTTCAATAAGTTGATGAATATAAATCAGATCATTTTGCTCAATATTGGCTACTACCTCGTGTATTTGTTCCGTTTCGAAATAGAGTTCAAAATTACCGGCACCTGTTTTTTGTGCCGTTGTAAACTTTGAAATCTGGTGCTCAGTTCCGACCTGCCACAATGAAAAGCCATTTTTAAACATCATGTTATTACCAAAATCATACTCAACTTCAAGTTGCAATACATCCTGATAAAATGCTTTTAGCATTTCTAAATTGTTTACAAAAACAACAGCCGAATGAAATTTCACGTCCATTACTTAGCCGGCTCTGGTTGATATCTATTGTTTAGTTCAGTAATTACCAAATCGGTAATATCTAAATCCACCTTACCAACTAACAGGTTTCCACCGGCCATTTTGCTAAGCACATACTGATAATTATTTGTTGTGCTAATCTCATCGAGATAGGCAATGATGTTATTGTATAATTTGGTTTCGAGCTCCTGCTCTTTTAGCAACCACTCATTCTCTAATCTTGCCTGCAACTCTTGAAGGTCCTGCTGTTGTTTAAGAATTTCCGCCTTTTGATTTTCGGCGCTGGCATTGCTTATAAAACCACCTCTGGCTACCTTATCCTGATAGGCAGTTGCCGTTTTCTCAAATTTCTCTACCTCAACTCTCATTTCATTTTCGAGTCGCTCTTTTTCCTGCATGAACTCCTCATTCAAGTCTACAGAATATTGATACTGCAACAATAGTTGCTCCATATCAAGATATACGATACTTCCTGCATCAGGCAATTCAGTAGCACGCACCGTTTCTTTCGGTGAATCCGCGATGCCTGTTTCCTTAACACTTTCCGATGTTGAGAAATGAAGAAAATACAATACCGCAACTGCGATTAATAAAACAATATTTAAAACTGGTGATAGCTTTTTCATGTGATTGTAAACTAGATATAATGAGTGGTGTTATTTCAAATTTAATTTTTGAGCAATGCTAGCAGGGATTGCATCTTTGTGCACCATGATAGCAACTGTTTTTAATTGAACGTAAGCATCAGACATATTCAACAAACCGCCATGATCATTACTATCGTCATCCCACGAATTTTTCGTAATGAAATACTTATTACCTTCCTGATCTTTAGAAATTCCGATAAGATGCATTAAGTGATCATCTGTTGATGTAAATTGGTCGAATGTTTCCTGACGCATCTCTTGCGTTATTGCTTCCTCCGCCACAACTTCTTTAAAGAGTTTGCCCTTGTCTTCATCAACTGGAACTAATGCAACAGCATTTTTATGAGAAAAGCCTTTTTCAGATACATCGCCATCCCAGCAAATTGAATATCCATTTTTAATTGCTGAATACATCACAGTCATTAACTCATCAATTGGTAAATTGTAGTAAAAATCATCAGACCAGTTGTCTGGCACTTCAAGATTAAAACTTTCGTAAAATGGATGGTGCGTATAAGAAGTTAGTTCAACATAATCATCGGTGTTAAAATTAAGCTGACGCTGAGCAAAAGCCAATGGCGCATATTTCTTACCATCCAATGTAAATTCTTCAGGACTTGTACCCAGGTAAACATCAAATGTACCATTCACAGCATCCATCCATCGTGGACTTAAACCATTGCGTTTGTTCTTAAGCAAACCATCCAACATGCCTTTTGTCATGGCAACCATCTCCGAGTGATTATGCATCTTTCCTCCGTATTGATTTCCACTATAGACCTCTTGCGGCACAAATCCATGTAGTTTTACAACATTCATTACATCATGTGCCTGGCCACCTTCCGAGAAATTTGCCAACCCATGACGTCGCACATACTCTTTAGCTTTGCTGGTATATGCATGACGAACAAAGTACATTTCTGAAAGGTCGAAGGTGCCCTTGTCCATGCGCATCAATTCTGATTCGATAAATGACGTAGCAGCAAAACTCCAGCAAGTACCTGTCCTTTGCTGGTTTTTCACACTTGAATGAACTGCCTCATGTACCGTTTCAAATTGATACAACTTTTCATTCTTCTTACTTTTTTTCTTTTTCTGTGCAGTAACATTTACCGAGAACAAAATAGCAGGAACCATCAGCAGGCTCAGTAGGGATATTTTCTTAAAATTCATTTTCAATTGTTTATAAAAAGATCTATATCTTCAATTATTTCTTTATAAATTATTTAATTCCTCTTTCAGCTTGCGGGTTAGTTTCGATACAATTAGCTCATACGAATCATCAATCCACTTTAAAATAATTCTATCGTCAATTGAGCCATCAATCGCCACAGTATTCCAATGCACTTTATTCATATGATAACCGGGTATCACAGCTGGGTATTCCTCTCTGGCCGTAATTGCATCCTCAGGATCAAACTTTAGGTTTATTGAAAAATCGCCATGTGTATTGGTTAGCAAGAACATCTTACCCATTACTTTAAACACCAAGGTCTTGTCATCAAACGGAAAGCCTTCGCTAACACCCTTCTTTTTCATACAATAATCTCGCAGCAGCTCAATATTCATCTGTAATTGTATTTCGATTTTAACACTTCAAAAATTACCATTTATTGCCTAAAATCCTAATGCTTGTTAACATACCTGAATAAACGCTGAATCTTAAAAATCACCTTTGATAAACTCTTAAAAGAAAAGTATATTTTTGCCTATAAATACCTTTATGGAAGACTTTGAGAATGTATACCAAGAGCTAATCAAAAAATGCTCGCTTCGGCAAAACGGGGAGATAGTAGATATTATGAAACAAGCTAGTATCGATAAAGAAGCCAGTTATGGCCTTTCTGTTCGAGACATAAAAAAGCTGGCTACAACTTTTTCAAGCAGCAACCAGTTAGCTTTTTACTTACTAGACAAACCATTACGCGAAGCCCGGTTACTTGCGCTCTATCTTTTTAATCCGAAGAAACTAGACACTGCCAGCGCTCGCCGCATTGGCAAACAAATTAATACGGTTGAAATGGCAGAACAGACCGCTCGTATAGTTCTGCCAGAAATACCAGATTCGGAACAAATCATGCATTCTTTTTGCCAGTCGAGCAACGATTTTGAAAAAATGACAGGCTTTTTATTGTTGGCACAATTATCTCTACTACACGAATTCGAAAATGAAGACAAGGTATTTGAACTGATTGAGAAAGCTGCTGTTAATGCTACATCATTAACTATGCGGAGCATTAGTATGGCTATTCGAAAATTCTATTCCAGAAACGAGAAGAGCCGATTAAATGGAATTCAGTTAATTTCATCTCTTCGTTTAAGTGAGAGTTATCCGGTAAAATGGATTGCAGAAGAAAGTTCAATTGAACTGGATCAATAGATTAAAAAATGTTAATTATTATTGCCTGTGCATATTCACTTGCAATATTGATAAGGTAAAGTCGTAATAAGTAAAATTTAATAAAATGAATATATCAAAATCATCAAACCCAGCCTTTAAGAATGCTTTCCAGGCACGCAATGTTGCGGCAGGAAGTACCGACGTAATGACTTTAAATGGCACCATTAATAAAACGCTCTTAAGTTTAGTGATGGTAATTGTGAGTGCCGCCTACACTTGGAAAATGGTAAACTATGGTGCATCAAATGCCATGATATGGACATTTGGTGGAGCAATCGGTGGATTTATTCTTGCGCTGGTAACCATCTTTAAAAAAGAATGGTCAGCTTACACCGTTCCTATATACTCACTACTCGAAGGACTATTTCTTGGCGGAATATCAGCGTTGGTAGCCGGATCAGTTTCAAGCGAAGCAGGTGGTGCTATTAACAATACCATCGTCATTCAAGCTGTTACAGCAACCTTCGGCGTTTTCTTTGTTATGCTTTTATCCTACCGATCTGGCATGTTAAAGGCCACAAAAAAATTTACGCGAGGTGTCGTTGGCGCCACAGGCGGTGTTTTTATTCTATACCTGGCAGGTTTTGTACTAAGCATGTTTGGTATTGAAATGAATTTCCTTTATGGCAATAGTTTAATGGCCATAGGTATAAACCTGGTTGTAATTGTAATTGCTGCCTTAAACCTAATACTAGACTTTGATTTTATTGAAAAAGGAGTTGCTGCAAATGCACCTAAATACATGGAATGGTATGGCGCTTTCGGCTTGATGGTTACACTTATCTGGCTCTACATAGAGATACTTAGATTACTTTCCAGATTAGCTGGAAGAGACTAATATTGCCAATTTGAAAACAAGACAAGCCGATGAATATTCATCGGCTTGTCTTGTTTTATGAATAATCTTCACGATTAATAATGTGCCAAATATGACCGCAATTATCGCATTTTAAAAACTGACGAAACTCCTGATATGATGCATTGCCAAAATGCTCTCCTAAACTATCTTTCGAAACTGTTTTAGTCCTGATAAAAGAACGACACTTCGGACAGCGTCGTTTACCATAATACAATGAAAACCCCGCATAAATGGCAAAGCCAAAGAATCCGATAATTGCCGCCATAGAGATTAGCTCTTGCAAACTTAATAGCGCAAGCCAATCAAATAGCTCAGATGATGTCTCCATAAGCTGGTTTATTTATTTCTTCGTTTTTATAATACCGAGTCTATAAAAATCTAATGCTTGATTTAAAATACACTGAATTGTATCTATCTCAATATCTTCATTGGGGTTAATTGAGAGTATTTTCATTCGTGTTCTGTTGCCTTGCTCCAATGCAGGATGATCAATTCTCCTTCCTTCAACCACACCAATATAAGGATGTTTTGTTTTTTTGTTAATCCATATGTAGCAAAACATTTTACCTCTGAATGTAAAAAATGGGCAACTATATTTCCAGGTAGCTTTCACCTCATCATCCAGAGAAAGAATAATCCGTCGCAAAGCAAAAAAACAACCTTGTAATGGCTCTTGCAGTTCGTTGTAAAAATTATCTAATTCGTTCAAATTTTATTTCCATTTATGGTAGCAGGGCTGCATATCTCAAACCCGTATACTCAATACAATATATTTCAAACAAATTTACAAAAACAAAGTTCCTACAGGATTATTTATCTTTTGCATAGTCGTATAACATATTAGCCATTGTTTTAAAATTTATACATTTGCTACCTGTACCTAAAGTGATTAATATATGGGCTTCTTTGGAAAATCGAAAGAACTAAAAAATGTTAGCAATCTTGAG
Organism: Bacteroidales bacterium; assembly: GCA_041584015.1. Taxonomy (GTDB): domain Bacteria; phylum Bacteroidota; class Bacteroidia; order Bacteroidales; family M50B96; genus JBFHES01. The sequence continues at coordinate 6,545 of JBFHES010000023.1, forward strand.
AAATATTTTAACCGCTTTCGCGAGAACATAATTGGCTGTAATACAAGCTTTGAATCGCCTTACGGTACTAAGCCTATCATCTATGGCGATTGGATTGCGAGTGGTCGTTTGTATAAAACAATCGAAGATAAGCTCACCAATACCTTTGGCCCCTTTGTAGCAAACACGCACACCGAGACCAGCGAGACTGGCACAAAGATGACTCTCTCCTATCATTACGCGCAGCAGCGAATCAAGCAGCACGTTAATGCAGGTCCCAATGATGTGATTATTACTGCTGGCAGTGGGATGACAACCGTAATTAATAAACTACAGAGGATTCTTGGTTTAAAGGGCTGCGATAGCTTTCAAGCAGGTGGTTGTGCCAAAACATTAGAATGTCCGGTAGTTTTCATAACACATATGGAGCATCACTCCAATCAAACGTCATGGTTAGAAACAACTGCTGAAGTTGTACAGATAAAACCGGATAAGGATTTGTTGGTTGACTTGGATGACTTACGAGAAAAGTTGGAACTATACAAAGATCGTCAATTTAAAATTGGATCATTTACAGCTTGTTCCAATGTTACAGGAGTCTTTACTGATTACCACAAACTTGCAAAGATCATGCATGAGAACGGTGGGCTATGTTTCATTGATTTTGCCGCATCGGCTCCATACGCAGACATGAATATGCATCCTGAAGATCCAATGGAAAAGCTTGATGCTATTTTCTTTTCACCGCATAAATTTCTTGGTGGGCCTGGATCATCCGGCGTACTCATTTTTGATAAGTCGATGTACAAAAATAAAGTACCTGACAATCCGGGTGGAGGAACGGTTGACTGGACAAACCCATGGGGCGAATACAAATATGTTGATGACATTGAAGCCAGAGAAGACGGCGGAACACCAGGTTTCATGCAGGCAATTAGAACAGCGCTTGCAATAGAGTTAAAAGATCAAATGAATCCGGTAAAAATTAAAGCCAGAGAAGATGAATTACTCGAGCTTTTTTTTCCACGCCTACGAAAAATTAAGGGAGTTCGAATCCTGGCTGATAACATTGAAGATCGACTTGGAGTAATCTCCTTTTATATTGAAGACCTGCATTATAATTTATTCGTTAAATTATTAAACGACAGATATGGCATTCAGGTTAGAGGTGGTTGCGCCTGCGCCGGAACTTATGGACATTTCCTACTGGACGTAACATATGCCTATTCGCATGAAATAACCCAACTGATTAATGCTGGAGATCTTTCTCGCAAACCAGGCTGGGTAAGACTCTCGCTGCATCCAACTATGACCAATAAAGAAGCGGAAATAATTCTTCAAGCCATTGACGATATTGCCAACAATTATGAAATCTGGCAGGAAGACTATGTGTACGAGAAGAAAATAAATGAATTCAGACATAAAAATCAGGATGCCCCAAAGGTTGAACACGTTGAAGATTGGTTCAAACTCTAGCTGATGAAATGCCTTTAAATACTGGCAAAAAATATTAATTTTAACAAATCATTATAAACTCATATTGACCGATAGTTTGATATCATGAGCAACACAATAAAAGGTATACTCGTAGCAATTATAGTTCTTACATCATCGACCGCAATTAGCCAAAAGCACTTTATTAAAACTGATGTATTAAGTCCATTCTTAAGTAATCCGTTTAGTATTTCTTACGAAACAAACTGGGGATCACCCAGCTCATTGGTTTTTCAGGCTGAAGGTGGTTGGTATAAAAGAGACAAAACATCGAAAGATGGTCAACCTTACTGGACCAAGCGTATTACAGGTTTTGGTGGATCAGCTGAATGGAGATACTATTTAAGATCAAGCAGCCACATGAGTAAGCCTGTAGGCATTTTTACTGGTGTTTATGCGCGAGCTATTCAGCTTAGTTACCTTCACGATTTCTCACCTTATGCGGAACGTGAATATGAAGAAACCGACATTACAGGAAAAACTTTGGCTGTTGGCGGCGGACCGCTACTCGGTTACAAATTCAAACGACCGTACTCTAAATTCTATTTTGAATTTCTGGGTGGGTTTGCCTGGGGTTTAGCTAACTTAGAGGAATACACCACCGACGATTTACCTGATCAGCATTTTCTTTGGCGTCTAGAATTTTCAGTAGGATACGCATTCCAGTAACAGGAATTTAAATTGGCAGATGAACTACCTTTTTCGTTTCAAAGAAAGGTTCTTCAAAGAAATCAGCAATTTCATGAATCGTGCAATATCTTTTATATTGTGCTAACTCTTCATCTAAATCGCCACCTTTTAGAGCAATAATGCCATTGGGTATCGCATTTACATCCTGATCTTTAAACTTATTAGTTACCCACTCAATAAACCGTGGCATCGCTGTAACAGCCCTCGAAACAACGAAATCAAATTTTGCCTTAACCTCCTCTGCCCTTTTCTGCTCAGCTTTTACATTGGTTAATCCAAGTGCCATTACCAGTTCATTCACCACTTTAATCTTCTTACCAATAGAATCGACAAGATGAAATTTACAATTAGGAAATAGAATGGCTAATGGTATGCCCGGGAAACCGCCGCCGGTACCAACATCTAGAATTGAACTACCATCTTTAAAGCTAACTACCTTGGCAATGGCCAATGAGTGCAGTACGTGCCGTTGATATAGTTCTTCAATATCTTTTCGTGAAACCACATTTATTTTATCGTTCCACTCGCTATACAACTCACCTAGCTGCGAGAATTGAGCAATCTGCAGCTCTGTCAAATTGCTAAAATATTTATGAAGTATGTCCAAGTTTACTGGATATTATTTAACATCCGAACTCTTTAGAATATTGAAGAGCAACTCTCTTGCTCTAAAAAGTTGAGCCTTGACAGTACCTAAAGGTAACTCAAGCTCTTCAGATATCTCTTCGTAGGAGAACTCCTTGAAGTAACGTAATTCTATTAACTGTCTGTATCGTGGTTTTAAAGTAGCAACCACCGTTTTCATTAATTTAGCCTTTTGCGACTTAATCATTGTTTCTTCAGGCGTAAGCACGTTTGCCTCCAGCACAATTGGGCGAACACTCTCCTCGTCTCCGTTATGCCCCTGATCGATACTTACGAGCGTTGCTCTCTTCTTGCGTAAATAATCGATACAGTTGTTTGTAGCAATTTTAAAAAGCCAGGTACTGAATGCGAACTGAGGACTGTACTGGTGTATATTCTTAAAAGCCTTCCCAAAGGTTTCTATTGTTAGATCGTCTGCATCATCACGATTATTAACCATTTTCAGCAACATAAAGAAAATAGCATCACGATAGCGCGACATTAACTCTGCGTAGGCTTTTTGATCACCATCTCTGGCTAGCATTACTAAGCGATAATCCTCTTTACCTTTGTCCGATAGATTTGAATAACTTCCCATCAATAATTATATATAAAAGGCGAATTTAAAAATTATGATTATTATACAGTCAATTCTGTTAAAATTATTCTAACATTTTTATTAATAACAATATAAAAGACGAATAGTTCTTCATTTCAGGGATATGGAACTGACCTTGTAATTTTTCATCCCTGAACTAATCTCCATATCTCAAGTTATTCGCTTACAGTTTTTGTTTCTGCAAACTTCTCCAGTGCCCAAATCGAAGCAACTCCGGCAACGACCAAAAGCGCAGACCAGATCACAACCATATTAAAACTATCAGGCAACACTTGCTCATATCCGAATGTCTTTATAGAGCCCAGGATTGCTCCATTAGCATCTACATAGGCTCCATATTCGTTAACCGGAATAACTTCCCCCAGAGCATCAAAGGATTTCTTCCATGGCCATAAGATGCCCAACGACCCTAAAATAAAGCCTGTAAGAAGCGCTATTGTTTGATCCTTATATTTTTTAAATATCCATGATAACAAATGTGAAAAGGCGATCAGACCAACTCCTGCACCAATCACAACCGGCAACAGAATAAAGATGTCGCGCTCATTCACAGCATCAATCATAACCAGTTGATAATTGCCCATTAAAATTAGCACAAAAGATCCGGACAACCCGGGTAGAATCATACTACAAGCAGCTACCACTCCACAGATTATTAAATAATAGATTGAGCTATCTTCATTAGCAGGATTAAGAAATGTTAATGCAATTGCACTGCCCGCCCCAATAACAAACATAACAATAACGGCCAGATTCCATTTACCGATGGTTCTGCCAACAAAAAATACTGAGGCCAATATCAATCCGAAAAAATAGGCCCATATATAAATTGGATAATTCTCGAATAAAAAGCCAAAGAGCTTGGCAATACTAATAATACTAACACCAACACCCAGGAATAATGCAATTAAAAAACTTAAATTAACATGCTCAGCAAATTCCTTTAGTTTCCCTGACAACAAAAGCTTGAACGCTTTAACATCAAAGGATTTAATGGAGTGAATTAGTTTCTCAAAGATTCCGGTAATGAGCGCTATGGTACCACCTGAGACACCAGGTATAACGTTAGCAGCACCCATTCCAATTCCCTTAAAGAATAATCCTATGTATTCTTTCATAAATAAAAATCTGTTTGCGTTAATTATTTTTCGCTTGGTTTATCAAAATTTGCAAGTAGTAATTTAAGATCTTCATGCTCTTTTAACTCAGGATAAAAGTCGAACAAGTCGGAAACCAGCTCCTTATTAATGTTCAGTGCTTTTTGAAAATGTGACAAGCCCATATTTACATCATCTTTTAAAAGCCATAAAGCGGCTAAATGATAATGTATATCGGCATCCTCTACATTCAACTCCAACGCCTCATTCAAACTATAAATTCCTTTTCCAATCTGTCCCATTTGATAAAGCACATACGACAAATTAAACCAAGCCTCAGCATCGTGGGGATCAATCTCGGTTACCTTCTTAAATGACTTTAAGCTCTCCTCTAAATTATTCTCTTTAAGGAAAATTTTTCCGTTCAGAAACCAGTATTCAGAATTCTCATCATCAAGTTCAATGGCCTTAGTAACGTTCTCCTTACTTGCCTCTACCTGATTGAGTTGATGCTGCACCATACTCAATCCAAAATAAGCATCCGGAAATTCATCGTTCACTTTTATGGCCAAATTATAGTATTCTATTGCTGTATCAGGTGCCTCCAGCTTATCGTAACACTCAGCAATGTAGTAAAGTGCCTGCTCATTATCCGGCTCAACCTCAAGAAACTCCTCATACACCTTAATTGCTTCTTTAAATTTTTCGGAGTTTGCCAAGCTGTTGGCTTTATTAAAATAGGCCGAAGAGAAATTTTCATTAATGGCTATTGCAAAATCGAATGCTTCAATGGCTTTTTGAAATTTATCTAAGCGATTGTAGTTATAACCTACATTAAACCATGCAGTTTCAGAGAACGGCTCTAAATCTAAATACACATTATAATAGCGGATACTCTCGGCGCTATTTCCTAACTTTTCATAAGCAAAAGCCAGTTCATAAATCACTTCGGTGTTTTGTGGATTTGCCTTATAAGCTCTTCGTAAATACTTTACCGATTCATCGTAATAAAAGAATTGATCGAATACACCGGCAATCTCAAAAAGCACTTCATCCTTATTGTTGTATACAAAACCAATGGTTATTTCGAATTGCTCTCTTGCAGCAGGTATTTTGTTTAAATAAAGGTACAATCGTGCTTTCAGGAAGCTTACATCAAAATTATTAGTTTCAATTATCTCAACCGCCTCAACTATTCTAAATGCTTCGCTAAAATTTCCTCTATCGATTAGGAGTTGAGCTTTTTTAAGCTGAATAGTTGTAGAGGCCGGATGTAACTCTCCGGCAAGCTCCGTGGCTCTTGTAGCAGAAGTATAATTTTCCTTGTCAATATAATAGTCAATAATATCCTCTAACTCCTCAACGTCGAAATAGGCATTTGTTTTATTCCGGATCATGTCCTCAAACCGAAATACCGCTTCCAACATCTCCTCATTCTCAAAAAAGTTATCTCTTTCTTCTCTCATTTAGCGTCGGGTTTTTCCAAATGTAACCATTTTCCATTTGCCTTAATTGCATGGTTAATAACTTTAGGAAAACTTAACACTTCCTAAACTTATCCCACCCAGCAACACATTCAAACGTTCATCTCCCAATTACAAAACTCATTAACAAGATTTTAGCTCTTGACAACAAGCCTTATAATATTAAGTGCAAAGATTGCAAAAAACTTCATATAACAATAGCGACAATTTGAAGCATTCCATAAAGATGTTTAACACTAATTAATTTGTTACTTCGTAGGTCTAAAAATCTATAAACGATGATCATAGAATTATTCATTCCATGTTTTATTGATCAACTCTATCCGGAAACGGCACACAACATGGCAAAGCTGCTGAAGAAGCTTGGTCATGAAGTAAGATACAACCCGGAACAGACCTGCTGTGGTCAGCTCTTTTTTAATAGCGGACACTGGAGGGAGGCTGAAAAATCTGCAGTAAATTTTCTGGACAAATTTAATGAAGACACAATAATAGTAAGCCCGGGAGCAAGCTGTGTAGCCTATATTAAAAATCATTACGAGCAAATACTAACCGATTCAGCTTCGATAGATAAACTAAACAAGATTAAAGCAAACCTTTTTGAAATTACTGATTTCCTGGTAAACGTATTAAAAGTAGAAGATGTAGGTGCAACATTCCCGCATAAGGTATGCTATCATGATTCTTGCAGCGCTTTGCGCGAATACGGCATAAAAGAAGAACCACGAAAGTTGCTAGCTAAGGTTAAAGGTCTTGAACTTATTGAAATGGAAAATGCTGAAGTATGCTGTGGATTTGGCGGCACCTTTGCCATTAAACATGAACCTATCTCAACGGCTATGGCAGAACAAAAACTTGAATATGCTCAGGCAACCTCAGCCGAATATATTGTAAGTACGGAGTCCTCTTGTTTACTTAATATGCAAGGCTATATAGGCAAACATGAGTTACCAATTAAAACAATTCATATTATTGACATCCTAGCAGCTGACATAAAAAAAGAGAGCTAGTCATAGACTAACTCTCCCTGCTATATGGTCCTTATTGGTTTAGAAGTTGTAAGACAATCCTATGCCAAACACTTCTTTAAACTGTATCTCTTCAGTTTCTCCACCTGTTTCGGTTGGAAACTTCACATCGTAATCGTACAATAATTGGGTAGAAATATTAGCTGACAAATACTTGTTGATTTTCATTGCGATCAACACTTCCCAGTTAACATCAATCTTATCAGGATTATCAAGATAGTTTGAGAATAATTCTAATTTCGTTTGAAGGTTTACATTCTTTACCAACTCTTTTTTGTAAGCTGCTTTAATAAATCCACCAAACTCATTTCTAATCGTCTCACCAGCTTCAACACCAAAGGCACCTGCTGCTGAAAGTGTATCATCTGTTACAAAGGTTACTTTACCTGTTAAAGGTGCAATTAGCAAGCTAAAATTATCGTTTGGCTTGTAATCCATACCAAGAGCTATTGTAAGGTATCCAGGTGCCATAAGATTAGATATCGCCTTATCAGCATCTGTTGCATAATCAAACCCTTCGAACATTTGAGTTTTAAAATTAACAAGACCACTATAGTACCAGTGCTTGAAAGCATACTGTCCTACTTTAGAAGAAATCTCAATTTTATCATCCGTTTTTCTTGAGTCTGCATCACTTTGCTTTAGCATTCCATAACCAAGATCAAAGGTATTGTCCCATGTAAACTTGTCCTTTTTGTAATTGGCAAATGCGTTTAAGAGCAGATTAGCCGACATTGAATTCTCACCACCAGCTGCCCAGTTGGTAAGCGACACTTGAGAGTAAGTTACACTTACAACTCCACCTGTCTTCCATGCGCTCTGAGGTTCTTGTTCCTGAGCGTTTACGGTTAATGCTAACATTGCAGCAAATACCAAAATAAATGTCTTTCTCATCGTATTGAATTTTAAATCTTATAATTTGTGCAAATGTACATCGGTTTGTGGATAAGGAATAGATATTTTTTGCTTGTCAAATTCCTTCTTCACATTCTCGTTCATATCGAAGAAAATTCCCCAATAATCAGAAGACTTAGCCCAAACGCGAACAGCAAAGTTAACTGAGCTATCAGCTAATTCAGAAACGGCAATAAACGGTGCAGGGTCAGTGAAAATTCTCTCATCAGCCTTAATTAATGCCATCAATGTTTCTTTTGCCTTATCAATGTCATCATCGTAACCAATTCCGAATGTAAAGTCGACTCTTCTTGTTTCTTCAGTTGAGTAATTTACCATTGAACCTGTTGAAAGAGGCCCATTAGGAATGATGATTGTTTTGTTATCAGGTGTTTTTAGAATAGTGTTAAAAATCTGAATTTCTTTAACACCACCAACATGTCCTTGTGCATCAATAACGTCTCCGACCTTAAATGGCTTAAAAATTAAAATCATAACACCACCTGCAAAATTTTGAAGTGTTCCTGAAAGTGCCATACCAATTGCAAAACCGGCAGCTGCTAATATGGCCACAAATGAAGTCATTTCTACTCCAACCATCTGAACTACAGAAATTACCAACATGATTTTCAAAATGGCAGAAAGAAGACTCACTAGAAATGGACGAAGAGATTCATCTATATCCTGTTTTTTCATCATCTTACTTACGCCTTTCGTAATCATCTTAATCACCCATAAACCAATGATTAACGCCAAAACGGCTAATAATAAAGTAGGAGCATATTCCATAATCATGGTCACACCTTTGTCAATGTAATTGTTTAAATCCATCAGTACTTATTTTAGTTTAATTTATAATGTAATTTTGCCTAATACACCCTTAAGACAAACAGCCTTCTTTTTTGTTCACCCAATGGCTAATATACTTAAACTATTCGACATAAAAAAAGGAAGAGCAACTGCTCTTCCTTTCTATGTGTATGTTTTTTATAATTATTGCACATCAAAGGCAATAGTTTGTTTGAAAGTTAATGTAGATAACTCGCAATAATACATTCCGCTGGCATATGAACTAACATCCAATTTCAACACATGATCGCCTTTGGCATATAAAGCTTTCTTTACCTTTATAAGACGTCCGGTATTGTCATAAACAGACATGGCAAGAGGTGTTTCTTCAGCTAATGTAAATGAGAAATTGGTGTAAGTGGTTGCCGGATTTGGATAAGCAGCCCCCACCTGGAAGCTATTAACACCGGATAGTTTACCCACAACAGCAATTCCGTTCTCAGAGAATTTATCGGAGCCTTGTATGAATCGATCTATCGCTAGGAACTGTTCTGTTCCTGATTCATGGTCATAAAGCTTGATGCTGTATGACTCATTCGCCATCATACCATCTTTAGTTGAGGTAAACTCATTGTCTCCCCAAATTGTGATTGCAAGATTTGCATTGGTATAAACTGCAGCACCCACTAATAATCCATCCTGATTGAAAACTCCAAGCTCATCACCAAAAGTCACTTCCATATCAAAGGCATTCTGAGGAATTGCCAAAGTCATATTAATTCCTGTATTTAGGTTCGTGTAATACAACGAAGGCTTATAAGATGCAATATATGCTAAATTCTTTGACGATGCGCCATTTGCAGGGTAACTATACACAATCTGATTAATTGCATTTATTTGATAGCCTTCTCCCGGGATCATATCACCAATTCCATTAACACCCCAAATTGGCCAATACACTTCTCCCAATCCGTTTTTAATTATATTTATCTGACTTTCAACAGACCCCATCATGACAGCTATATTTGCCGGAGACTGACGTAAATAAGCCATTATGCTCCAACCAGAAGGGATTGTAAATGGTGTACTTTGCGGCTCAACAGCAGATCCCACAACATCAAGCATATTTGCTGTGCTTAAATTTACCTGATAACCTTTACCTATTTCAATATCACCTATTAAGTCAACAAATGGTGGCCAATATACATTTCCGTCGCCGCCTTTAACAATTACTATGTCATTATACACCGGGCTCATTACTGCTTCAATATCCGGATCAACTGGCACAATGTATGTTGAAAAGATGCTCCAACCGGAAGGAATATTTAATGTCTGTGTTTCCAGACTCATTGCCGCAATGGCTGAAACGCCACTTAATCCATTCACATCAAAAGTTGCTGTATTTGGAAAACCAGCTGTTTGATAAGTAGCAACAGCATCGTACTCCTGACTGGCAGAAATATCAAACACTTTCCATTCAAATTCATCGCCAATTGTAAATCCGTCCGTTACAGGAGTTCCACCATCATCGGCCCACGCCAGAAGCTGAGCAGTAGATCCGTTCCATTGCACATAGCCACCACAAACCATATCTGTTCCATTATCATAAAACACCCCAAGATAATCTCCGAGACTAATGGCAGCTCCATCAATGGTTAACAGCGCATAATCAGGTATAAGAATGGTATGTTGACCAAGTGTTGTGGTATAGCTCCATGAAGCAGGAAGGTTCACCATAAACACTTCGAATGCAGAAGGCTTCATGACCACTCCATCTACTGGATTAGTTACTTTGGCATCATACATTCCAGGAGGTGCAACTGCTGGAACATCAAGATCGAATGTAAAATTGAAAGCATCAATTACGTTAACATTATAGCCGCAAAAGATGGTTGAAGTTGCTTGTTGAAACCAATTAGCCGATTGCGCAGCTTGAGCAACGGTTGTTGTACTTGTTGCTTGTTGAAAACAGATGGTGGTGCTTCCCTGAGCAAAATTAGTATACTGTCCGCTTAAGGCAACCGACAAACTTTCGCCCTGAAATCCCTGACCAGGATCAACTGTAAGAATTTCTGGCGTATTTAAGGTAAGTCCTTCAATCGTTACATCGTCTACCATCCAAACATAATCCCATGCTCCCACAAAGTGAAAACGTATCCACACTTGCGCCTGGTTATTTGCGTAGGCAGCAATATCAACCGAAACAGTATTATCTACCATTGCACCCTGCGCCACCAGTGAGTTAACTTGCACGTCCGTCCAAACAACTCCATCGGTAGAAACTCCTACATAGGTTAAATCACTTTGGTACTTTCTGTATCGCTGATGAAAGGTAAGCGTAAGTGCAGTATAAGATGACAAATCAATTGGTTGTGCATTTTGAATACTTGCGTTTTGAACACCCCCTGATGAACCTAAATAATCAGAGTCAAACAAAGCAAAGCCATTAGAAGAACTAGCTGAGGAGATTGATCCTATTGATGAAGAATAAGTACCAACCGGACCAACAGCATTTACAACCCAGTTTTGATTATCACCCGTTTGATTGGATGCTAGCCAGTTTGTTGAAACTGAAAAATCATCAGTCCATGCTACGGTATTGGTAGCAGCTAATGATTTTTGAGAAACATTGACAAACTCAGCATTAGAAATTACTTTAGATAGCACATTGTTTTTTGTTTGACCACTAACGGTTAATGCAAAAAAGACCAAGGCAATTGGTAGTAGGATTTTATTCATAGCATTATAGTTTGATAATTTAACTCCTAATCAAAGATAAAGTATTATCCAAACTAAGTCAACAATAACAAAATGCTTTTGTTTACTTTTTAACAATTAGCTAGTGGGTGACTTACCAAAAACGTTTATTTACGTATTTTTCTTGTAGGTAATCAGCTCTGTTTGAATTAATAGTGCTATCCATTACCCGCATCACGTATATTGATTCTTTTACAATCTGCTCATCAAAGTGCACTGTATTCTCTCTTGCGTGCTGATATACTTTTTTAAACCAGTTATCGTCGTTACTAATGCGCTCAACAGTAACCTTTAAGTCTTCATCCTCAATCTTATTCTGAATGGTTTCAACCCTCGATTTTATCAGAACCTGCAACGTTCTGTCAAACTTTGGATGCTCCGATTTAATATCAACTTTTTCCAAAACATCAAAGGCAACATCGGTTTGCTGCATATTATAATATACAACGATAAGATTTAGCAATGCATCCTCAAAACGCGACGAGATTTTAAGCGTTGCATTATACAGTTCAATGGCTTTCTCGTGATTGCCTTTAATTTCGTAACACGTAGCAAGATTATTTAAAACGTGAAGATTAAACGGATGATATGAAAGTGCTTTCTCAAAATATTGAAATGCTGTTTCGATATTACCATTATTAAAATAGGCTGATGCTTTGTACCATGTAACCGGTATGCTTGTATTATCGAGTGTATAAAAATAGGAAGCTCCCTTGCTGGTATTTTCAAGAACACCATCCCAGTTTCCCTTTTCTCTATCAATAAGAGCTAGTTTTAAATAATACTCTGCCCGACACCTTTCAATGTTTATGTAAATATTAGCACCTAATATCACGATCATACCAAGCAACAGAATTTTCGCAAAACGCTTACTGCCGGCATCCTTTTTCCGTTTTATCTTATTGTTAAGTAGAATAACAATAATAAAGATAAGCCCTAATAATATATTATGCTCGGCCCGCTCTTTCGGGAAACTGAGCATACTAATTATAAGGAAGGACAGGTATGAACTAAATACGAATAAGCTAAATATTTTATCCTCCCTGCTGGCCTTACTTTTAGTAATCTTAAAAAACAAATTGAGCAGTCCCACAAATATGGCCGCATAGAAGAGGAAGCCCAAGATTCCTATTTCTGCAAGGACACCAAAAAAATCATTATGAGGTCGATTAAAAAATATCTGACCGCCTTCTGACCGCAAACCATCTGTGCCATATTTAGGAAGAGCAATTCGCCAATTCCCCTGGCCTACTCCAGTAAATACATTATCGCGATACATCTCCATGGACTTCTGCCATAAATCGACACGCTCAAGGGATGAGCCAAACTTATAGTTTCGCAGCCACAGAGTTTGCTTACTTAATGTTTCCCATGAATCAAGCTTTGAGTAAAAGATAAAAACAGCCCCAACAATTAAAACTGTTGATACAACACCAATAACGAGACGAAGGATGTGCTTCTTATTGGCTTTAAAATGATCGTAATAATTGATGAATAGCAAAATGGTTGAAACTGCAGCAAGCAAAAAGGCTATCCAAACAGTTTTGGTAAGCAATACAATAATGAGCATGAATGCACTCAAACTTGAGAGAATACCAAGTATCTTCCAAAAACCCTTAAATTTTATCAAGCCATACAAACTAAATGGTAAGCCCAGCAACAATATCTGAGAGTATAAATTTCGATGAGCCGACACTCCATTTATTAAATAGGATATTTGGTGATTATAGTCTACTTCGCTAATAACTAAATAGAACTGAATTAATCCAATTAAAGCATGTATAAAAACAAAAACAATTAGAAATTTGGTTATTAAGCCACTAAAATCTTTGTGTCGCGAAAGAATAATAACACCCAACATAATAAAGGCGAACACAACGAATAGCTTGAACCACTCAACAATTGCCTCTGATTTATTAATCGCAAAAAAGATGGAGACTCCTGCAAATAAAAGATAGAATAAATAAAGCCTAACAACTAGATTATTAATGGGTGGAGCATGCGCCAAAAGCTGGTCTCTTTTAATGTAAACATATATGGCAAATACCAATAACACCAATGACCAAACGATGAACCTGCCTGTAAGCGAAGGATCAAGTGTCCATGGCGTGTATACCAGCGGAACCATAATTAAGTTCAGTAAAACAAAGAGAAGCGGTAAATGCCTATATATTGGTTTCGGGTTATCTTGCATACATAAAAAAATTACCTCAAAGATATCTAAGTTTAGATATCATGAAAAACTTTGTACCCGAAAATAATGATGAAATTTGATGATCCATAAAAATATGATCAGGGATTGAATTTATTCCATAAAGCCTTTTATACTTGATGCAACAAAAGCATCCACCCAATCTGATACATTCATGTCGCAACATCACCTATGAAAGCTCCTATAATCAAGCACTCATACGTATAGTTACCAACAACTTAAACCGCTGCCCTGCATCAATTCTAAATAAGCATAAACACAAACAAAAACAGCAATTTCTATGTTACAAGGAGGCTTGCTATTTGGCCTCATAATATGCCAGACAGCATAAATGATAAAAATCATGCGGTTCATACAACCCAGTGATTATAAAAGATATAATTTTGCCACGCAATTTTAATTCATAAACAATGGATAAAGAAGTGAATTACACAAGACTATTTGATGAGTTTGCACCGGTTTCTACCGAACAGTGGGAAGAGGTAATTAAGAAGGATCTGAAAGGTGCAGATTATAACAAAAAGCTTGTATGGCGTACCACAGAGGGATTTGCCGTCAAGCCATATTACCGCCAGGAAGATCTGAAAAACCTAACATTTATGGATTCCGTACCAGGAGATTTTCCATTCTTGCGAGGAACAAAAACACAGGATAACAACTGGCGCATTCGTCAGGATATTTGTGCCGGCGATGCAAAAGAGGCAAATGCAAAGGCCAAAGAGGTATGTGCAAAAGGAGTTGACTCTGTTTCATTCAATATTAATGATGAAACAAAAATTGATCATGAATTCGTGAGCCAGCTGCTGGCAGATCTCGAATTAGAAAAGATCGAGGTTAATTTTGATGCCGGTCATAATAGTAAAGAGATTGTTGAAATACTTGTAGAGTCGAACTCTAAGCTTGAAGGTTCGGTTAATTTCAACCCTTTAACCAGACTGACGCTTAATGGTAGTTTCTGTAAATCTGCAGATCACTCATTCGATAGAGCCAAAGACATTGTTCTGGCTGCTAAAGAACTTGAGAATTTCCGCAGCCTTTCGGTAAACGGAGATGTATTCCATAATTCAGGAGCAAACGTTGTGCAGGAACTGGCTTTCAGTTTATCAATGGGAGCTGAATATATGGCACAATTAACCGATCGAGGTTTAAAGAGCGACACCATAGCTTCGAACATGAAGTTTAACTTTTCAATTGGCGCTAACTACTTTATGGAAATAGCCAAATTGCGTGCAGCACGCTTACTTTGGTCTAAAGTTGTTGAATCATTCGAAGTTGAGGATCTTGCAAATGCAGCAATGTTAACACACTCTACAACTTCTCGTTGGAATAAAACTGTTTACGATCCGTATGTAAATATGTTGAGAACTACCACCGAAGCCATGTCGGCAATTATTGGTGGAACCAACTCGCTTACAGTTGATGCATTCAATAAAACATTTGATAAGCCAACCGACTTTGGAAACAGAATTGCCAGAAATCAGCAGATTCTGTTAAAAGAAGAAACCTACTTAGATAAGATCGCCGATCCTTCAGCTGGCTCTTATTACATTGAGAATCTTACCAACTCCATTATCGACGAGACCTGGAAATTATTCCTTGAACTTGAAGACAAGGGTGGTTACATTAAGGCCCTAGAGCAAGGGTTTATTCAGCAACAAATTAAAGAGAGTGCTGATAAGAAAAACGAGCTCTTAGCGCAACGTCGCGAAATACTTTTAGGAACAAATCAGTATCCTAATTTTGACGAGAAGATTAGTGAGCCGATAGACGAGAAGATTTTTAAAGCAGAAGAACCATTAACCGATAACAAAGGATTTACTCCTTTAAGACCATACCGTGGTGCTCAGGCCTTTGAATCGTTACGCTATAAAACAGACAAGTATGCCATGCAAAACGACAGGCCAAAAGCATTTATGATTACCATGGGTAGTTTAGCAATGCGACGTGCCAGAGCGCAGTTTGCATCAAACTTTTTTGCCTGTGCAGGAATTGAGGTTATCGACAATAATGGCTTTAAAAGTGTTGAAGAAGCAGTAGGTGCTTTCCGTGCATCAAAATCGCAAATCGCAGTTATTTGTGGTGCCGATGATGATTATGCAACAATTGCTCCTGAAGTATTTAACGCAATTAAAGATGAAGCAATAACAGTTGTTGCCGGAGCACCAGCTTGCGCGGACGAACTCAAATCCATCGGAATTGAGAACTTCATTCATGTAAAAGTTAATGTTCTTGAGGAACTTAAGAGATATCAAAAAGAACTTGGAATCTAAATAAGTTACAAGTATCAAGATATTAGAATCAAGATTAATAAGAAGTTATGCATAATTTCAAGGAATTAAAGGTTTGGCAGAAAGCACGTAAACTCGTAAAAGTTATATATGATGCATCGGCTGAATTTCCTAACGAGGAGAAATTTGGATTGACTTCACAAATGAGGAGATGTGCTATTTCTATTCCGTCCAATATTGCAGAAGGATCCGGCAGAAGGACCAATAAGGATTTTAGCCATTTTCTTGATATTGCTCTGGGCTCTACATTTGAACTTGAAACGCAAATTAATTTATGCTTGGATCTTAACTTTATTCAATCAGAAATGGAATGTAAAATGATCGAGAATGTCTCTGAAATTCAAAAAATGATCATTTCGCTCCAACGAAAGTTATTCTAAATCTTGATACCTGATACTGAATACTTGATACTATTTAAAAGTCTAATACAATGAGACCAAATTATAAAAACATCGACGTAAAGAAAGCTACCGGGAAAGACACAAAAGCCTGGGAAGAAAAAAATGTAAACGCAGACTGGCTTACTGCTGAGCAAATTCCTGTAAAAAATGCCTATACCGCTAACGATCTTGAAGGTTTAGAGCATTTGAACTATGCAGCTGGTGTAGCGCCAAACCTACGTGGTCCTTATTCTACCATGTATGTGATGCGCCCTTGGACTGTTCGTCAGTACGCAGGTTTTTCAACGGCAGAGGAGTCGAACGCCTTTTACCGTCGTAATCTTGCAGCCGGACAAAAAGGTTTATCTGTAGCTTTCGACCTTGCAACACATCGCGGATACGACTCAGACCATGAGCGTGTTGTTGGCGATGTAGGTAAAGCAGGTGTAGCTATCGATTCCATTCTCGACATGGAAATTCTCTTCGATCAGATTCCTTTAGATAAGATGTCTGTTTCGATGACCATGAATGGTGCGGTGCTTCCAATCCTTGCCTTCTACATTGTTGCAGGAACCGAACAAGGTGTTCCAATGGAAAAATTAAGTGGTACAATTCAGAATGATATTTTAAAAGAGTTCATGGTGCGTAACACGTATATTTATCCACCTGATTTCTCAATGAAGATCATTGCTGACATCTTTGAATATACTTCTAAGAACATGCCTAAGTTCAACTCAATTTCCATCTCGGGTTACCACATGCAGGAAGCAGGTGCAACCGCTGATATTGAGTTAGCATACACTTTGGCTGATGGACTTGAATACTTAAAAGCTGGTGTTAATGCCGGAATGGATATCGATTCATTTGCTCCGCGCTTATCATTTTTCTGGGCTATTGGTATGAACCATTTTATGGAGATTGCTAAAATGCGTGCCGCTCGTATGTTATGGGCAAAGTTGGTAAAACGTTTCAATCCGAAGAATCCAAAGTCACTTGCACTTAGAACACATAGTCAAACTTCTGGTTGGAGTTTAACAGAACAGGATCCGTTTAATAACGTAGCCAGAACTTGTGTAGAGGCAATGGTAGCAGCACTTGGTCATACACAATCGTTACACACCAATGCATTGGATGAAGCAATTGCTTTACCTACTGATGTCTCTGCACGTATTGCACGTAACACACAGATTTAATTACAAGAAGAGACCAACATTACAAAATCCGTTGACCCATGGGCCGGATCCTACTACGTTGAGAAACTTACACAAGAGATTGCTCAGAAAGCATGGGCACTTATTGAGGAAGTTGACGAACTTGGTGGAATGGCCAAAGCGATTGAGACCGGTGTACCAAAGATGAGAATTGAAGAAGCAGCTGCCAGAAAGCAGGCACGCATCGATTCAAAATCGGAAACCATTGTTGGTGTTAACAAATATCGTTTAGAGAAAGAAGATCCAATTGATATTTTGGATGTTGATAATACAGCCGTTCGCGAAGCACAGCTAAAACGTTTGGCTAAATTAAAGGCAAACAGAAACGAAGAAGAAGTACAAGCTGCACTTTCAGCTATTACAAAATGTGCTGAAACAGGAGAAGGAAATTTACTTGAGTTAGCCGTTAAAGCCGCTCAATTAAGAGCTTCACTTGGTGAAATTTCTGATGCTTGCGAGAAAGTTGCTGGTCGCTACAATGCAGTTATTAGAACAATATCAGGTGTGTATGCCAGCGAAAACAAAGGTGATATGAGTTTTGAAGAAGCTAAAGACTTAGCTGATAAATTTGCAGCTAAGGAAGGACGTCGTCCACGGATTATGATTGCAAAAATGGGACAAGATGGACATGACCGTGGAGCAAAGGTAGTTGCAACAGGTTATGCCGACATGGGCTTTGATGTAGACATGGGACCATTATTCCAAACTCCGGCAGAGGCAGCTCGTCAGGCAGTTGAGAACGATGTGCATGTTTTTGGTGTATCATCATTAGCTGCAGGTCATAAAACTTTAGTTCCTCAGGTAATGGAAGAATTAAAGAAACTCGGACGCGAAGATATTATGGTTATTTGTGGTGGTGTAATTCCAGCACAGGACTATCAGTATTTATATGATGCAGGTGTTGCCGGAATATTCGGACCTGGATCATCCGTATCAATGGCTGCTACAGAAATATTAAAAATCCTATTGGAAGATTAAAAATTAATAATTCATTCAAAAAGGCTCATCTATCAGATGGGCCTTTTTTTGTTTGCTAGTTGAGCTTAAATTCTCTTATCACCTTTACCATACCTTCTAGCTGCCTAATACCAAAACCAGCAATATTGCTTTCGTTTGCAATTTTTAAATAGGCTAACAGATGCTCATTTTTCATGATAAGCTTTAGCTCTCCTTTTAGCGATTCAAACTCTTGCCTCCCCTGCATTTGAATATACAAGTCGGTATATATATTAAAACTCGCTGTTGATACTGAATCGAAATTCGCTTTAAACATCGACAAGTAATAATTGAAATATGCCTTGGGGTAAACATCATCTAAAAGCATGGCAGCATTGTGATGATAGGTAAAATTATATTCCATGGCCAAACATTCAAATACTTCATCGTTAAGAAAAAGAATGAAATGTCGAAGTTTTTTCTTGACGTGTTTGCTGTTTATTATCTTCATATCAGCAGGAAAATCTTTATCCCACTTAGATTTGCTTAGCTCCTTAAAACCGCCCCATGCCAACTGTGCAGGTTGATACCTAAATCGGTTTTCTAAATATTGAGCACGATTAATCTTGGTTCGCGCAAAAGCATATACATTACTAAATTCTATGGAACCTGTTTCACCATTATCAATATGTTCATGAGCGCTGGCATCCAGCATAAATTTAATTTCAATGCTATCATCAATACTTATAATTTGAACATCATCTATAATTTCGGTTGCCGTCCAGTTATTATTTAGCTTCGTATCTTTCATCGCTTTTATTACCCCTCCAATTACAAACTATCGAAAGTAAAGTATTCGTAGTATTAATCCAAACTTACCTACAGCTGTTCACTTACGCACACTCGCCCTTCGTTGCCGAACATTCTTTAAACTAAGTTGAATACTCATAAAAACAATAGTTTATTGAAATATTGCATGTTATAAACAATGGCACAATAAGTGCAAAATCCTGCATCAAACTAATTTTTTAGTTTATAAGAAAATAAGCATCTTGCAATTGGACAACTAAAATTACAGAGTGCTTTAAATTTGGTAAATTTGACAAAAGAAACAGGATCATCATGTCAATGGATAGAGTTATTGAGAAGAAGAAATGGCCTTTAAGGAAAATCCTCTTCATTGCTTTTTGGATAATCTTTGGTACCTGGATTATTTATCTTTTATTCTTTCGCACCAGCAGCTCCAAGCTGTATGTCGAAACTAATCACCTGAGAATTGTGAAGGTTGAAAAAGGAGCATTCGAAGAATTTATTCCGCTGGACGGATTAGTGCTGCCCATAAAAACGCTTATGATTGATGCAGTACAAGGTGGTTTTGTTGAAGAAGTTTTTGTTGAAGATGGAGCCATTTTAGAAAAAGGCGATACGCTACTAAAACTTTCAAATGCCAATCTTGAGTTAGATTTCATCAATCGTGAATCGCAGATGTATGATGTCATTAATAATCTGCAAAATAGTTTAATACGAATCGATCAGAATGCCTTCTTACGCGAGAAAGAGATTGTTGATTTGGAATATCAACTGGATCTTAAAGCAATTGATTTAAAACGAAAAAGGGGCTTCTATAAAGATGAACTTATCTCCGATGAAGAATTCGAAAATGCCAAGCGCGACTTTGAATACTTCACAAAACAAAAGGATATTTCAATTGCCCTCAAACAAATAGACTCACTTTCGGGCATCACACAAAAACAGCAGATTACCTCATCCATTAACAGAATGCGAAACAACCTGGTTATGTTGAAGCGCAACCTCGAGAGCCTCTATGTAAAAGCTGGCATTAACGGTCAGCTTACCTCATTCAATATTGAAATTGGTGAAACGGTGAGTGCGGGAGAAAACCTTGGGAACATTGATGTAATGGACAGTTATAAGATTAGAGCAAATGTAGACCAGCGCTATATTACCCGAGTATTTACAGGACAGGAAGCGGAGTTTACTTTCAACACACAAGTATACAATGTAGAGATTAGCAAAGTATATACGCAAGTTAGGAATGGCTCTTTCCGCATCGACCTTACATTTCCGAATGATATTCCCGCGGAGATTAAACGAGGGCAATCCGTTCAATTGCGACTTAAGTTTAGTCGCTCGCAAGATGCAATATTCATTAAGAAAGGTGGTTTCTTTCAAAGTAGTGGCGGCAATTACATCTATGTACTTAACAACGACAATACGGCCAGTAAACGCAGCATAAACATTGGTCGACAAAATGCCCGAGAGTACGAAATTCTGGAAGGACTGCAACCGGGAGAACAAGTGATTATTTCGTCTTATGATAACTTTGGCGATAAAGACCTCTTGATTCTCGAAGACTAGACAATAATAAAATTTGAAATATAAAAATAGCTATCATGGAAACCTTATTAAAAACCCAGGCACTCACCAAAATATTCAGAACAGATGAAGTGGAAACCACTGCTTTGAATGAAGTGAACATGGAAATTGGCAAAGGCGAATTTGTTGCGATAATGGGCCCTTCCGGTTGCGGCAAATCTACCCTGCTTAATATTCTTGGTTTACTGGACAATCCCAGTTCTGGCGAATACTTTTTTCTCGACAACGAGGTATCCGGTCATTCAGAGAAAAAAAGAGCGAACCTTAGAAAGTCAAACATTGGTTTTGTATTCCAAAACTTTAATTTAATTGATGAGCTAAATGTCTACGAGAATGTAGAGCTGCCTCTTATTTATTTAGGACTTAATGCCAAGGAGCGCAAAATAAAAGTTGAAGAAGCTTTAGAGCGTATGAACATTATGCACCGCAGAAAACATTTCCCATTGCAGCTATCAGGTGGTCAGCAGCAAAGAGTAGCAGTTGCTCGCGCTGTTGTGGCAAACCCAAGTTTAATCCTGGCTGATGAACCAACCGGTAACCTCGACTCAGCTCATGGAGAAGAAGTAATGAATCTGCTTGAAACACTTAACCGACAAGGAACAACCATTGTTATGGTAACACACTCGCAGCGCGATGCAGATTACAGCCAGCGCATCATTCGATTGTTCGACGGAAAAATTATCCATGAAAATTACTACAAACATCAGGAAACTGTTGGCGAATAAGCCTTCAAATAAAATACATGAAAGGAGTTATGGTTTTGCTATAACTCCTTTTTTCATGATTCCTGTTAAAGCTTTGTTAACTATTCGCTCAAGTCTCTCAAACATTTATCTTTAGCTTGTCAAACAAAAATTAATTTACAATGAAGAAACTTTTTACAATTGTAGCGTTAGTTTTGCTCGGTTGGAATCTTTCGGCACAAACAGGTTTAACCACTGCCGTTGATTTTACAGCAAACGATACGCACGGTAATTCGCACACCTTGTTCGATTACCTGGGCGAGGGCAAGTATGTGCTCATCGACTTCTTTTTTACCACTTGAGGCACCTGTAACGCAACAGCTCCAAACGTGGTTGCAACCTACGAACATTTTGGTTGTAACACCTCGGATCTAGTTGTAATGGGCATCGCGACTGGCGATAATGTTGCTGACGTAATAGCATACGACCAGACGCACGGCATCGAGTATCCATCCATAAGTGGTGTTGATGGCGGAACAGCCATCTGCAATGATTATGGAATTGGCGCTTATCCTACCTACATTCTAATTGCTCCAAACGGAGACATAGTAGAACAGGACATGTGGCCAATCTCAAGTGCTAACGATTTAATCAATCCGATTTCAGGACATGGTGTAGCTGCTAACCCTTGTGGTGCAAGCTCAGCAGCCGATCTGCTTACCTTCAGTTTAACTGAACAAGCAAGTCCGGCAACCATCATGGCAAACACTGTTGACATTGATTTAGTAACCAATACAGCGCAAGACGCTTTGGTTCCAACATTCAGCATTTCTTCTGGTGCTTGGGCAACCATTAATGGTGTAACTCAAACAAGCGGTACTACTGCTGTTGATTTCACATCAGGATCGGTTACTTACACAATTAACGCTGAAGATAGTATTACAACTCAAGACTGGATTGTATCAGTTCACAACGGTTTATCAATCCAGCCTGTTGAATCTAATCTTCCTGCCATCTATCCAAATCCGGCTTCCGATGTAATTAATATTACTAATGCATCAAAGCTCACTATTATCAATAGCCTTGGACAAATAGTTAGAAGTATTGAAAACGAGACTCAGGTAAACGTTCAGGATTTAAACAATGGTATTTATACTGTTCAAATCGAGAACAACTATCAGATTACAAAAGAGATTCTGATAATCAACCGATAAAGAAATATTCTATAATATAGATAAGGGAAGGTCAATATTGATCTTCCCTTTTTTGTTGTGTGGTGTATCATTAAGTTGTAATTTTACACTTTAACTAATACTACTATGAAAAAGCTACTCTTACTTATTCCATTTTGGATGCTATTTTTCAATGGCACCAGTCAAACCCCATTAACGAATGCGGAGGATTTTACAGTTATAGATATAGATGGCAATGAACACCAATTATTCAATTATTTAGATAGTGGGAAGTTCGTTCTTCTGGAGTTCTTTTTTACTACTTGAGGCGGATGTTGGGCAATGGCTCCAGACCTCATTGCAGCTTATCATCATTTTGGCTGTAACGAATCGGATCTCATTGTCATGGCCGTTAACATTAGTAACACAAATTTAGAAGTATCAGAATTCAATCGTCAACTTGGAATCGAATATCCCACCATAAGCGGACCTGACGGAGGTGACGACATTATTCCCATGTATCAGGTCACGGCTTTCCCCACTATTATGCTAATAGATCCAAGTGGACTAATTCACCAAAATCCATACACGTATCATTTAGATACATTAGAAAATCAATTAAATGCATTTGGAGTTGCTCCTCAACCATGTAGCCCTAGCAAAACAGCAAAGATTTTCACTTATGCTATTCCGGAACAAACAGACCCGCCAATCTTTGAAAACCAAACAATCGAGATCAATCTATTGCCATTGACACAGGAAGAAGCTTTAGTACCAACTTTCACACTTTCTTATGGAGCATGGGCAGAGATTGATGGTGTAACTCAAATTAGCAACGTAACCCCTGTTGACTTCACATCAGGATCGGTCATTTATACAATTAATGCAGAAGACAGCCTTTCAACAAATAAGTGGCTGGTAACAGTTCATGGTGGAGTTTCAATTGAGTCAATTAACGAAAGTCAAAGCGCGTACATCTATCCAAACCCTGCAACAGATGTAATCAATATAACTAATGCATCAAAGCTCACTATTATCAATAGCCTTGGACAGATTGTTAAAATTACGGAAAATGAAACTCAGGTAAACGTTCAGGATTTAAACAATGGTATTTATACCGTTCAAATTGAGAACAACAATCAAATTATGAAAGAGATTCTGATTATTAACCGATAAACATGATAC
>JBFHES010000024.1:0-29927 GCA_041584015.1 Bacteroidales bacterium
ATGACTAAATATAAAGCCTGGATTCACGCTTTTCGCTTACGAACCTTACCGCTTGCCTTGAGCTCCATTATTCTTGGAAGCTTGCTCGCCTATTTCGATAATGGCTTTAGCTGGTTGGTTACTGTGCTGGCGGTTGTTACCACTTTGTTTCTTCAAATTCTATCAAACTTAGCCAATGACTATGGCGACTCTAAACATGGAGTTGATAACGCCGAAAGAGTAGGGCCGGAGCGTGCTGTGCAGAGTGGTGTTATTTCGCCCAAGCAAATGAAACGGGCGGTTTTACTCACATCTGGTTTGGCATTCGCAGCTGGAATTTCATTGATATATGTTGGCATTGGTACGGCTGATATTGATCTTACATTTCTGGTATTCTTAATCCTAGGAATCGGTGCAATTCTGGCTGCTATTAAATATACCATTGGTAAGAATCCATACGGATATAAAGGCTTTGGCGATTTGTTTGTTTATGTGTTTTTTGGTTTAGCCGGAGTTTTAGGAACTTACTTTTTAAACACTCATCAGGTTAGTTATGATATTTTATTACCTGCATCGAGCTTAGGTTTGTTTAGTACAGGTGTGCTGAACCTAAATAATATGCGCGATCGGGTTAACGACAAGAGGAGTGGGAAAAATACCTTGGTCGTAATGCTCGGACAAGAAGCCGCTCAATGGTATCATTTCTTTTTGATTACAAGTGGAGTTGCTGCCGCCATTATTTTTACAATTTTGCATTATAATAGCCCCTGGCAATTTTTATATTTACTAAGCCTTCCGCTATTTATCAAAAATATGGCTGTCGTTTTTAAGGTAGACAATCCTGCTAAGTTGGATCCATACCTCAAGCAACTGGCAATTGCTACCTTGTTATTTTCAGTTTTATTTGGGGTAAGTGTTTTATTTTAGTAATGGGAATAAAGCTTAGTCCCAGAATTCATGCTTGTAAGTTGTAATTGTAATTCCTTCTACTAATTCCATCAAATTACCGTCTTCATCGAATTTCTTGCTGCGCTCATTCTCAACGGCACCAGCTGCATTAATGTGTTGTTCAATCTCCGTGCGCTCTTCGTCATTGAATGCTGTTTTTACTATTGCGGTGCTGCCCACCTGTTGTTTAATGATGCGCCCTTGTTCGTCGTAGCTTAATAGTATTTTATGAGTAATAGCTCCTTTCTGGTTTCTGGTAACCTGACTAACAACTCTATCAAATTCATCAAACTCCAATTCCGATTCAAGACTTAGTCTGTCGCGCACCTGAGATTCTTTCTGACGGATCAATAAGTTCTTCTCATTAAAAGTATTCTCGTACTTTTCCTTCAGTTTATTATCCCAGTCGTAGATTTCCTTTAGTAGCATGTTGCCATTCTCATCAAACTTCTGAAATTCTCTTTCTTCAAGCTCGTCCTCATCATCCACTGTTTTAATTTCCAGTGTACGTTTCTGTTCATTCTTTTTGTACTTAATGAAAGAAACAGAGCCATCGGCATAATTTTTCTCTTGCTCTACCAATTGACTTTCATCGTTGCGTTTGTACTTGGTATGTTCGGCAACGGTTTCCTCATCCATGTATTCAATCTCCTCAAGTACATAGCCTTTGCTATCGTACTTAACAATTGTCTTTTGTTCAATTTCTGCCTCTGGTGTATACTTGATTGAGAGCGTAACGCGCCCTTCTTTATCAAACTCGGTAATCTCAGAAAGTACTTTATTATCCTCATCGTTAATTACTGAGGTGAATGTCTCGGTCTTTTTAACTTGCTTCATTATATCGGTGTTTAATTGAACCCTGCAATTTTACATAAAAATGCAGAGAATTGAAGCACCAAGAAAACAAATTAAGATATTCAAATTGGATGATAGGAATATTAATCGCTAGCCAGTAGGAAGAACAAAGTAGATAATATGAGTATTTACTCTAGTAAACCTGTATTTGTATGCTGATCCAAAGGTTGGGTGTTGTTATTGCTTTATAATCTTTTCTAAATAAATTCCTGATTGAGTTCTCACTTTAATGATGTAAACACCTCTTTCTAGATGACTCAGGTCGACTTCGGATTCTAAACGCTGTAGTAAGATTTGTCCCGATAAACTATAAAGTTTTACTTCCCTAAAACCTTTAACAGCAATACTTACTTTTTCCTTAACAGGGTTTGGAAAGATCCTAATCGGATCCACTTTTTGTAGGTCATCATTAATACCAAATAATTCAAATCCTGTACATGATGAGTCGTAGAAACAATGATAATCTCTAAAGCCTTCATTGTTATAATGACAAAGAAGGCTATGATAGTTATCCCATTGAGTACATGGGCTCTTCAAAGAGCCAATTCCTTCAACCCAAATATAAAGATTTTGTAAAGAAGATGTATCTCCAAGATAAAATACCCTTGGGCTATCAATATCGAGTGAAATGTTATTTGAAGGAAATAATAAACCACCAGTGTAGGTCAAATTACTTGCAATGCTATCAAGAATAAGAAAGTTAAGCCCCCACATAGGGCCAGAATTGTGTGGCAAGAGAAAAGTATCACCAACTTGCATTTTAAAATCGTATTGCAACGATTCAATGCCATTATAATATTGATATACCTTTTTCGATAATGTATCTTCTCTCATAAAATAGTATTCGTTCCAACCTGGTGTATTAGTTTGTTTAATGATTTTATACAGTTCACCATTAATGGTTGAATCACCATCAATGAAAAACAAATCGTTAAGCCATACCGGTCCTTCATAATAACTATGCCATTCACAATTATCAGTAAGCATTTTGTTGTATTGAGAAAATCCAAACAGGAATGAGAATGTCCCAATTAGTACTAATGTAATTGATTTCATAATATTATCATATTAATTCATAACTATATTTATCGCACAATTGCCAGGCTGGTTGTTATATGCTGACCATCATGAAGCAATACAGAGCAATAGTAAATGCCCGTAGCCCAGTTTGAGCAATTTATTGTTTGGCTTTGTGTACCACTATTTACTTCTATGTAATACATAACTTGACCACTTGAATTTATTATTTTTAATTGATGGCTATCAACTGGTAATTTTACATCAATTCTTCCTTTGGCCGGATTTGGAAATATTGATAGTTTATTCTTTTTAGGTTTAGTAATCGTATTGCCCGGATTATATATTCTAATAAGCGGTTCTACAATATGCCCATTAAAACCCCGGAACTCACCGGCGACTAAGTAGCTGTCATTCCCATCGGGAATGATACAAGTTATGTATGGAGAGTAAGCAGCACAATTAATGCAGGTGTCAATGCCTGATCCTGTAAATGCAGTTGTATCCAAAAAACCATTATGATCTACCAGCGTAATCCGGTTTCTTTTGTAACCTTGATAATTGATAAAATGCCCACCAATCAGGTATTTCCCATTCTCGGTTGGGCAAACTGTTATTGCAAAATAGGCCTCAGATGACAGACCTGGTGTTGTCCAATAACCATAAGGATGTTGCACATTATTAAAGTTATTAAAAGTTGAATCCAGGCTACCATCCACATTAATTCGTACCATCCCCAGAATAGAGTCACAGCCATCTATTTTGAAACGACCACCGCATATCATCTTACCGTCATCTTGCACATGAATAACCCATGTTAATTGTGGGAATATGCTATGAAATGTAGTGTCGATGGTACCATCGTTATATATCCTAACTAAGTATCTGGATGGAATGGAGTCGTACATATTAAATGATCCCATTAATATTAATCGATTTTCGTCATACTTTTTTATTCCCAGAACACTACCGTTGGTATCGTGAGTAAAGGTAGTGTCGTAGCTTCCATTGGCATTGAACCGAGCAAGGTTTACCCATTTGGAATCTGGCAATCCGCTGTGGTAATGTATATCGCCACCTACTAAGAAGGTACTGTCCTCAAAAATGTATAATTCTCCTATACTAACCGAGACATCAGAGCGAAAGGTGTTGTTGAATGCAGTATCGTAAGCCCCCGTTTGAATATCAATTCGCCAAAAGTCTAGACCAGCGTTTGTATACAGATAGTCCCTAAATGGATGAGCCTCTTCGGTACCTAAAAGATATCCATAATGCACGAAGCTAGGGTCGAATGAACCATCGGGTAGTAATTTGATCATATTATTGTAATGATATCCATTGTAAATATCCTTAAACTTTCCTGTTACACGTAATGAATTATCATCTAATCTAATTAATTGTCCAATTTTGCCCGTTTCGTCTTCCCATGGATTGGTACCATTCCTTTTGAATTTATATTCAGAAACAAAAGTAGTATCATGCTGGTAGTTTTGGGCAAATCCTGATAAAGTAAAAAGAAGAAAGAAAATCACAGCTGACTTTTTTCCTGTTAAGATGACAATAAGATTAACGTTCTTACATCTCATATTTGTTACCCGTTTTTTTATAATTTAGTTTAATATGATATTCAACTAGCCTCCCTAATATCTAAGAAAGCTAGTTATTGTAAAGTTACATATTTATTGTACATGCCCATTATATAGAATCTCACTATCCTCAATAATACGATATTAATAGTTTCCCGTTTTCATGTCGTTTGTTTCCTATTCTTAGGAACCACCTTTCTCTCCAATCTGATTATGATGTGCAAGATTTTCTTGAATATCATAAATTGCTAGTATTTCCGAATGACCAGCTTCTAAGAGAGCTTGGCGCAAAACATTGGTGATATAGTTAATAGGTTATTATCTTTGCGCACAAATTAAATGCTTTGGAAAAAAGTCTGAGTGGAAATATTAAGAAGTTGTATCTGATAAAGATTGCAAAGTGGTTTATGTTATACATGCCAATAATTGTGCTGTTTTATCAGGAGAATGGCTTGAGCATGTACGATGTGTTTCTACTGCAAGGTATCTACTCTGTGGCGGTCGTGTTGCTCGAAATTCCATCTGGGTATTTTGCTGATGTTTGGGGACGAAAGTCTACCATGATCATTGGCGCCATTTTCGGAATAATGGGATTTACCGTTTATACCTTTTCGCATGGATTTTGGGGTTTTTTAATTGCTGAGATGATTTTGGGAATTGGGCAGAGCTTTATATCAGGTTCCGATTCGGCGCTATTATACGATACCATGTTGCATGAGAAAAAAGAAAAGCAATACATAAAACTGGAAGGGCGTGTAATTAGTATCGGAAATTTTGCTGAGACCATTGCTGCAATTGCTGGTGGTTTACTGGCAGAGATAAGTTTACGCACCCCGTTTATTGCCCAGGTATTTGTTGCTGCAATTGCTTTGCCAGCGGCAATCCTTTTAGTAGAACCACCTTCGCATACATCGCGTAAGGCAAGGTTTAGCGAGATTCTGAAAATTGTTCGTTTCTCGTTGGTGGAAAGTAAACCGCTTAAGTTTTACATTTATTTGTCGGCGGTTATTGGAACTTCTACCTTAACATTTGCCTGGTTTGTGCAACCGTATTTAAAAATGCAAGGATTCGATCCAACCAAAATAGGATTCATTTGGGCGATGCTTAATTTGCTTGTTGGCATTACAACTTTATATGCTTACAAAATTGAAAAACGCTTAGGTGAAACTAAAACCATCATTCTAATTGTTGCGGTTATTGCAGGTAGTTATATTCTTGCAGGAACAATCACCAGTATTGTTGGAATTGCATTCTTATTTACTTTCTACTTTGTACGTGGTGTTGCAACTCCTGTGCTTAAAGATTATATCAATAGGATTACCGCATCAGATATTAGAGCAACAGTTTTGTCGGTGCGCAACTTCGTTATCCGATTTATATTTGCTTTGATCGGACCGTTTCTTGGTTGGTACACCGACCATTATAGCCTTACACAAGCTTTCTGGTTAGCTGGCATCTTGTTTCTTGTGCTGTCTGTTGTGACATTTATTCCATTGGTAAAGCATAACAATAAGTCTTAGAATAATCTACACTGAATAATTATTGCCTGAGTTAAGAGCATTAATTTTCAGCAGCATGTTCTCCCCAATTGGCAATAGCCTGGATGAGTGGAATTAATGTTTTACCAAATTCGGTAAGTCCATATTCGACCTTGAGCGGGGGCTTTTGTGTGTAAACCTTACGAAGAACAACACCATCCTCTTCTAGTTTTTTTAGCTGAAGACTCAACGTTCTTTCCGTTACCATTGGCATTTCTTTTCTTAACTCATTGTATCGCAGTGTGCCTTTTATTAAATGATAAAGAATTACTGTTTTCCATTTACCTCCTATTATTCCCATTGTCAGACTCGCACAGCATGGAAAATTTCGGCCCTTGAAGTGGAGGGTTTTTGTCTGCTTTTGTTCCATTATTTTATACTATCCTTTTTGACCATTATTGCAAAGGTATTATACTATACTTAGATTTGCAACTATATAAAATATAGTATAAAGTAAAATATGATTAAAATGAGATTGTTATTAATTCTTACATTCGCTTTTGTGATGAAATCCTGCGGTAATCCGCAGACTGACCAAGCAACTGCAAAAGACTCAGATTTTGTAGATCCAACCTATGAACTTATTCTTGCATCTGAGATTACCTTTGACGATCTTAACCCAGCACGTGGGGATAAAAGTCCGAAAGCAGGAACCGTATGGGGAGATAGGAATGGAACAGAAGCAACAGGCTTTCTTTTGAAGCCAAGCGATGGTTTTGAATCACCACCACACATTCATAATGTTTCGTATCGTGGACTTGTTATTAGCGGTTTTATTCATAACGATGATCCTGATGCAGAGAACATGTGGATGCCAGCTACATCTTTTTGGACACAGCCCAAGGGTGAAGTGCATATTACAGCTGCCAAAGGAAGTAACACTATGGCTTATATCGAAATAGAAGAAGGTCCATATCTTGTTCATCCGGCAACAGATGCCTTTCACACGGATGAACGACCTGTGAATGTTGATAATTCTAATATTGTTTGGTTAGATGCCTCGGATATAGAATGGATTGAACAATCAGCGGGACCTGCTGATTCTAATGCCGACGCCAAAGTGGCATTTTTATGGGCGGATACGAAGAGCAGCAAGTTCACTGGGCGTCTGATTAAATTACCTGCAGGGTTTAAAGGTAAGATCTTATACTCAGGAATATCCTTTAGAGCAATTGTTATTGCTGGGAATGTGTCATATCAGACAAGCATTCAGGGAGCAGTTACGCATTTGGAACCTGGAAGTTATTTTAGTTCCACAGGTACATCTGAACATATTGTTTCCTCAGAGGCTGGCAAAGAGAGTATCATCTATGTGCGCTCCGCTGGTAAATTTGAAATCGTTTCGGGAGAGTCCGAGCAATAGACAAAATTACTCCATACTTGCGAGACATTTTGAATCGCATGTATGGATCTTTGTTCTGTGAAGGTTGTTTTATTCTTTTAGCTTAAGGTTAACTCCGCGCGAATGTGCCGTAAATTCTGGCGCATACATACATTGTATGGTACTTATCCCATTTGAAAAATCGCCACTGTGAACCACGCGCAGTGGATATTCAAATACATAATTTCCAGTTGGTAGGTAATCAAAGTAGAAATTGACTGCCGCATCTCTAATGCTTTCGTAATAAGACATACCATTCTTGTATCGATGACCGGACAGCACTTGCAGCGGTTCTAGACCAGAAGCTCGCATATCTTTTAAATGAACAAACTCTAGGTTGCGGTCGCTCTTGATGTTAATGCGTACAATAATCTTATCACCAATTACAGCAGGAGTTTCTTTTGTAATCTTAATGAGTTCGGTTTTTTCTCCGGATCGGCGTTCCACATAAAGTTCTTTTGTAAGCTGAAGACCTGCGTCGCTTGTGGTTATTTTATCCAGGTCTTCAAAGTACTGCCAGTAAAGTGCTCCCCATGAAAGTTGATCGCTTTGTTTCTTTACAGTTACTTTTCCCATTCCGGGTTTAATCTCTTTTGCAGACCAGCTCTTACTGAAATAACCACTTCCTGCTTCGGTTTTTAATTCAGGATCATTTTTAGGATCCAATGTTTGATCTCCAACCGAAATGATTACTTGTTCATCAGAAACTAACCAATTATCTCCACTCAGTAAAAGTGCATAAACTGCATTGGCTGTTGCTTTGGTGGTTTTCCATGCCTGAGTTTGCTTTTGCTTGAGTAACCAAACTTTTAATTCGTTAACTGCCATGGCGTCTTTGGCTACTTCTTCAAACAATTCTATCATTAAAGCCTGTTGCTCGATTGGTGCTTCATTCCAATAATAGCCATTGGATTGTTTCCAGTACATACCAAATTCTTCAGAGTACTGTGCGTATTCTTTCAATGATTCAATAATCGCGGCAGGTGTTTCAGAGTCGCCATTTCGTGAAAGTGCAAGAGCAATCATTCCTTGTTCATACTTGTTAAATTTTAGCCATTCCTTTTCGGCTCTGTTTTGGAAATGATTGAAAGCAACACTATGCAATTGACTTAATTGATGCTCGTCAAAAAAGCTGCGTGTGTATAGGTAATGCACCATAAAGCTGCTCAGCTGATGGTCCGATTTATTTAAGGGGCGTATGGCTCGTAGGTAATCCTTATACATTTGCTCATCAATAAAAGCAATTGCCTGAGCTAAAGTATTACTTAATTCATTGTTCTTGCTAAAATCTATTACACCTAAATGTGCCAAATGTCCTAAGCCTGCAACAATGTGTTGGGTAATGTAGCGATTACTTGATAGCCCCGGAAACCACGACCACGATCCATCGGGGTTTTGATTCTTCATTAGTTTCTGTAAAGCCAATTCTTTTTCATCCGACATTTTGTTTAAATCGAAAAGTAGGGCGAGGTTTTGCTTTTGTTCCCGCTCGCTTATGGCATCTTTCACCCAAGGCGTTTCATTGAGAATGATGTATTTCAGTTCTTCATTTTTGTCAAGATTCGAAAGGAATGTTTCGCTGTTATCACCTAGCTTCCAGGTATCGAATACTTTTTTGATCGACGGTTGTGATTGTACAATATGGCTGGCCAACTGATTGGCATAAAATCTACTAAATAGTTGCTCAGCACACTCGTGCGGATATTCCATTAAATAGGGAAGCGCCTGAACTGCGTACCATGCCGGATTTTGTGTAAACTCCAATGTTAGCTTGTGATGTTTGAGTGTACTGGACTTTGCTGAAGCAAGTAATTTGTTGAGCTGGTAAGTCTTGGTTCCTTTCTCTCTAATTGAGATTGGCAGGCTCTCGGTAACAAGCATGCGATTACTCAATACCGGAATAATTCGCTCTTCTCCATCAGTGAATGTTCCTGTGCTTGCTCTTAATTCGTAACTAATTGCCTGAACGCCTTCAGGAATATTTATCTCCCATTTAAGAACTGCAATTCCTTGCTTATCGATTTTAAACTCTAGCTTGCTATTTTCTTTGGCAATTTTGATCAGCTCCATTGTAAGCGAGTTAAAGAATTGCAGTTCGATAATCCCATTTACCGCTTTGTCTGTTAGATTTGAGATTTTAACAGGGAATTGCATTTTATCGTTCTCACGAAAGAAGCGAGGAGGATTAGCTTCTGCCATTAATTCCTTTTTAGTGATAAGTTCTTTTTGGAACATGCCGGAACTTAAATCGGGCATGTGCGCCAATCCGTTTATGTTCCATTTTGTTAAAGATTCGGGAACGGTAAATGCTACAATCACTTCACCATCGGCATTGGTTTTAAGGTGTGGATAAAAGAATGCTGTTTCGTTAAAGTTGGTTCTGGTTTTAACAGTTCCTAGGTCTACTTGCGAATTGTTAAGTATAGATTCTCCTTTTGGAAATGCGCCGTCCGGAGCTTTTAGTTTAGGAATTAGATTATGTTCTGCGATTTGTTTTCTTGAAACACCGTCGTCTGCTGATTCTTCATCCAACATCATTCGATCATTTTTAGCACTGAATCTAGCAAGCATTGGAGTACCCCTGCCTGCGCTTGCTACAGTTTCAATAGAGGACATTTGATTATAGGCAAACCAGATTAGTTGATCGTAAGTTAGGTTCTGCGTATAACCAAAGTTCCTGTTACGATAAGGACTAGATGAAGATGAGAGTTCGAAGGTGTTTTTAGTGATTCCCGGCAAGGATATGTACATAGGTCGAAATATTTTCGACCAATCATTACTTGCAAATTCATCAAGCGAAGCATCATACATGCTGCATAGAAGTTCGGCAAGAACTGGCTCAGCTTTATGATTCTTAATTTTAATGCGCCATTCTTCCTTTGCCCCAGGGTAAAGGTGATCGCGAAATGTTTCGAAGCTAATGTCTAGTTCCTTGTTTGTAAATGGAATCTCAATTAAGTCGCCGTAGCGTGCAATATGATTGTTAGATACGAATGTGAAGCTCACATTCATTCCACCTCTATGTTGCTCTTCAATTGGTATCTCTATTAGTTGTTGTTCATTTTTAAGTGTAATCCATTTACGCAAGATAATTTCATTTTTGTGTCCGAGCTCATATAATACTTTGCATTTCGATAAACTGGAACCAATTAGGTAAATGGCTTTTTCACCAGGTTCAGCGGTTCGTTTAATAGGTACAAACCAGCTTGTTTTAGGTGAGGGTAATTCAGACGATCCGGAGTTGTATAGTTCTGTGTAGAATTTTGAATTTATCTTATTACCCCATTGGTCGGCAGTGGTGCATGAAAATAAATAGTGACCACTTTCCCATTCTGTATAGTCTCCGGGATTTAGTTCTTTTTCATCACCTGTATGATAATCTATTTGCTTGATCCTCTTCTCTATCTTCAGATTTTTAGTTTCAAGCTCATCTTTATAAACTTCCAGCGGAGCGAGTGATTTCCATTTCTCTTCGGAGAATATGTCAATATCTGTTCCTTCCGCAAATTTGCTTGGGTATAGTAGTTCCGGTTCAATTAGCTTGAATATTTCAATACTTACCAGTGTGTCGATAATTTGCTGATTAACTGTTTTAACTGCTAAGTTGAAATTCATTGCACCTTTGCTTTGATCAATCTCATTTGGAATGTCAACATCAAAATAAAGAGCTGCACTTTTTATAATTACTTGTTGCGAGGAACTCACAGTTTCTCCGCTTTGATCGCTGGCGTCTACATTAACACTGTAAGTAAACTGCTGATTGGGCAAGGTGGCAACGTTGTCTGGGCATAGCGCTTTAAAGGTAATGGAGAATTCCCCTTTGGCATTGGCTCGTACATTACCGGTGGTAATCTGGCTTTCCGGCGTAAATCGAGAATGTTTATACCAACCATATGTCGCTGATTTTTGCACATTATAAGTTAAGCTTGCAAATGCAGCCGGATGACCTGTGAAGCTTCGTACTTGTCCTTTTACTGTTACGCTGTCATTAAAACGATATTGCCCCTCAATTGGGAGCATCTCAACTGTAATCTTAGGGCGTTTGTATTCCTCTACATTAAACTGAATGTTTCCGTGCTGGCAACGAATCTGGTAGGAGCCGGTAAGGGCGCTTTTCGGTAAAACAAATGATCCGGTAAAAGATCCAAACTCATTACTTATATGTTGATTGGTTTTTACAGTTTGCCAATTCACATCAATTAAATTCGCATCGCTGTTAATGCCTTTCAATACTTTCGCATTTGCATCTCGTCCTTTGTGAACAATACCTTTGTAGTAAACGGTCTGCCCCGGGCGATAGATTTTTCTATCGATGAATAAATTGCAAGTTGTATTTTCATACTCCCCAGCTTTGTAGCTATGGTAGATGTGCTCGTTTGGAATTAAATAGTCCTTTCCTTTTCTGAGTACAATTAAATAATCGTTTGGTGAATTTGACTTGTTTTTTGGTACCTCAAAATAACCGCTTGCATCACTTTGCGCTGAAGCATAATGAAACATGATGCTTTCCCGTTTTTTTCGATCGTAGCGAAATTTATAAATAGCTACATCAACGGCTTTTATTGGAAAACCAGTTTTTCGGTTAACTACATGAAAGACATTGCATCCTTTATGTCGATCGTCGCGTTCAAAGTATGCCAGGTTAGAAGCATTAATGAACTGCCAGGCCAAATCATCTTCGTTAAGATTTAGTTTTTCATCTGTTGATGCAATGATAATATATTTGCCAATGGGTAATGGCTCCATTAGATATTTAAATACATGCGTGTTGTAATCGGTTTCGGTAGGGATTTCTATTTTTTGAGTGGCAACTATATTTTTGTTGTGAGTTAACTTCTTAACCAATTTCATTTGGCTTTTCTTTTTTATGGCCGCAAAATATTCGGCAGTATCTACTTTAAAAATGGTCAGATATATCTCCTTCAGGTTTTTAAAAGTAAATTGGATTGGCGCGGCCT
This sequence comes from Bacteroidales bacterium, assembly GCA_041584015.1. Taxonomy (GTDB): domain Bacteria; phylum Bacteroidota; class Bacteroidia; order Bacteroidales; family M50B96; genus JBFHES01. Next base: position 12,263 of record JBFHES010000024.1, read on the forward strand.
TATTTGGTATAACTGCTTTCTCAGCATCGAATCTTAGGCTCGTGCTTTTTAGTTTCTTTAAAAGGACTTCGCTATTCTTTGCTGCATGAGATGTAGCGTGATTTTCAATAATAGTCTTGAGCAGATTTGCCGTTTTAATTTTGTAATCCTTATAAATATATGTGCTTGTATCGGCATGGTTGAACTTGTCTCCTTCGCTTAAAAGATATTCGGCCTCCATGTAGGCAATCTCTTCCTCGAACGCCATTCCTTGCTGCTGCTGACGAAATAATCTTAAATGCTTTATATAAAGTTCTTCCTTTAAGGCAGAATTTGAGTTTGTTCGTAAATAATTAAGATAACTTAAATAGCTGTCAATTAATGCGGGAGTGTTCGCGACTTTAGCATTATGTCGAAGTAGATCATGATATTGCTTGAGAATTAGGAAATGACTTGAATTGGATTTATTGTTGAGTTCAATTTTTTCTTTTATGGTTAAGTCTAAATCAAAAAGGTGTTTATCGCTAAGTAATTCATTATCCGAAATACTAGCTTGGTTGTGCATCGTGCCACTAAGTTGGGTAATCAGTCTGTGGCCAAGAAAATCGTATAATGTTGGTCGGAATTCTGAAGGCTTGCTACCCTCGCTAATGATATCCTCAAAATCACTTATTTTAACTTTCTTGAGATTCTCATCATTTTCCAAGGAAGCCAGTAAATGTTCTTTCACTTTAGTGACAAAATCCATTTTGTCCCAATCAAAAACATCTTCCGACTGAAAACCTGGTATTATACCTCTCTGATTAATTTTCCAGGCATCCCGTGAATAAAAGCTCCAATAGTATCCGGCAGCATAGGAATGCAGTAGTTGTTTGGATGGAAACTTGCTTGCCTTAATCTCATCTTCAATCGCTTTTATAATGATTGGAAAAGCATCTGTTTCAGTAGCCGAAATAAATTTTGCCCGATAAATAAGCGCTTTCACTAGTTGCTCATGATTATTTGTCGTTTTAGCGCTTGAGTAAATTTGGTCTATTACCTCCAAAGCGGATTTTGGAAGTCCTTTTTTTTCAAGCGATTTAACTTTCGCCCAATCTGCCTTATATTTATTATTGTTCGAAAAGTCAAGCCAATCGGTTCTGCCCGGGGATATGGCAAGCAGCATGAAGGTTATAAAAACAAGTATGGCAGGAATTGTTGTTTTAAGAATTCTCATATGTGGGTTAATTATATTCTTATAATAGATGCATCGGCAAAGTTAATTGCATAAAGTTACAGAATAATCAGCGGTACATGATTACTATCGGATTATTACAGCTGATTGTTGCATAAGTTTCCCAAGCAAATAAGTATATCTATTTATTTTTGGAATGACATGTAGAAAAGTGTAACTTTATAATGATCTATTCTAAAAATGTTTTTATCTTTGCAGCCCAATTTAAGGACTCGTAGCATAATTGGATAGTGCACCTGGTTACGGCCCAGGAGGTTAGGGGTTCGAGTCCCTTCGAGTTCACACTTACAAAGAAACACTGCTTCAAATGAGGCGGTGTTTTTTTATGATCTAAATCGGCCAAAGTTTATCCACCTTTTGGCGGAACTCCCTTCGAGTTCATAGGAAAATATAAAACTCGCAGGAGTCAATGCTTTGCCGAATTTGTTCTTTATATACTCTGGTTTCTATTTTCTTAACAATACTGTCGATGTCAAAGTCATTGAGGGATTCGACATGTTCATTAATATTGGTTTGAAAAGTCAACTTTTGGTACCTTTTTGTGTTTTACTTGCTGGTGCTTCAGCGAATGTGAATCCGAATCAAAAAATCACCTTCTGCAAAATAGTATACGTCTTCTGCAAAATTGTATAAGGAACTAATGCTTTGTGTGCCTTTTCTTTGCATTGTGATTTTTTATAAAATTAAAAGTTTGAAACATGACTGAAAGTAATCGATTTGGAAAAAAAGGTTGGACACCTGAGTTAATGAAATCTCAAAAAGGTAAAACATTTGTTATAACAGGTACTACCAGCGGTACAGGTTTTGAAGCAGCACGAATACTTTTGTCAAAAGGTGCTAAAGTGGTGATGCTAAACCGTAATGTCAAAAAATCAAACGAAGTTATTGACGTATTAAAACAAAAGCTTGGTAATAATATCGAGGTGTCTTTTATACATATGGATCTTGCTGAGCAGGCTTCTGTAAAAAAAGCAGCAGAAAAAGTACTTGAGAAAGAAACACGCATTGATGCGTTGATGTGTAATGGCGCCATAGCACAAGTGCCAACTCAAAAGATAACAGTGGATGGCTGGGAAAGTCAGATGGGGGTGAATCACTACGGGCATTTTACACTTCAAGCTTTGCTATATCCATTGATTGAAAAATCCAAAGGACGCATTGTGACGGTTGGCAGTATGGGTTATGATATGGGAATTAAAACAATCAAATTTGACGATCTGAACTGGGATAAAGATTACACGGGTAATAATGCCTATAGCCAGAGTAAGCTAGCACAAATTATGTCTATTTACGAATTACAGGATAGATTGAAGAAAGCAGGCAAAACAAATGTTAAGGCTTATGCTTGTCATCCTGGGTCTTCCAGAACATCCCTTATTAAAACAAGTGGCAGTTTAATGATGCGAATTACCTTTGGTCTGATGAAATTATCACCATTAACACAATCGGCTGAACAAGGTGCTTATCCTGAACTGATGTGTGCGACAGAAGAAAATTTAGATCAGCAAGGTTTTTATGGGCCTACAGGTCGAAGCAATTGGGTTGGTCCGGTTGGAGAACATAAAATAGAACCACATGCAAAAGATAAAGCAGTGGCGGAGAGGTTGTGGGATTTATCTGAAAAAGAAACAGGTGTAAAGTGGAGCTTCTAATTCATAAACAAGACTAAAACAAAAGACATGGATATATTAAAAGCATCAACCGATTGGGCAAAGGCCGAAATGTTTTCAACTACATTCTTCATCATAGCAGGCGTTTTATTTGTAGCAGCAGGTATCGGCTTCTGGCAACTAGGAAAAACAGATTTGGCAAAAGCATACATCATCCCAACGTTCGTGGCTGGAGTTTTACTTCTGACCATAGGGTTTGGATTGTTTTTCACCAACAAGGCAAGAGTTACACAGTTTGAAAAGGCCTACAATAGCGATGCCCGAGCATTTGTTGAATCAGAACTTGCGCGTGCGGAAAGCACTTTAAAGGAATATAAAAACGTAGTTTTTACGGCAATACCCTTAATTATTGCTGCTTGCGCCTTAGTTCTTGTGTTTGTGAATACTCCTGTTTGGCGGGCAAGCATGATTACTTCTATTGCTATGCTAATAGTTATTTTATTGATTGATGGTACGGCTTATGCCAGAATTGATAATTACAATAAACAATTAATAGCAGTTGAAAACCATGAAAAGAATTAAAGCAATTACTGTGGCCAATGATTAAAAAATAGCATTTCGAAGAATTACCATAAATTTGCAATAATGGATATTATCAACTTTAAAAATATTACGGAATTTAATCAGGCTCAGAATTTACCCGCACCTGAGAATCCACTTTTTAGTATTGGATGTAAAACCTTAAATGCTGGTGAAATTGAAAACTGTATCTCTTCAGAAAAAGAAGTTAGCTATACCAATCAATTTTATATCATCAGTTTGAAGAACATTATTTCGGGAGAGATTCTTTATGGCCGTACAAAATATGATTCAAATACGGGAACTTTATTGTTTTCTGCGCCCAATCAGACCTATACAGTGAAAGACATCGTCGTTAGCTCAGAATCATGGTTTATTGCTTTTCATGAAGACTTTATTCGTGGACTGGATATTCAGAAGCGGATTAAAAAATACAACTTCTTTAATTACAATGTCAACGAAGCCTTACATCTTTCGCCTAAGGAAGAGCTTACCTTAAAATCAGTATTCCGAAATATTGAAACAGAGTACCAAAACAATCAGGATGAGTTTAGCAAAGAAATCATCATTTCTCACCTGGAAACACTCTTAAAATATGCCGACCGCTTTTACAAACGACAGTTCCTGAATCGTAAAGAAATAAATAAGGCTTTGCTTACTCGTTTTAAAGATATTCTTGAGGAGTATTTTGAGTCGAACCAGTTGGAAGAAAAAGGAATCCCAACTGTTGATTGGCTGGCAAATCAGTTAGAAGTAAGTTACCGGTACATGAACGACACGATAAAGGCCGAAACAGGAAAGACAGCTGTTGACCAGATTAACCTGTACTTGGTTGAAGAGGCCAAAAACTTATTACTTGCTCCCAATGCATCGATTTCTGAAACGGCCTACAAATTGGGCTTTGAATATCCGCAGTACTTCTCACGATTGTTCAAAAAGAAAGTGGGAATGAGTCCTAAAGAGTATCAAGAGGCATCGATGAATTAATAGAAAATATTTTTATTAAGTGTTTGCCGACTAGAGGAGTTCGTTATTTGTCACAATCACTAAGAAACACTGCTTCATTTATGGAGTGGTGTTTTTTTAGTTTGGAAGAGGCTGCAATAATTCAATTGATAATTATTAATGATCAGGATATTTAAATGATACGAATAGAGTAGTTTACAAGCTGCTTGATTGTTGTGTTTTTCATTTTGTTTGGATAAGCTACTTATTAAATTCAAATATTTTGTTGGTCTGAACAACCAAATGGAAAAAATCGTAGTCTAACAACAAACTGCCAAAAGAACATAATTTCAACAATCCATAGTTTTAGTGCAGCTAATTAGTTGTGTTGCAAAATATCTGCGGATATAGGGGCTTTTGTTAAAATTAATGGCATTTTCGCAAACTATTGTTAATTTTGTTGTTAACTAATTTATAGAAGATTAAAGATGAAAACATCACAACTTATTGTGTTCTTGTTGCTGTTTACCGGAACAGTGTCAATGGCACAAACTAAAAGTCTGATCACTCCGGATCAGCGACTTTACGACATTTATGAGAAGGATCTTGTAGATAACCTGGTAGAGAAGAATCTCAACCTATTGGTATACTACAACTTATTTCTTACTGAATCATTTGATGTGATTGAGTTACCGGCCGACAAACAAGAGTCGTTGAAATTGTATACATCGCTTGAAGTTGCGGTTGATGCTAAGCTCACAGATCTTAATGTTTTAAATTATAATCTGGAGTTGAAGGATGATGAGGAGAGTTTTTATCGTTGGGGAAATTCCAATACGATACTACGCTTTAAATCGGGACGCGATTTTAATGAGCTGTACAATGAGGCCAGAAGAACTTATGGTTTAATCAGTCAGAATAATTAGGAGGATAAATATGAAAACAATAAAATACCTATTCTTCGTAGTATTATTTCTTGGCGCAGTTTCAGCTCAAGCTCAGGATTATGAAATAGACCAATATGATGGTCAAACAGTAAGTACATGTGGTGGTATCTTTTATGATAGTGGTGGTCCGATTGGCAATCATGGTACTGCCGAAAGCTACAGTGTTACTTTTTGTCCCAGCACACCGGGTACATCTATACAGCTAGATTTTACAACATGGAATTGTGGTGCAGGTTCATCCTTGCAGGTTTTTGATGGTCCGGACAATACCTATAATAGTTTTGGTACTTATTCCCCTGGTGGATTTAATCCAATGACAACGGGCATTTCTGCATCTCCTGCAAATGTTTCCGGATGTTTAACGCTTGAATGGACTTCAGGCGGAACAGGAGCTCAGGGTTGGGCTGCTGTGCTTTCATGTGTTGTTCCTTGTCAAACTGTATTAGCCAACCTTATCTATTCAAACCCTCCAATTAATGCTGAAGGTTTTATCGATATTTGTTTAGGCGATCCTATCCAGTTATTTGGTAGCGGAGTGTTCCCTCAGAATAATTTAGTTTATGGACAGAGTAATAGCTCTTCTACATTCATTTGGGACTTTGGTAATTCTACACAAGACTCATCAGGTAACTCCGTTAATGTTGTTTACACAGAGATATCAGGATATAATATCAATTTAACAGTAATTGATAGCATGGGCTGCGAAAGCACGAATGTACTTGACGCGCGTGTACGAATTTCGACACAACCTGATTTTGCCGGAACCATTCCACAAGACTCAGTAATTTGTGCTGGTGATGAAGTAACTTTATTTGGTGAAGTTGAAATGACGCCTTATGAACTAAGTGCCGATTTGGCTTTAGCCGGTACTACTTTCTTGCCAGACGGTAGCGGTGCATCTTATAGCACATCGCTTACCTTTAATGCTTTTGCACCGGGTCAGGTATTAACAGACGTAAATGATATCCTGGGTATTTGTGCCCAAATGGAGCATTCATATTTAGGCGACCTTGATATTTGGATTGAATGTCCTAACGGAAGTATCGTGAACTTTCTTGTTTACCCGAATGGTGGTGGGGGAACCTATCTGGGAGAACCAATTGATATCGACTTGAACCTAAACCCAGGAGTTGGATACAATTATTGTTGGTCGCCAAACCCTACCTATGGAACCATGTCGGCAGAGAGTGCCAATTATACAACATTGCCAGCAGGTAGTTATGCTGCCGAAGATCCATGGTCAAACTTCTTAGGTTGTCCACTTAACGGAACCTGGACCATTGGAATTACAGATAATCTTCTTTCTGATAATGGATTTATCTTTGAGTGGGGGATTAACTTCGATCCGGCAATTCTTCCAATAAACTTTAATTACGAGCCTTTTGTTGAAACACAAACATGGACAAATACAACCGGTATCCTAGTTCTAGATCAGGATAGCGATGTGGTAATTGCTCCTCCTGCCGGTTCATACAATTATACGTATGGCATTGTTGACGATTTTGGATGTAGCTACGATACTACAATTAGTTTGTTGGTTCATCCTACATATATTGTTGATTTTCCTGAAGACACAACGCTTTGTAGCAATGCTTCAATATTGCTTGATGCTACCAGAAATGGTTTAAATAATGGTGCTTTATATGCATGGCACTGGGACTTTTATGGTACAGACACCATCTCAACTGATGGGCAGTTTTTGGTTACCAAGCCGGGAATGTATTCTGTTTCTATTCCAAATATTGTTAATGAATGTGGACATACCGACTCTATTTACGTTACTTACAACGACATGGAACTTAACCTCGGACTCGATGTCTCGTCAGTTTGTTCCAACACACCAGTAACGCTAGATGCTACTACACCTCCGGAAACCTATATCGGTGGTGTAAGCTACAGTTGGTCAACCGGAGGGTTTAGTCCTACACTTACAGCCTACCAATCGGGTACCTATACTGTTACTGTTTCGCGTGGCGATTGTATTGAGGTGGATGAGGTGCATGTTGATTATGACGAATTTGTTAATGTTGACTTAGGTGATGAAGCATTCCTTTGTGCGGGATCAACGCTTGTATTAACTACAGGTTATGAAGATGAAACTTATGTATGGTCTACCGGAAGTATCTCTGATACCATTGAGGTAAATATGCCCGGAACATATGGTGTTACAGTTTCTAATGCCTGTGGGGTTTCAAGCGATTGGGTTGATGTAATTAGCTTTGATGTGCCATTGTTTAGCCTTGGGATGGATCAATATATTTGTGATGGAACAGCCACGGTTCTATCATCGGATTATGTTAGTCCCGGGCCAGAACCTACCTATTTATGGTCAACGGGCGAAACTCAGGGTTTAATTTCTGCAAGTACGCAAGGAATTTATTCGTTAACAATTACCAATGATTGTGGTGCGTATCAAGATCAGCTTTATTTAGAGATTGAGTACCCGCTAGACATTAATTTGGGAAGTGATACTACAATTTGTTTGGGTGAAACATTAACACTTGATCCGGCTGTTAACGGAACTGGCTATTCATGGTCAACTGGTGAAAGTACTTCAACCATTGAGGTGAATACAACAGGTTCGTACGAAGTGGAAGTAGAGAACTCATGTGGGGTCTATTCAGATTATTTAGAAATTCTGGTTCTGGATTATCAGGTGAACTTGGGTGCGGATACATCAATTTGCCCGGGAACAAGCTACACGATTGCACCTCAAAATCTGGAAACATCATATCTATGGAATGATGGCACTACAGCCAGCAGTATATTAATTGACCAAGCCGGGGTTTATGCCGTAACGGCAACAAACATTTACCAGTGCAGCGCTATTGATACAGTTGAGGTTGGTGTATTTAATTTGGATATGAACCTTGGACCGGATACAACAATTTGCGATGGCGATAATTATTTGCTGGAATCAGGTCACCCTGGTTTTACTTACGAATGGTCTACTGGTGCAAATACTGAAGATATAAGCGTTCTTACTTCAGATATTTATTCTGTAACAGTGCATCATATTTGTGGCGACCTTAGCGATGAAATAGATATCACTGTATTCGAATCTTTGATTGTTGATCTGGGAGCAGATACAATTATCATCGAACAAGGAGGAACAGTGGATCTTGATGCAGGTAATCCGGGAGAAGTGTTTTATTGGTCAACCGGAGAAACTACTCAGCTTATCAATGTAAGCGAAGGAACCTATACGGTAACTGTAACCGGAAGTAATGGATGTGAAACTACAGCTACCGTTGTTGTTGAATTCAGGGTTGGAATTAACTCTGTTCAGGCTTCAACTAATGTTTACAACTTATATCCAAATCCGGCAAACAATCATTTTAGAATTGAGTCACAAGAAGAAATAATTGCAAGCGTTCAACTATTTAACTCAATCGGACAGCAGGTTGCATTCTTTAATGTAGATGCACTTTCTGCTCAGTTTGATGCTAATGAATTAGCTGAGGGCTATTACTTCGTGAAGGTAATCAATAGTAAAAATGAAGAAAGCACACTGCGATTGGCAGTTATGAAATAGCTTTTAGCATACCTAAAAAGAAAGCTGCTTCGATTGAGTTCGGAGCAGCTTTCTTTTTTTCTGTGAAAGTTTAGCCAACTTTCACATTGAACATAACTCCAACTTTAAGTAGCATATAGAATCCGGCAATGGATCCATATTTTGGCACTGGTAGGCTGCCAACCTCAAATCCAAGGTAGTGGTTAATTGATGGGATCGGGCTGTTGGTGGCACGACGCTCGGCACCAAACCTCCACCCAACGCGATTTTTAATCAGGTCAAGGTCTTTATAGTACATATAGGTTCCCGTCTCTTTTATGTATTGTTTGTAGTTTTCGCTTGAGTTCATATTAAACATCATATCGAAATATACATTGCCATTATGGAAGTAAGTGTTTCGGCCATACCTGGAATAGGCAAAGGAGCTCTTGCTAATGCCAAAAACAAGATTGTTGGTTGCGTACGACATAATGGTGTAGTCATTTGGTGTTATCATCTCTAAAACAATTTCCTCGTGTACATTTTCCTGGTCGTGTAAAAAGCCAACACGAACGCCAAGCTTGCTTTCTTTTTTTGTTGATTGTTTTTTGTAATAGATTAATGTTGCCATGGGCGTATAGGCCACCTGACCTGTAAATGCTCTGTATTTTTTCTTGCCCTTATAGCTGAATACGTAGAATGTTCCAATGGCCTGACTAATGTTAAAATTGGTGTAGTATTCACTTAACGCAGGATTCTCAGCGTCATCAAGCGGAAAGATGTGCATGCTGTAGCTTGAATTTAAATTTAGAGAAAAGTAATTGTGGTTGTAGTGAGCTTCTCCTGACCAGGCAAAGAAACCGTCGCTTCTTCCCATGTAGCTTTGAGCCATTACTCCAATGAATAAATTGGGCATTGGATTTCTCTTTGCCCGAAATGATTTTAATGGAGTTGTTATTTTATCGTCATCTAAAAAATGTCCTAAGCGATCTGTTGCCTTTGCTTGCTGCCATGCTGAGAGGCTTATTAGCGTAATGATTAAAAGAGTTAGCAGTAGTTTAGGAGATTTCATAGCCCAATGTTTAGTTTAGAGTAGATCAATTAAAATGATTTGCACCAATGAAAGACCTAATGCCACAAAATAGTATAATGCGCCATTTGAGTAGTTGTGGTTTCATCAGCATACCATTTGTGGGTAAAAATAGTATTTTCTTCAAGACCTCGTTCCCTTTGTTTAAGGAATAGCGATTTATCATCATCATATTCATGCTCTTAGAATTGCTTAACGTGCAACCGAATTCTGTTACATTAGCTTTACTCTAAATCTAATATTTGTTTTAAGTGAAAATGCCCGAGTGTGAGAATCTTTTATTTGATGGGCATCTCAGGCGGTTTTGGGCAATGTTGTTTTAGAATCATTCCAGCCTAGTATTTAATTCATTCTCGGCTGAACACTTAAGAGGCTTGTTTGTTTTTACCCTAATATATAATTAGATTTGTTTAATAAGAATAAGGTAAAAATCAATATACAAATGGCTAAAATCGAATTATATCTTCCTGCTATGGGAGAAGGCGTAACTGAAGCAACTATTACAAAATGGTTAAAAGAGGTAGGCGATACGGTAGAAGAAGATGAAGCAGTAGTAGAAGTAGCAACCGATAAGGTTGATTCTGAAGTTCCTTCGCAGTTAGATGGTGTAGTTTCTAAAGTGTTTTTTGCAGAAGGAGATACACCAAAGGTTGGAGATGTGCTCGCAATTATTACTACAGAAGGTGAAGAAAGTACTGAAAGCAAAGTAGAAGAGATTGCTGCTGAGGTTTCAGGGAAAATAGAAACATATGCAGTTACGGATGTTTCTGCAACAGATAGCGAGGATTCTCCAAATTCTTTTGGATCTCGCACTCCAAGTGGGAAATTTTTATCTCCACTGGTACGGAATATTGCCAATACTGAGCACGTTACTTTACCGGAACTTGATACAATAAACGGTAGCGGTAAAGATGGCCGTATTACTAAGGAAGATATTCTCAACTATGTGAAGAGTCGAAAGTCAGGTTCAATCGGTGTGGTAGTTGAGAAAACTCCATCGCGTTCGGTTGCTGACGGAGAAAGTTTAGTAAAGGCTAAAGATAATCTTCCGGTTAAATCGGCTCCGGTTACGGTTAGTGGTGGCGACGAAATTATAGAGATGGATCGCATGCGCAAGCTAATTGCCGATCATATGGTTCATTCGGTAAAGACATCACCTCACGTAACATCGTTTGTTGAGATAGATGTAACAGATCTTGTTGAATGGAGAAATGGAGTTAAAGGTGAATTCAAAAAACGTGAAGGGCAAAACATAACCTTTACACCAATTTTTGTTGAAGCGGCAGCCCGTGCATTACGCGATTTTCCGATGGTAAATGTTTCTGTTGATGGTGCCAACATTATCAAGAAGAAAAATATTAACATTGGTATGGCAACAGCCTTGCCAAGCGGTAACTTAATTGTTCCGGTTATTAAAGGAGCTGATCAGCTTAATATTGTTGGCTTGGCAAAGTCTGTTAACGATTTAGCTGCCAGAGCCAGAGGTAACAAACTAAAGCCGGATGAAATTGCTGGTGGTACTTTTACAATTACCAATTTCGGAAGTTTCGATAACATTACCGGAACACCAATTATCAATCAGCCGGAAGTGGCAATTCTTGGTGTTGGTGCAATTAAAAAGAAACCTGCTGTTGTTGAAACACCACAAGGCGACTTTATTGCCATCCGTCAGATTATGGTCTTGTCCTTGTCATACGATCACCGTGTAGTTGATGGTGCACTTGGAGGACAGTTCTTACGCCGCATTGGTGAGTATCTTGAAAAATGGGATACGACCCGTACAGTTTAAACACTAATATTTAATAGATATTTCTTAAATTCCCGCTTCAATTGAAGTGGGAATTTTTTTATGCTTTTATCAAACCAAAAAATAAGTTTGCGTGCTCCTGAACCGAAAGATTTAGATGTGCTCGATCGCTGGGAGAATGATCAACGCTTGTGGCATTTGAGCAACACCAGCGCTCCAATTTCGCGTTATTTGCTTAAGCAATATATTAAGAGTGCCCAACAGGACATATATGCCGCCAAACAATTGCGTTTAATGATAGATCTTAAGTTGGAGGCCGATGAGCTAACTATTGGCGCCATCGATTTGTTTGATTTTGATCCTTTAAACCACAAAGCTGGTATTGGTATTTTGATTGATGAAAAATACCGTATGCAAGGACTTGCTGCTATGGCTTTGAAATTAGTAATAGATTATGGCTTCAATGTTCTCGGACTGCACCAGTATTATTGTAACATTCTTACCGGTAATCATGCCAGTTTAAAATTGTTTGAGGCAGAAGGATTCCGGATCTCCGGGAAAAAGCTTGAGTGGGTGAAGGTAAATGGACAATGGCAGGATGAATATCTTTTGCAACTCCTCAGAACTGAGTATAAAACAATCAGCTAATAAACGATACTATTTAAATAAATAATCATGGAAAATCAGCAAGAACCTAAAATAAGAGGATTAAAATCTTTACGCTTATTAATGGAACCAGGTGAATACTATTACTGTTCATGTGGCCATTCTAGCAATAATCCATTTTGCGATGGATCGCATAATAAGCTGGAAGGCTTTGCGCCAATTCCAACTAAAATAAGATTCAAACAAGAAGTGAAGTGGTGCGATTGCCGAAAGAGTAAAACAATGCCATTCTGCGATCACACACATAGAGAACTTCCGGGTTACGTGCCGAAAAAGTGATCAGACATCGGCTGCAAATCTTTCGTGGTCTGGCATGATTAACATTTCTTAGTCGTAAATGTATGATAATATGAATAAACTCTATGTGGTAATTGCATTGTTGTTTTTAATGATTACCTCGTGTTCTCATGAGGTAACATTGAGTACTGTATTAATTAATAAACATTTTAGTTTACAGGAAAGAAAGGAACTCGCTAAGATTGTTGCATTTGCTGATAGTCTGGTATTATCGAAAACTGACTTTGACGAAATAGACAAATCCTATCATCAATATTTAGAATTTAGAACCTTTGTGACGGGTGATTCTGTCCCTAATTTATGGGCCTTCGAAGAGAAAATGAAGTATGAGTTTCTCTTCAGTCTTGATACATGCTTATTTAATGAGATTTGGAGGATTTCAACAGCCCCTGGAAATGTAAGTACAAAGGATACTACTTTGTATTATCCAACAAACTTTCATTCTATTGAATTGACTAATTTGGGTGTATTTGCAAAATACATACATGATCTGGGTGAAAAGAATGAGAATTATAAAGGGTACTCTGAATCAATGGAAATAAGTGGCTCATTGTCTCCGAGTATGATTGCAGGGGTTTTATTGCACCACAATGAATTTGATTTTAATAATATGGATAATCACCTGTGGGGTGCTGTTTTTGTACTTACACTGGAAGAATCTTTAGAGAAAAAAGTACAACGATGTTTGGATAAAGAAACAAATGTTAAAAAGGAATTGACTGATACAGTTTTGCTTTATCCTGAAGATGGACACAAGGGTTCTTGGAATATTAAGAGGAGTCAAGAAAAAAGTGAGTACCATGGAGAACAACCAACGATGATACATGCTACCAGAAGTATATTAAATGACACAGTACTGTTTCAGAAGGAATTTATAGTCCAAATAAGAATACCCGGAATACCTGACTCATTGGTGGCTATAAGTGTTACAAATGAAAAGATATCAAGTTGAGCAAGATTTAGTGAATATCTTATTCGGCCAAATGACAGAGGTGTAATGCTCTTTTCAATCGCTTATAAGGATTCATTGGATGCTTCATATCAAAATCATGTTTCTGAAATGGAATTAGTGATTAAGTAAATAGTCGTTAATTATTTTACTGTTAATTGGACACTTGCATCTGCCAGCTGCCATCTGCCGACTGTTCTTTTAACACGTATCGTGGTTTGATAGAATACCTTTCTTGTATTCTTCTGATTGAGAATTGTGGTATGAGTCCCCTACGGTATATTACGTAATTTAAGAGTAAATTATCTTAATTGTTTGACAAGGCCTTGCTATGGGGTTAATTTCATGCTTATGTAAATTATAATGGTTTAATCTAAAGTACATGAGCATGAAAAAAGTATTACTGCTGATACCGATTCTGATAGCGGTTTGTCTGAATGGGTTTGCACAATCGGGTGATGAGTTTTTTAATAAAAAGGACTACCATAACGCCATCACCAGATACGAAACCGAGGTCCATACCAGTCCTGATAAGTATTTAAATTTGGCAAAAGCACATTTTGCACTTAAAGAGTTCGATGAGTCTATTCTTGCCTTAAAAGCTTATAAATCGAAATATGCAACGGCAGACGCTGCCTTGGCTAATCGATGGTTAGAGTTGTTAGAGCGTAACGATGATTATGTAGAAGTTAAGAATGTAGGTGCTTATATAAACTCCGGTGTTGATGATTATTTCCCGGTGGTTTCGTTGGATGGTAAGCGCATCTATTTTGCCGCCGATGATCGACCTGGAGGGCAGGGTGGAAATGATATTTGGTATTCTGATAAAATGGCTGATGGTAATTGGGGAGCTGCTAAAACCTTAAGCGATTTAAACACCAATAGTCACGAGGCAATTATGTCGATGTCGGGCGATCAGAATGTGGTGATCCTGTTTGGTAATTACGATGGTTCGTTCGGACGTGGCGATCTGTTTTACACGGTTAATACGGCCAGTGGATGGACCTTCCCGTGTAATGTTGGCGGAACGGTTAATACCAACGAGTGGGAATCGCAGGCAAACCTGGCTTCCGATGGCAAGACTTTGTTGTTCTGCAGCGATCGTGATAAATCGGGTGGCGTATCTGATATTTACGTAACTCAATTAACGGAGAACGGCTGGACAGCTCCTATAAATTTAGGTCCCACTATTAACACGCCAAACTCTGAAGCCTCGCCTATGTTGGCAGCCGACGGTAAAACACTTTATTTCCACAGTTCGGGGCACCCTGGTTTTGGTGGTACCGATATCTTTATGTCAAGGCGTACCGGAGATTCTTGGACATCCTGGACAAAGCCAATGAACATGGGTAAATATATAAATACCATGGATAATGATAAATACATGACCATACCTGCTTCCGGTATAAAGGCTTACACAGTGCGAAATTCACAGGTTGATGGCTATGGCGAAGATGATATCTATGAGTTCATCATTCCGCCGGGTATGCGACCTGAAATGGTGATTAATGTAAGCGGTGTGGTTGCCGATGAGAATAACAATCCTGTGGGAGCTAAGATTCGTTTTATTGAAACCGAAACCGGAAAAGAGTACGCTAATGCCATTAGCAATTTTAGCGATGGGGTTTATAAAATATCCCTTCCACCGCTCAAAAAATATGATGTGGTGATTGATATGAAAGGCTTTCTGTATTATACCGATGTGCTTGATCTCACGGATATGAGCCAGTTTTTAAAGGATGAAAGCGTACTGGAGCGTTTAAAGCCTGAGATGTCGAACATTATTCGTGCGCAACAGCAGTTTAAAGAGTTGGATAATAAATTGGCAACTTTATTAAGTACGGATGAATCGAATCTATCAAATGGATTTAATGAATTTGGAAGTCTTGCAGATGAGTATAAAACTACGGCAAGAAATTTAGATATTTCTATAAAAAGAGCAAAGCTGCAATGGTTAAGCGAAGAGAACGAATTGCTTGACGTTGTAAAGAATTTCCAGTTACAGACCATCACTGTTGGAGCTACTTTTGAATTGAAGAATATTTTCTTCGATTTTGGTAAGGCAAGCTTGCGAAACGAATCCATGTTAGAGTTAAACAAGTTGGTGGATATTATGAAAAGAAGCATGATTGCCATTGAGCTTGGCGGACATACTGATAATGTTGGATCCGATGAAAACAATCTTCGTTTATCGCAAGAGCGGGTAAATTCAGTGAAGCAATATCTGGTAGAGAATGACATCGCTGCCTTTAGAATTGCAGCAGTTGGTTATGGCGAGAAAGCACCAATTGCTTCTAACGAAAGCGATGAGGGGCGTCAGAAGAACCGCCGTGTGGAGGTGAAGATTACCGAGATTAATGCGCGTGAAGGATCTGATGTAGTTAGCAATGAGGATGCAGTGGAAGAAGAGCCGCAAACAGAACAGCTCGACTTTCTAGAAACCCTGCGTGCGGCCGCTCGAATTGGCGGTTTGCCAGAAGGGTCTCCTTGCTCAAATGAGGTAACCTACATTGGCGGTAACAACACCGGAAGCGATATTGTGTATACTGATAATAGCGGCGGTAATCTTGACTTGTCGTGGTTAGACGGGCTTGGTGGCGAAAAGATTGCAAAAGGAAATGATAATCATATTTATAATTCTTTTAACCTGTCGTACCAGAATTTTGGTTATAAGATTGTAGATGGCTCGCTAAGCGGACTGGGCTTGAATTTGGTGAATAAAAAGAATCGAGAACTGCATTTTGAGTTCTATCCATTGGGTACCGATGATATTCCTTGGCAAGCTGGTTTAGGCGTGCTATGGAACTGGCAAGTGGTTGAAAAATTACCAATATTAATCGCCTATGGTGCAAATATGAATGTATATGGTTTCGACGGTGAAGACATCGAAGGAAATGCAGGAAGTGCCTTTTTAAATATTCCACTGGGGCTTCGATACATTCATAAAATTACGGACGATTTAGTAATTGGGCCAGAGTTTATTTATGAGCTGGGATTCGATAGTAAGATTAGTTCAAAGATTATGTTCAATGACAATCCTGAAGCGGAGAACAAATTAAAATCAACCTATATGAAAATAGGTGTTAATGCACGATGGAAATTTATTCAGGGAGGCGTGCATTTTAATAAAGGTGATTATATCGATTATTTCGGTATACGAGCTGGTGTGGCATTTTAGTCAAATGGTTTTTTACGGTTTTAATGAGGGTTTGACTTTTGTCAAACCCTTTTTTTCTCGGATTTTATTATTATTTAATTTGAGCGATCGTTAAATAATAGTACTTTTAAAGTATCAACGGATGCTGATACACGAGTTAACAGTTTATTATTAAATCATTAAAGAAATATTCTATGAAGAATCAACTAATTCTTTTATTCGTAATGCTTTCATTTGCTACATCTGCACAATCATTTATTGAGCAGGACAAACAATGGAATGTTCTTGTTTGGGACTTGAATATTATAGATGGTAATACCGAAGCCGTGTGGAGAACTGATAGTTATAAATTTGAAGGTGATACAACAATTAACTCAGTAAGTTATTCTGTATTAAAAGTTGCCAGCGATTCATTACAATTAAATTGGACGCCTAATAATTATTGCAGAGAAGAAGCTGATAAGGTTTACATGTGGGATGCCTCGTTAAATAAGGAAATCATATTGTATGATTTTAATCTTAATGAAGGCGATTCTATAGTTGTTCAAGATCCTTATCACTATGTCGATTCACTCGCATTGGCTGTAGATTCCGTAAGACTTGTTTCCTATTTTGGTGTTGAAAGAAAAACGATTTATTTATCAGTTTATGGATTTATGAACGGAAATAGTTGGCTTTGTTATGAAGAGGCTTGGATTGATGCAATTGGGAGTGAATATGGTTTGTGCAGAAATATTGCTTATTGCATTAATGGATTAAATCATGACGAACAAACAATCTGTGTGAGCAGTTCCGGAAACCTGCTGTTTCAGAATCCGATTTATCCCGATTGTTATTCAGCTTCATCTAACAGTGTTCCTAGAGTGGAACAAAGCAATATTACATTAAAAGTGTTGCCCAGTCCTATTAGTTCTAATTCGCAAATAGAAATATTAGCTGATTATCACAACGGAGGAAAAGTAGAGGTATTTA
>JBFHES010000025.1:0-29474 GCA_041584015.1 Bacteroidales bacterium
ATCGATTAACGAATATTGATTGTAGATTTTCGAAACTTTGCTTTGCGACGACTATCCCAAAAGTTACACTGTTCATTCCTGCGAAGGCAGGAATCTCATCATCTTAAAAAACCAGCGTACTAATTTGGCTTACGCTCCAGATTTAGCAAAACATAATTTTGTCGTTTATAAATACGATACAACAGTTTTTTTTGCATCTATCGAAGTTTTAAAACTTCGCTTTTTAGCGTTTCGAAAGGTTAAGCTTAAATCGTTTAATTTAATCTTCAATGAGAGATTGCTCAAGAATTTTAACTTGTGCATGATTTAATTTTATTTTATACTCTTTAGCAAATCCTAAGTTATCACCCTCAATGCCAGACTCTAATTCGTCCGAAAAGCTACCAAATCTTCTTTTATATATTAACTTATACTCATCAAATGAAACAGCTTTAGTATTATCCGGTTTCTCTATTAATATTACTTCATTAAGCATACAAACGCTATCAGCAATAAAATGTATCATTTCGTCAATTTCATAAACTTCCAATATGGTTCCTGGTAATCCATGTAATTTCCATGGACCAATTTTATAATCTAATTCCTGAGTAAACCATGCAATATATTTTCTACCTGAAAACATACAATCAGCCTTAGTACACTCATAATCAAGCAGAAATTTAGTTTCATTTTGAATATGCCATTCTATTTCTTGAATTGTATCTGCTGAAACAATATTAATTGGAATAACTTCTTTATAAATAAATTCACTCGTTTGAATGTTATGATAAAACATATTTCCTATAGTATCACTTTTTATAACGATCATACCCCCGTATGGATATTTATTAGTTAAGTCGGAGGTGTCTTTACCAAATACAAATAGAGATTCACTTTTTGTGGCTAACAATATTGGTTTCTCAAAGTTTTCAGATAAAATATTCCCATCTGATAGCATGTCATATGTAACTATAAGTGTTTGACCAAAACTTTTAGAAAAAATAATGCTCAATATTAACGTTATTGTAACTATGTAATTTCTTTTCATAACTAAATTTATAAACAATCAGGCCGTTAGCCTGATTGTAATTATTAAATTAATGATAAAACTTTATTGTAAAGCCTCCCATTTTGCCTTTGCTTTTGCGAAAACCAGATCAAAAAGTTCATCAGCCTGTGCCAGCATTTCGTCACACGGGCCTGTGATTGTTAGAGATGCACTTGCGTTTCCAAAAAGACTATTTCCTTTTGTAACTGACACAGTTAAAGAACAATCAAGTTGACCCATTGGTGTTGAAGGATCAAGATTGTTGTAGATAACATAAAAAACATTATTAATAGGGTAATAAAAATCTGAATTTTCAATGCTTGGGCCATCTTTATATGAAGTTAGCGGAAAATTCTTTGTATTATTCGTATAAGCGGTTAAGTAAAACAAAATACTAACTAATATAATTAATGTTTTTTTCATTATTCTTTGTATTAAAATTAATGATATCATAACTGAAAAATAAAAAGCAGTAAGTTTAACATTCACTACACCCCGCCTACATAGCTGGATCAATTATAGATCTTTATCTTAAACTAAGATAAAAAATCATAAGACTAGATTAATTACTAAAAGTGCTTCTAAAGAAAATTTTGTCTTTGATGAACAAGTAATATTCTTTGGCGCAAGCTCAAATTATAGGTAAAATACAAAACCTCCTCATAAGAATTGTTATTTCTACTAATTAATTTAGAAAAATCACTCCCCCAGTCTGAAACGTTTAGCAAAGCGAAACCTCGTCGTCTGAAATTGCAGTCCCAGTCACTACCTCAATAAAGAAGTATGAATACTCAACATATGATAAAGCTTGTTCATTTATTAATTCTGAGAATATTATTCGAAATGAATTGAATGTTGAATATCGATTAACGAATATTGAATGTAGAATTTAGAATCTACAAAGGCATTTTAAACAGTTTCTTGTACTGGTAATGCTTTTTCTCTTTGTAAAGAAAATATACAAAGCCATCACGTATTTTAATCTTCTCGATAAAGGGATAACTCGGAATCAATACCGTTGGTCCAAGTTTACCGGTTATCAGGTTTATTTCGTTCAGGCGAAACAAACCATCTTCAGAGAAAACGGTGTATACTTTTCCACGTTCTTCATCAACCAGAATATCCTTCTTCCACGATTTTTCATGATGAAAGTTGATACTTACGGAACGCAGCTCTTCTCCTTCCTCATTAAAAATCATGATTAAATCATTGGTAAAATTAAACACATAAATTTCCTTTCCAATCTTACGCAGTGGTGCATAGATAGGCGCATATATCACCATTTCAACAAAACGCTTATCAAACTCATCGTAAGATCCCATACTGGCAAAACGCTCTTCGTCCAACGCATGTAACATTCTTAAGCTATCCTCAATGGTAGTAAGCGAAACGGTTTCTTCACTTTCCAAATTGAAGTAATAATAGAGCAAAATCTGGTTGCGGTAATAGTACTGATGATAATAATAATTCTCACCCATTTTTTCAATGCATGGATCGAGGATACTGTCGAGCATTGCAACTGGATACGTATAAACAAGCTGCAGTTCAGTTGAGTCATAATAAATCTGCGACACCTCATCTTTAGTAATCAGATGCACTTTATCCGTGCAATCCTTAAACAGCTTTCTGGCCTTTTTTACCGGCACTGTTGCAATTGAATCGCCATCAACATTAAACAGCACCAATCTGGGCTTAAACATACTCATGTCGTGGTAAGCCAAAAATATTATATCCTCGCCATAAAACTCATAATCCCAAATATAAAATGGTTTGTCTTCAACAATATTAATTACCGGGTCGGATTGAACCGTTACCGGCCCCAGCTCATGCGACTTCTTTTTTAAACGAATGATGATTTTCTCAGATGACTCAATGCTCACCTCCCTGCTCTGATACGATACATGTGAAAGTTGAATGTTTGCAGGAAGCGTTTTGCTGCTGATAGTAAACTCGCCGTTCTCTGCAGTTGTAGCACCGTAGCGCGACTTCATCTCAATAATATTTACATTGGCGATTGGCTGCTCAGTACGATCATCAATAACCAGCCCACGTAGGCTTATCTTTCGTTGTGAGTATGCATTGAGCGAAACAATTATGAAAGAAAATACAAACAGTGTTTTAAATATGGTTCTTTTATTCTTTAAGTAATTCATTCAACTTCTCCTGTGCTTGTTCAGCATAAAATCCGCCATTGGCTTTTATTTGCTTCAGTAAAAGCAGGGCATCATCCTTATACCCCAGGTGCGACAGCGTTAAGGCTTTGTACCATTCGGTCTCCTGTACGAAGGCATTTGGGGCTAGCTCAAGTACCAGATCAAAATCCAGGATAGCTACTTCATAATTCTTCAGATGGTAATTGGCTTGTCCGGAATAAAAAAGTGCATTTAAATCCTTAGGATGTTTGTTTCTTATGAAGTTAAATTGCGTGAGTGCTCTACGAAATTTACCCAGTGTATATAAGCGCAATCCTTCATCAAGATATTCGATATAGGTTACAGGAACAATATCAGGCTCTAATGCCTTCGCCTTTTCTTCTAATTTATCATTAGCCAATTTAGAAGGCGTTCCATTGATAAATGTTTTCTTATTTTTATCTTCATCAGCCATATACTGAGCGCGGTAATCAATCACCTTAACGTCATAAATAAAGGTGACATTTTCAGTCGTCTCAGCATCCGTATCTGATACATCGTCCTCTGTTTCAGATTCTATTTCGTCTTCAATTATTTCAACATCCAGATTATAAGGTTCCTTTGACTCAAACTGCGAAGTAACCTGATCCTGACTTAAAGCCCTCGAACTTATATTGGTTGCAGCAACTGGCTTAGCACTTTCTGCTCTGGGTTTTGCAAGGTCCGCATCAATAACTTCATCAGACACGGGCTGTTCACTAGCTACTTCTTCAACATCGGCTGCAATAGCAGCAGGTGCTTTTGCCTGATTTTCATCAAACTGTGGTTTACGAATATCTCCGGCTTTATCTGGTCGGTCCACTTTTTTATAAGCTATACCCGATGGACTCTCAAAACCATCGTCTGTTGGCTCATTAATAGGTTCAATTGTCTCCTCATCTTCTTCTTCACTCAATAATGCATCAGATTCATGAATCTGTTCTTTGGGTGTTTCAATAATTTGCTGTGATATTTCTTGAGGTTTGGTATCGATAAGTGAAAAAATGATAATTGTAGAAACAATAAGAACTGCAATGGAAGCCGCACTTAAGTACACTCCTTTGCGGAACCAAAAAGGAGTTGTAGCAGCAGGTACTACAAAAGCAGCTTTCAGATCGGCTAAATTACCAACAGCCTGAGGTGAATTCTCAAAACCTTCCATAGCATCTGCAAGCAATGGATTCTCCAATGCAGCTGCTTCAAGCTCATGCATTTCAGCGGAATTCATTTCACCAGAAAAATACCGTTCCAGGTCTTTATCCGTGAAAGCACCTTCAGCAGGTGTAATATTTTTAGATTGCGATTTCATTCTTCTTCATTAAAATCAGCTTCAGGTTTCGCTTACCGTTTTGTATATAACTTTTCACCTTGTTCAGCGGAAAACCTGTTAGTTCAGTAATATCTTTATAACAGCGTTCCTCTAAATAAAAGAGCTTTATACACTCTTTCTGTTCAGCATTTAGCATATGAATTGCTTCCTCAAGATCTGTTAAGCTTTCTTCCTTAAGTTTTACCTGCTCACCTAAGTAGTCATGATCCAATGCTTCCTGCTCTCGCTTAAACTCATCAGTATGTTTTTGCACCCGTTTTTGTTTACGCAATTGCATTAAACAAAAGTTGCGTGCAACTGTATGCAACCACGATGGGAAATTTGTCACATCGTGCTTTTTCAAGTCACTGAACAAATTCTCAAAGATTTGCAAAGTTGCATCCTTGCTTTCAGATTCGTTCTGAAGGTACTTTAGGCAAACACCATACACCAAGTGATAATATCGTTCAAACAACTGTCCTACATATTTTTTATCACACGACTGTTTATACCTTTTTATCAGATCAGAATCGCTTAACTCCCTTATTTTACTCCCTTTATTAAAAAACATCAATTATTTAAAACATGCTGATAAAAGTATTAATTATTGTTATAAGATTCCTATTAAAAATTAAGATGATGGACGTCTTGCAACAATTAGCTCAAGGCTCCACCATCTCCTGTTCTTCTGTCTAATTTCGAGATGCCTCAAATTCCATCATGGCTTGTTCGGCTTTCCATTGATTCAATAAATCGAAGTATCCTTTGGTTTCAATCACCACAACGCCTCCGGTCATATCGCCATACTTAACAGGAATACCACCGGTATATACCGTAATGCTCCCTATGGCTCCTGATGGCACCGCACCATTCATCGATTCACGTTTAATACCATCGATAAAAAACACCGACGAACCCGGCCGCGATCCTCGTACGATTAATTCATTGGTCGTTTCGTCTACTTTCACGTCCGGAGCAATTAAGGCAACTATTTTCGAAAGATTTTCATTTGAAGGCATGCGCTCAAATTCAGCAGACAAGATGGTCATTTTTGAAGGCTCTTCAATGTCGATGATTTTTACACGTTCGGCTTCAATAGTGATGTCATCAACCAGCACTCCTTTTGAAAGATAGATGGTATCAAGAAAAACTATTTTATCCGGCTTCACATTAACATTAGTTCTGAGCTTAGCGCCATAACCGGTATATGAAATATTCACATTGTACGATCCGGCATTTAGCGGTTTTAAAACAAAAGCGCCATTTTCATCGGTAGCTGTTCCAATTGGCAAATCGCCTATTTCAACAAATATATGTGCACCGGGCAACGTTTCGCGTGTTTGTTCATCGGCAACTATTCCTCGAATAGAACCGCTTTGTGCGTATCCGGCAAGGGCAAACATGCTTAGCAAAACAATAGATAGTATTTTTTTCATGGCTGTAATTTTTCTGATTCGTGAGTTTGATGATGAAAGCCATCTAATTCCACACAGCAAATGAGAAAAACTACAGAAATAATTACCGATGCCTTAAGAGTGAATTTCCAGTTTATCTAAACAGCTGTTTAAAGACTTTTTCGACCCTGCTCTCAAAAACAATTTCGATGGTATATTTTGAGGTATCCAGACCTTTCTGATTAAATGAGGAAACAAAAATGCGATTAAAGCCCAGTTTTTGCGCCTCACCAATACGCTGGTCAATTCTTCCAACCGGACGAATTTCTCCAGTTAGGCCAACCTCTCCGGCAAAGCAGGTGTAATTATCAATGGATATATTTAAATCGGAGGAAAGAATGGAAGCCAATACACACAGATCTATTGCCGGATCGTTCACCTTTACCCCCCCAGCCAAATTCAGGAACACATCTTTGTGCGACAATTTAAATCCCATACGCTTTTCCAGCACTGCCAGTAACATATTCAATCGACGGGTATCAAAGCCAATGGCCGACCGTTGTGGCGTACCATAAACAGCAGTGCTCACCAAGGCTTGCACTTCAATTAAAATAGGCCTATTCCCTTCGATGGTCGCTGCAACCGCTATGCCACTCAATTTCTCGGTGCGTTTGGTTAGCAATAATTCCGATGGATTATTCACTTCGCGCAAACCAGTATGCTGCATTTCAAAAATGCCAATCTCTGATGTTGAGCCAAAACGATTCTTAATCGATCGTAAGATTCTGTATACATGATTCTGGTCGCCTTCGAACTGCAAAACCGTATCAACCATATGTTCCAAAATCTTAGGTCCGGCGATGCTTCCTTCCTTGTTAATATGTCCAATAATAAGGAATGGAATATTTAGTGTTTTAGCAAACTTCATGATTTCTGAAGTACATTCTCTTACCTGCGACACACTGCCAGGTGAAGACTCAACCCGTTCAGTTATTATGGTTTGAATGGAATCGATGACGACAAACTCGGGTTGAATATGTTTGGCTTGCGATAGAATTAGCTCAAGCTGTGTTTCGCAAAGCAACAGACACTCATCATTTTTAGCGCCAACCCGATCGGCACGTAATTTCAATTGTCGATAGCTTTCCTCACCCGAAACATACAATACCTTACGATCCTTTAATCGCAGTGCCAGCTGCAATACCAAGGTTGATTTACCAATCCCGGGTTCTCCTCCAATAAGTACAAGCGAGCCGGGAACCAAGCCTCCGCCAAGCACACGATTCAGCTCAGCGCTGCGCAAATCCAAACGCACGGTATCTTCAATAGGAATTTCGCTTATTTTAATGGCCTTGTTTTGTTGCGATGTTTCACCAACAATACTGGTCACTTTCTTCAACACGGGTTCTTCAACAAAGGTATTCCAGCTTTTACAGCTCGGACAATTCCCAACCCATTTAGGAGATTCGAATCCACACTCCTGACAGAAAAATGCTGTTTTTGCTTTGGCCATTATTTTTGCTTTTGTACAAATGTAAGTGTGTTTTATTAAACCACCAATTGCCAAAAACACGAATCCTTCACTTCCTTATATAAACAGTTGATGTTGAATTAAGAACTATTTTAGTGAGAAGGTATTATATTTATAAAATCATTAAAAACCTGCAAGCATGCGAACATATTCCAAAATAGGATTAGTTGCCTTCATACTTCTACTTTTCATTCCGCTTTTGGCACAAACGAGCTGGGAGGTTCCTGAAAACTATCACAATATGAGCAATCCTTATCAGGATGATGATGCATCACTCATTGTTGCAAAATCAATTTACAAACAACACTGCAAAAGCTGTCATGGAAGAACTGGCAAAGGCGATGGATCTGCTGCCGAAAAGCTTTCGACACCGTGTCCGGATTTGACCACAGCGAATATAGCTTCACAAACCGATGGTGATTTGTTTTACAAAATCACCATGGGCCGAAATCAAATGCCGGGTTTTAAAAAGATATTAGCAGATGATGAAGACCGATGGATTCTTGTGAACTACATTCGATCATTAAATACAGATAAATAAAAAAGAGGCCGAAGCCTCTTTCATTTTATTCTGTCATAATAAAGAGTGGTTTAAACTCAAAACTATTGTATTCCGGTCGCAGCCTGTCAACGTTATAAAAGCGATCGATATCAACCAGCTTCTTAGAGCTTGTAATAATATCAATTGGAGCATTATCGTAGCGGCCATTTTTCAGGATCACCAGACGGCCATGTATCCCGCTCAGGATTAGGTCGAGTGCTAAATTTCCGTATGCCATTGGTACAATTGAATCAATCGCATCCGGGTCGCCACCTCGCACCAAGTAGCCCAATTTTTGGTTTATCACATTAATTGGTCGTCCATTGTTATACCGCGCCGATTCAGCTTTAATTCGCGCCGAAACAGCATCACCAATTCCTCCTAGCTTTTTATGTCCAAACATATCGGCTTCGCCACCTTCAAACATCATATCGCCACCTTCAAAGGTTGCTCCCTCTGAAACCAACACAACCGAATATTTACTGGGATTGGTATACCTATCGGCAACCAAAAGCTCGGTAAGTTTATGAATGTCGAATTTGTGCTCTGGAATCACACACCGATTAGCTGCACCTGCCATAGTCGGTAATAGAGCAGTAAATCCTGCATATCTTCCAAAAACTTCCATTACCAAAATACGCTCGTGCGAGCCCGCGGAAGTTCTTAAGGTGTTTGTTAAAGCAATGGTACGTGTAACACAGGTACTAAAGCCAATACAGTAATCGGTTCCCGGCACATCGTTATCCATTGTTTTAGGAATGGCAACTACCTTCACTCCTTCCTTGTATAGGCGCACTGCATAACTTAGCGTATCATCGCCTCCAATCGGTATAAGAAAATCTATTCCCAAATATCCAAGATTATCAAGTACCACAGCGGTTAAATCATTAAATTCATCGCTGTACTTATCTTTTAAATGCTCTGGCACCATTTCCTTGGGAACATGGCTTGGTCGCGTGCGCGATGAGTGTAAAAAAGTACCACCAGTTCGGCCAGCACGATTCACGATATCCTCAGTAAGTTCAATAAAGTTCTCGCTGTTATCAACTTTCTTATCCTGAACCAAACTCAGGATTCCGGCCCATCCTCTGCGCAATCCAATAACCTTATAACCTTCGCGTAATGCTCGAATTGTAACTGCTCGAATGGCAGGATTTAATCCAGGTACATCACCACCACCGGTTAGAATTCCAATTGTGCCTCTTATTTTTTTAGTATTTACCATTATTTCAAATTTTCATATTCACCATCCGAACAAGATATCTGCTCGATTTTATAAAGTTACAAACCTTCTTTTAGAAGTATTGTTTATTTGAAACAAATTATGCCCTGTTATTTGATCATTTCTTTAATTGTGGTCCAGGTTGATGCCGGCATTTTCGCACCAATTACTTCTATCACTTTACCAGAAAGCACGGTTCCTATCTCGCCACATTTTTGCAATGGTAAATTCTTTACCAAACCATATAAAAAGCCAGCGGCATATAGATCGCCTGCACCGGTTGTATCTCTTCTTTCTGCAGGAATAATGTCCACTACATTGGTTTTACCATCAGACTTGATTAAAGAACCATCCTTACCAATTTTCACAACAGCAATATCGCATAGCTCTGCCAATTCATTTAAAGCGGCTTCAGGTTCCTTTCCTGTAAATGCTTTTGCTTCCTCTTCATTCGCAAAAACAATATCAACATATTCGGTTACCATGCGCTTTAAGAAATCCAGGTTATCTTCAACTACATTGTAACTTGCCAAATCAAGCGACACCTTCAAATTGTTTTTCTTAGCCAGTTTCATAGCTGTTTCCAGCAACTCGTTATTTAACACAAGATAACCTTCAACGTGCAGAATATCGTAACCCTCAAATAGTCCGTCGTTCAAATGCGGCGCAGAAAGCTCAACGGCAGCGCCCAGATAAGTTGCAAAAGTTCTTTCAGAATCCTGACTAACCAAAGCAAGTGCTCTTCCACTTTCAGTATCCGATTTAATCAATAGCGGCTTAATACCATTCTTTACCAAATCATCATTAAAATAATTACCATACTCATCTTTTCCAACAACACCAATAAATCCGGTTTCAACACCTAAATTAGCAATACCATTGATAGTATTTGCTGCAGAACCACCAGCAGAAATTGATTTCTCAAAATGTTCTATACCCGCCAAAATTGTTGCAGAACGCTTTTCATCAACCAATTGCATTGATCCTTTTGGTAATTCAAAACCCTCTAATACACTGTCATTATCGATGATTGTCATGATATCCACAAGGGCATTTCCTAATCCTAATATTTTTTTCATATCGTAGTAAATTCAAATTCAGGAGCAAAGATCATATTTTTTTAAAAAAATCACATTTTTTCTTCACTAGATATTGCATGCTATGAAAAAAGATCATACTTTTGCCACGCATTTACAGAAAATGCACGGAGTAAAACTCCTCCTTAGCTCAGTTGGTTAGAGCACCTGACTGTTAATCAGGGGGTCCTAGGTTCAAGTCCTAGAGGGGGAGCAAAAGGTCAGCAGGCGCTGACCTTTTTTAATATCAGAACATTTTAATCCATCAACCTCCTCCGTATTCAACGTAGAAAGTGATTCTCAGTTGTAAAGTAGAGCTTAATCTCATCAACTATTCTTCTAATTAGAATTATTAGGTTTTGGTATTTAAACACAAACCCACCGGAAAAATAAAGTGATCCGAAAATGTTTCAACATTATCAAGATTCATCTGTTTAAAGTACCATTAAACGAAAACGCTATCATGGCCGAAAACAGATTTCAGAAAACTTTATGAAATAAATTATGAAAACGACTCCGGAACACAACGCACAAATAGCAAAAATGAGTTTTGCATCCGTCTATCCGCACTACCTAACGAAGATTGAGAGCAAAGGCAGAACAATGAAAGAATTACATCAAGTTATAGAATGGCTAACCGGATTTGACGATAAAAAGCTCCAGGAACTTATCGATGAAAAAGTAACGTTTGAAACTTTTTTCATGAGTGCCGCATTAAACCCGAAAACACAACTAATAAAAGGAGTAATCTGTGGTTATCGAATAGCAGAAATAGAAAACCCCGTAACAAAACAAACCAGTTACCTGGATAAGCTTCTGGACGAATTAGCAAAAGGAAAAAAGATGGGAAAGATTCTAAGACAATAATCCGCACTATGGCAAAAACAAAGACAAGTTATACAGAGGTACAGGCAGCAGATTTTATAAACTCATATGTTGATAAGGATCTGAAAAAAGCTGACAGTTTTCGACTAATAGAACTCATGCAAAAATGGTCTGGCGCCGAACCTAAAATGTGGGGTCCAACCATTATAGGATTCGGCAATTACCATTATAAATATGCTAGTGGACACGAAGGAGATGCACCGGTTCTTGGATTTTCTCCCAGGAAAGCGGCATTTTCGCTGTATGTTTATTCCGACACAGAAAGAAGCAATATTGCATTAACGGAGCTCGGAAAATACAAAATGGGTAAAGGTTGTATTTATATAAAAAAGCTGTCGGACATTAACATTTCGGCTCTGGAAGAACTCTGTCTGGAATCAATAAAATACATAAGCGAGCATCACGAATGCTCTTGCCGAACAAAGCAAACAGATTAACCAAAGACGGAGATACTCACGATATCATTCCTCTACCCTCCTCTTGAAATGCCTTAGCACAATTACCGGAGCGAGGAACAAATTTGAAATGGATTTGTTAAATGTGAGAAATGAAAAACATCAATATAAGATAGGATGAAAATATATACAGTTCTTGGTCAGTTGCGTATCCTTGCTATAACAGAGGGAATCTCCTACCTCTTATTAATCCCAACCATAATTCTTAAATATGGATTTGAGATGGGACTTCCCAATAAGATCGTAGGAAGCATTCACGGCATATTGTTCATCTTGTATAGCATTTGGGTGGTTTATTATGCCGTAAATAAAAAGTGGAGTGTTATAAAAACACTCATTTGTTTAGCCGCCTCTTTATTTCCTTTTGCAACCTTTATTGTTGACCAAAAAATTCTTAGAACAGAACCAGAGGATGAATTAACACCGCAATTATCAAAGAGCCCTATTGAGAGCAACAGCCCGAGATAGCTAGGCATTTAACCCCCATCTACTTAAGTTAAACCAAATTTGTTGCATTGATATTTTAGTACGATACGACTAACGGAACTTGCCCTTCTAAGTTTAGCATTACCGCCTAGTAAGGATATGCATTCATTGTTATTTATCAATTGCGTCCTAAACGTTTTTATGATATGATTGCATTATTTTAGTTGTTAGGTGGTTGAGGCAAATAACGTTAGAACAGGATTGGTTTTGTCAAGTACCTATGGTCGGCCTCTTTTCAAATTGCTTTCGTTTGATCGAAAGATTTAGAGAGACCGAGAAGCTGAGAACTTGTTTAAAGATCACTCGGCCGAACTTGATCTTGAGATAAATAAGTAAGTAATTTTAAAAGCAGCCTTGATTTTTTTTGTTTACTTTTTTTCATCAAGGGAAAATAAGTAAATCGGGTTTGGGCGGTAAGCCCAAGTGATTAATTTAATTTGGACAACATTGGTTATTTTTGATATTTCTTTGACTCAAAAAAAATTGGCACAAGTTATTTTAAACGGCCATTAGACTGACGTTGAGACTAACTGCAATAGGCTATCCAAACTAGTACATTTATTTGTATCCCAAAAAATAAACTACTAGATTCGAAAGCAAGTAACACAAACAACTAAGCTATTATGAAGTATGCAATATCTATCAGCCTTCTGTTTATCTCCTTTTCTATAAGTTCTCAGCTATTTATGGATACACCTGACAACAACCTTAAAAGCCAATATGGAACTGAAAGCACCAGATTATTCTTAAAATTTATTTTAAATCTGAACGACAATGATATATGCACAAAGTACAGCAAAGTTGTGCTCCTTAAGGATGATCAACTAATAGACACGCTCGATCTTAAAGCCAGGTATTACAGCAATCAAGGATTTCGCACAGCCATTCATCGGATTAACTCAATTGATAAAATACGACTCGATTCAGTTTTATCAACGGGAGCCAAAAGGTATGAGCACTTTAACGAACATCTGTATAAATTGGAATATAATTTCAGTTACTTGGAGCATAGTTCAATTCAGTTTAACGATGATACACTTTTACTCCAAACCAGGTTTAATGTTGAGACATGGATTACCAAGGTGTTGTTTGACAAAAAAGATTATCCGAAAATGGAAGAAAAAAGGGTTATAAAGCCTAATGGGCATACCTATCTTCGCTCAAGAACTTTGTATACCAAATTACCAAAAAAGCAGCTGTTAAAAGAAACAGAACTTCTTAATCCCAAAAGGATGGAAAAAAAGATCAGCACATGGTATGACCAAGAAGGCAAAATTTCAATGAGAAAAACAAAACAACCCAACGGTGCGCGAACCATTAACATCACTGAAGAGTACATATATAACTCAAACAATAACTTAATACGCTATGAGCGCACAAGTGGAAATTCCTACAACGAACATCTATTCTCCTACGAGAACAACATGATAATCATTTCAAAAAAATCAAAAACTACAAGTGGTACTTTTAGAACTGAGCGACTATTTGTTTACAAATTATTAAAATAGCACCTGAGGAGTTTTCGCAATGTTTATCATTTATGCTACGAAATAGCTTTTTATAGCTGAAACTATCTGTACTTTTGCGAGAAATTCTACATCATGAAAAAGCTTCTTATTCTCACCATAGTGCTTTCTATTGCAGGCATGCTTAAGGCACAAAACTTCACCGATCTTACCTTTGGAACCGATTCTACTTTTGAGGTAATCTCATGGAACATCGAGTGGTTTCCTAAAAACGGTCAAACAACAGTTAATTATGCCGGAGAGATTATGCAAGCACTAGATGCTGATGTATTTGCCATTCAAGAAGTTGATGACACAACCCTTTTCAAGCAAATGGTAGATAATTTACCTGGATACGATTACTTTTTCAAATCGAGTTATTTTGCAGGTCTGGCATACATTTACAAAACCGACGACATTGAAGTTCACAACATGTATGAGATTTACACGTCGCAGCCGTATTGGAGCCCTTTCCCCCGGTCTCCGGTGGTTATGGAATTAACATACATGAACGAAGATATAATCATTATTAACAATCATTTTAAATGTTGCGGAGATGGCACGCTTAACATGAGCAATACGGGAGACGAAGAACACCGCCGATTAATCGCAAGTACTTTATTAAAGGAATATATTGATCAAAACTTCAGCGACAAACGCGTAGTAATGCTTGGCGATTTAAACGATATATTAACCGACAGCCCAAGCAATAATGTATTTCAAATGTTTATTGATGATAACAGCAACTATTCGTTTGTAGATATGAACATCGCTCAGAGTGCCAGTTCTGGCTGGTCGTATCCAAGCTGGCCATCGCACCTCGATCATATGCTAATTACCAACGAGCTTTTTATGGAGTTCAATAACGCCCATTCAAAAATTGAGGTAATTAAGCTTGAAGAATATTTCTCTGGTGGCTGGAGTTCTTACGACTCTAACGTTTCAGATCATCGCCCTGTTGGTCTCAAGCTGAAAATTCAAGCAAGCAATAACAGCATTACTGAAAACAATGCCCCTGAAGTTATTCATGTTTACCCGAACCCTGCAAATATTTCAGAGTCAGTTACCATTCAGGCAGAAACTACTGTAGATGCCATTGAAATATATAATGCATCAGGAATGGTCGTACATCAATTTACGAGTAACTTTATTAAGGACAAGCTCTGCACATTGCCTGCCAACAAGCTGGCACCTGGCATCTATTTTATTCGGGTAATTTCGGCAGATCAAACAAGCTCAAGCAGGAAGCTTATTTTACTAAGATAAAATACAAATTTGCATGCATTAAGGATGTATTATATTCACAAGGCATGGAGCATAATCCTTACCAGTCGACAACAATAACTACAGCTATAAAACTACAGCATGATAGCTAATTACATTTTTTGAATTAAATTTACCCGCGCCAAACATTTGCAAAATAAATCGCAAGCTAAAAGCAAATTATGGGGAAAAAACTCCTTGTTCTAATATTAGCATCATTGCTCTCTTTGACTGCAAGTAGTCAGCAATACTACAGCAAGAATTTCTCGAAGGAAGATGGTTTGCCGGGCTCTGAGGTTTATGATTTATTGCAAGATAAGGATGGGTATATATGGCTGGCAACTAGTTTCGGTGTTTGCCGATACGATGGCTACGAGTTCAAAACCTACACAACCAAGGATGGCCTGGCAGATAATTCGACCATTAGTCTGAGCATGGATCCTAAAGGGCGAATTTGGTGCTCGGCATACGGCGGCGAATTATCCTATTTCGAAGACGGCAGGTTCACTGCTCACCCGCTAAATAATGAAATTAAAAAACACAGTTTGGGCTTCGTTGAACTTTTTGTTGACAGCCTCGATAATTTATATTTCACATCCATGTCTAACGAATCGGTGAATGTTAAAATAACACACGACCACCAGATTATCGTTAACGACAAACGCTTCTCCGACACTGAGCACGCCGACTATACAATCAGTTTCCAGCCAACCTCGTTTGGAGTACTATGGACAGCACTGAATGGAAGCAAAAATAGCTATTCTGGAAATAATCTGCTTAAAAAAGAAGGAGACACTTTTTACCTCAAGTACGGTAAGTTTGGGAAAGGCAACTTCTTTAAATATGAAAAAATCAGCGAAAATGAATTCCTCATCTCCACTAACCAATGGCTATTCCACATTGCAAACGACAAGGTAATTTCCGAGATATCCTATTCGTCCAGAGTGAATGACATCTATATGGATGCACAATCATCATTTTGGATAAGTGTTGCCAACGACGGCGTGTTCCAATACAAAGACAAAAACCTGCAATCAATTCCCCAACGCTATTTTCAGGGCACAACGATTTCAAATGTAATTCAGGATCGCGACAAAAATTATTGGTTCTCAACAAATGGGCAAGGCATTTTTGTAATCCCTTCACTCGATATACATCTTCTTGATTTTCCTGAGCTGGACGATTCGAAAATTGCTGCCCTAAAAGCCTTTGGCGATCACATCTATTTTAGTAATTGGGATGCTAGACTATTCCGGTACAATCCTGCGAAAAACACCATCAAACGAATTGATGAAACCTATTTTAACAACAGACATGAAATCTGTAGCGACTTATTGATTGATAGAAATTCCCGAAAATGGATTGTTGGCACAGACGAACTTTGCTTCGCCAAAGATGACACACCACTGCACGCCGATTTCGAAAATCACGGCTACAACATTATCGAGCTAAAGGATGGAAGGGTTGCGCTTGCTTCCTATTTTGGCTTGAATCTTTATGAAGGCACACAACGAACACATTATTCAAACGGGGAAGGCTTAATGCTACGCCTACGTGTGCTGTACGAAGATAACAATGAAGTACTTTGGCTCGGAACGCTGGATGGTTTGTACAGTTATAGCAATGATACTTACAAATACGAAGGAAATCGTCACCCTATTTTAAATGAAAGAATAACTGCACTTATTGGCAACACTAATGTATTGGTAGTTGGCACCAGAGGTAAAGGATTGGTTTTCGTTAAAGACACGGTGTGTTATAACATTAGCCAACAACACGGGATAAGAGGTAATAATATTCAATCGTTATTCCTTGAAAACGATTCAACCTTATGGATTGGAACCAATGAGGGATTGAGCAAATTAAGCTTTTTCATAAATGATACAATAGAAGTATCAAGCACCAACTACACTAAATGGGACGGGCTACCCAGCAACAACATCATCAATATCATTGAAAAAAACGGCATCCTTTATTTAGGAACAGAAAAAGGCCTAGCGTATTTTAATCCTAAGCTTCTACAAGGAAATCATACCGAACCGGTCGTGTTTATTGAGAACATTCACATAAACAATTTTGATACAATAGTACATGACACCATCAAACTTAAGCATTTCCAAAATCACTTAAGCGTAAGCTTTAAGGGAATGCATTTTAAAAGCATAGGCAACATTCGCTATAAATACCGATTAAGAGGGCTGCATGAACATTGGACCTATACAAAAAACATTGAAGTTGAATTTGCACTCATTCCGCCAGGAGAATATCTTTTTGAGGTATATGCACAAAACGCAAATGGTTTGTGGTCTAATGAACCGGCCGCTGTGTTATTCATTATTGAAAAACCCTATTACAAAGAATGGTGGTTTTACCTGGGATTCGGGCTGCTGCTGATGCTTATTGTTTTCCTTTTAATCCGTCATTTAATCAGGATCAGCAATAGAATAAATGTATGGCAGCAAGAACTTATACAATATCAGCAACAAGCTTTAAGCAAACAGTTAAATCCGCACTTCCTTTTTAATTCGCTCAATTCAATTCAAAACTTCATTTTGGAGAATGATAAAATCTCGTCATCAAATTATTTATCAAAGTTTGCAAGCTTAATGCGCCTTGTGCTTGAGATGTCTAACAAGCAGGTAGTCTCTCTTTCGGATGAATTAGGCTCCTTAAAATTGTATCTCGAGCTTGAATCATTGCGCTTGAAAGATGGCTTCTTTTATACCATTGATGTTGACATAAATATTGACAAAAATGAAACGACACTGCCATCATTTATCATACAGCCATTTGTTGAAAATGCTATATGGCATGGCTTAGGTACCCTTAAAAAGAACAAACAATTAAGTGTCATTTTTACGCGTGAGGATGATTATTTGGTTTGCCGTATTCAAGACAATGGCATTGGTATTAACGCCTCTAAATCGAAATCAAAGCCAACCACCAAAAACGGAAAGAAATCATCATTGGGCATGCAAATTACCCAAACCAGATTAGACCTGCACAACCGAAGGCATCACACTACTTCCTACATTAAAATTGTAGACCGAAATGAGCTGAATAAAAACACCCAGGGAACGGTAGTTGAAATTTTTATCTCGATTTAAACTCCATCATTCGAAAATCTTTCACTTCTAAAGAAATAAAACTTAGCGCTCGTCGTATAGACTTTATCTTTTAATGAATTATATTTGAATGATTATTACCTCTAATCTAATCATAACATGAAGTATCCATTTTTAAGGTATCTGTTGGTTACCGCTTTTATATCGGGATTGGCATTTACAAACCACGCCCAAAAAACCTGGACCCTTGTTGAATGTGTTGACTACGCGCTTAAGAACAACATTACCGTTAAGCAGCAAAAACTTAATATCGAATATTCATCCAATGCTTTAGGTCAATCGCAGTTTAGCATTTTACCGAACTTAAACGCTGGTGCTTCCGGAAGCTCAAGTTCCGGTTACTCCGTTGATCCGTTCACCTATGACTATACCGAAGAAAACGTTAAGAGTGCTAACTTTTCGGTTAATGCCTCGGTAACCTTGTTTGCGGGTTTGCAAAAATTAAACACCATAGCAGCTAATAAGTATTCGCTAAAGGCAGCAATGGCCAACTACGAGAAATTAAAAAACGATATTTCCTTAAACGTAAGTACCTCGTACCTGCAAATTCTATTTGCCGAAGAAATTCTTGCGGTAGCTGAGGAACAGTTGTCCATTAGTCAACTTCAGGTAAAGCAAACCAAAAAACTAGTTGATGCAGGTAGTTTGGCTCAAGGTAGTTTGTTAGAAGTTCAGGCCCAGGAAGCCAACGATCGACTGCAGGTTGTTAATGCCGAGAACAACCTTGATTTGGCCTACCTAACCATGATTCAATTATTGGAATTAAAAGATGAAGAGAACTTTCAGATTGCGAAACCAAATTTAAACGAACTTGATGAAAGTGCCGTGCTGCAACCTGTGGCTTCCATTTATTCAGAAGCATTGCAAAGTTTGCCTCAGGTAAAAGGAGCTGAATACAACCTGATGAATGCCCGCAAAAACCTGAAGGTTGCTAGAGGTGCTCATGCTCCTCGATTATCGCTGAGCGGATCAATCTACACGGGTTACTCAAACAACCGTACCAAAGTTGGTTACTCAGACCAAACATACAGCGGTCTAATCGGATCTACCAGTTCTGGAGAAGAAGTATTTTCATTGCCACAGCTTTTGCCAGAATACAGCGACTACAGCTTCAAGGAGCAATTTAAGGATAACTCTTACAAGAGTCTTTCATTGAATTTGAGTATTCCTATTTTCAATAACCTGCAAACACATTACAACATTAAAAACTCAAAGTTGAATGTCTTGAATAACGAACTGGCCGTTGATCAAACCAAGAATCAGCTTTATAAGGAAATTCAACAGGCTCATTCCGATGCATTGGCGGCATTAAAAAAATATAACGCATCAGAGAAATCATTAAACGCCATGAAAGAATCATTCCGCTATACCAAGCAAAAATTTGATGTAGGCATGGTGAATGTGGTAGATTTCAACATTGCTAAATCACAGTTGGCCAGCACCGAATCGGAATTACTGAAAGCCAAATACGAATATTTATTCAAAACAAGTATCCTCGAGTTTTATCGTGGTAAATCTGTAAGCCTCTAACCCATTAACGACCTAAACCATGAAACAAAAAAAAGCACTAACATATCTAGCGGTAATCGTAGTTCTTCTCATCATCCTGTTAGCAGTAGGAAAAAGATCAGGTTGGTTTGGCGATGCCGATCTTATAAAAGTTGCGGTTGAACCTGCCATTGAAAGATCAATTGTTGAAACCATTACTGCCAATGGAAAAATCCAACCAGAAACTGAAGTTAAAATCAGTCCTGATGTGTCTGGTGAAATTGTAGAACTATTTGTAAAAGAAGGCGAAGAAGTTAAACAAGGTAAGCTCTTATTAAAAATCAAAGAAGACCTATACCTCTCCTATCTCGATCGTTCTAAAGCTGCACTTAATTCATCAAAGTCGAATCTGGCCAACTCTAAAGCACGCCTGGTGCAAACAAAAGCCTCGTTCAATCAATCGGAGCTATCATTTAAGAGAAGTAAAAAGCTGTACGATCAGCAAGCCATTTCTGATGCAGAATTTGAAAACGCCAATGCCTCTTTTGAAATGGCGAAGGCCGATGTAAAAGCAGCCGAAGAATCGGTAAACTCAGCCAGATTCGCTGTAAAGAGCTCAGAAGCATCACTAAAGGAAGCACGCGAAAATCTAACTAAGACCTCCATTTATGCACCAATCGACGGAACTATTTCCCGTTTAAATGTTGAGAAAGGTGAGCGTGTTGTTGGAACTGTGCAGATGGCAGGAACAGAACTCTTACGAATTGCCAATCTTAATATTATGGAAGTAAAGGTTGAAGTAAACGAGAACGACATTGTTCGAGTTAACTTAAGCGACACAGCATTAATTGAAGTCGATGCCTATTTGAAAGAAAAGTTCAAAGGAGTTGTAACTGAAATTGCTAATTCAGCCAATACAACGGGCATGTCAACCGATCAGGTTACAAACTTTGATGTTAAAATCCGTATTCTACCCGAATCCTACAATCACTTGATTGCCGCTGGTAATCATTATCCATTCCGACCAGGCATGAGTGCCACCGTTGACGTGCAAACACAATACGAAGATGGCATACTTACCGTACCTATTCAAGCAGTAACTACCAGAGCAGACACGGCAAAAACTGCCAAGGACAAGTCGTTACCGGATGATCAGCAAAAATCAACAAAGGACGAATTGCTTGAGGTTGTATTTATTTATAAGGATGGCAAGGTTTACCAGCAAGAAGTAAAAACAGGTATT
Source organism: Bacteroidales bacterium (assembly GCA_041584015.1). Lineage (GTDB taxonomy): Bacteria > Bacteroidota > Bacteroidia > Bacteroidales > M50B96 > JBFHES01. The sequence goes on from JBFHES010000025.1 coordinate 20,722, forward strand.
CAAGACGATAATTACATTCAAATACTTGAAGGCCTAACAGCTGATGAAGAAGTTGTGACAGCGCCTTATTCTGCAATCTCGAAAAAACTCAACAACGAAAAAACGGTTGAAAAGGTTGATAAGAAAGACCTGTTCTCCGGAGAATAGATAATAATAGCGATTAAAATGAATCCTGATTTGGTGATTGCCGAATCAGGATTTATTTTTGTCAAAAATAATTACATGGGCCTGATATTAAATATTGAAACCGCAACAACCGTTTGCTCGGTCAATTTGGCAAAAGACGGAGTGATCATTTCCGAGCGGGAAAGCCGCGAAGATAAATCTCATGCAAGTTTGCTTACCATATTTATTGAGCAAATATTAAATGAACAACACCTGAATGTATCCGATCTGGATGCCATTGCAGTGAGCAAAGGACCTGGCTCATACACTGGCTTACGCATTGGAGTATCGGCCGCTAAAGGATTATGTTATGGTGGAAACGTGCCGCTTATTGCTATCAACACCCTTAACTCACTGGCAGCCTTCGCGAACACCAATGCAATGAAGGGAAACTCCAGCAATTACTATCTGTGTCCAATGATCGATGCGCGCCGAATGGAAGTTTATACGGCTGTCTTTGATCAATCAATGAAAGAACTGCAAGCTACTAATGCAGCAATAATTGATGAACAATCGTTTGCCAAACTATTAGAAAAAAATCAGGTTTATTTCTTTGGTAATGGTGCCGATAAATGTCGTGATCTCATTACGCATAAGCACGCACACTTTATTGCAGATATTGAGTCTACAGCGCAAGGAATGGTCCATCAAGCTGAACTGGCCTTAAATAATAAGCAGTTTGAAGACGTTGCCTACTTTGAACCATACTACCTAAAGGACTTTATTGCAACCACGCCAAAGAAGCCATTATTTTAATCCTTTACAACAGCAAGTAAATTAACTTTGCATGATGTTATTCAACGACGAGTATTTTATGAAACAGGCTTTGCTTGAAGCCGAAAAGGCCTTTGAACAAGGAGAAATTCCTGTTGGTGCAGTAGTGGTTTCAAAGAACACCATCATTGCACGAGCTCATAATTTAACAGAAAAACTAAATGATGTAACTGCGCATGCAGAAATGCAGGCAATTACCGCCGCCTCAGAATTTATTGGAGGAAAATACCTTCAGGAATGTACATTGTATGTAAGCCTTGAGCCTTGCCCAATGTGCGCCGGGGCATTGTATTGGTCGCAAATTGGTAAAATTGTTTATGGCGCCAGCGATGTTAAAAGAGGCTATAACATCGTGAATAAAAATATGCTACATCCAAAAACTGAAATTCATTTTGGGGTTCTTGCAAATGAATGCTCCGAATTGATGGTTAATTTCTTTAAAAATAAAAGATAAATATGTCAGGATTCGACTACGATAACTTCATTTCTCCTTGCAAAGATATTTGCACCACCGATGTTGATAATAAATTCTGCATTGGGTGCTACCGAACAGTGCTTGAGATCAAAGGCTGGACGAAATATTCCAAGGAAGAAAAGCTGGCAATAATGGCCGTGTTACCCGAACGAGAAAAAGACGGTTTTCCCAAAGGAATGCTATAAAATAGAATGCACCTTACTGCATACTGAATAATCGCGTTTATAACTTCTTAATAACTCAGAAATTTTACAGGCACAATTGTTTTTGCTTTTAGTATTTTTGAGCAAACCTTTTTTTGAAGCTATTCAATGAAACACGGAATTACTACATTAAGTATCGTTCCAATACGCCTAGAACCTGCAGAGCAAAGCGAGATGATTTCACAGGTGCTCTTTGGCGAACATTTTGAAATTCTTTCAAGCGACAGAACCTGGTTAAAAATAAAACTGCAGCACGATGGCTACATTGGCTGGATTGATAGTGCTTTGTGCGAAGTAATCAGTAATCGCTACCTGCACACTCTAAACAACAAACCTGCTTTCATCATTAATAACCTTACCAGATACTTACACAGCAAGGAAGTTGGCGAACAGGTTATTGTTGCCGGAAGCACTATACCAAACTACAAAAGAAAATTTGCCTTTAAGATACACCACACTAATTTCAAGTTCCATCATAAGCCTGAATTTATTGCTGATTTGCCAATTCGCGAAAGAATCATTAAAGTGGCAAAGTCTTATCTTAATGCACCTTATTTATGGGGAGGCCGCACTCCGTTTGGCATCGATTGCTCTGGATTCACCCAGATAGTTTATAAAATTTGTGGCATCTCAATACCACGTGACTCAGGTCAGCAGGTTGACTTGGGAACTGCTATCAATTTTGTGAATGAAGCACAACCCGGCGATTTAGCATTTTTTGATAATGAAGAAGGAGACATTGTACATGTAGGAATGATTCTGGATGGTGGTCGAATTATTCACGCATCGGGTAAGGTACGAATCGACTTCATCGATCACGCAGGGATTAACAGCATTACAACCGGAAGGTATTCGCATCAACTAAGAGTTGTTAAAAATGTGATTGACAACCCTGAAGAGATTCCTGTGTTACAACCAAGCCTATTTTAGGCATCCAATAAAACAAGCTTAGCCGTAAACTGCAGGTCATTTACCGCATTGCAACTCTATTGTCAGCAATATTTTTTGTTATTTTGCCCTCAGTCTTAAATCAGAACACATGAACTACGATGGAAAAACTATCTGGATAACCGGAGCAACTTCTGGTATTGGAAAAGGCATGGCCATTGAAATAGCAGCCCATAGCCGCCAACTTATACTATCAGGTAGAAACAGTAAGGCTTTGGACGAAACCGCCAAACTTTGCAAAAACAAAGGAGCAACAGTCTGCTGTATTCCTTTTGATTTAGGAGACATGAATTCTATTAAAGCTGCCGCTGAGGAGGCATTGGCCAAATTCAAAGCAATTGACTGCCTCTATCACGTAGGTGGAATAAGTCAACGATCCTTTGTTAGCGAAACACCTCTCGACATTGACAGAAAAATAATGGAGGTAAACTTCTTTGGAACCATAACACTTACAAAAGCAGTTCTTCCGTCGATGATTAAAAATGGCGGTGGCCATATGGCAGCTACTTCGAGCATTGTTGGAAAATTTGGCTTCCCTTACCGGTCAGCTTATTCGGCATCAAAGCAGGCATTACATGGTTTTTTTGAAAGTTTGCGTGCAGAAAACACCACCAATAATATTCGCGTAAGCATGATTATTCCCGGCAGAATCAATACAAGCATTTCAGTTAATGCTATAAATGAGAAGGGTGAAAAACACGGTGTGCTGGACGATGGATTAGCAGCAGGTATGTCAATTGAGCATGCTGCAAAGAAAATAGTTAATAAGCTAAGTCGTGAAAAAAAAGAAATTCTGGTAGGTGGCAAAGAACTGCTAATGGTGCATATCAGGCGATTTTTACCCCGACTGTATTATCGCATGGCATCAAAAATCAACCCCTTATAAACACATAGAAATAATATTAATATGATACAGATTAACGGAATTCAGCAATTGGGTGTAGGCGTGGAAAATGTTCACGACGGTTTCAAATGGTTTCGTCAGAACTTTGGGATGGACATTCTTGTATTCGACGAAAAAGCGGTTGCTGAGCTAATGTTAGCCCATACTGATAACCAACCACGAGAACGACATGCCATTCTTGCGTTAAACATGCAGGGCGGTGGAGGTTTTGAAATCTGGCAACACTCAGGCAAAAAACCAGCCCTTCCGAGCTTCGAAATACAGTTAGGCGATTTGGGAATTTCAATTGGCAAAATTAAAAGTGCTAATATTCAAAAAGCATATAACGAGTTTAAATTTAAAGGTCTGAATTTACTTACCAAGGTTTGCAATGATCCTGGTGGCAACCCACATTTCTATGTAAAAGACGGGTTCAATAATATTTGGGAGTTTGTAAACGAACAGGAGATATTCACAAAAACCAAAGCAACTAACGGAGGTATTTATGGTGCCGTAATTGGTGTTAAAAATATTGATGAGAGCTTAAAAGTATATCAGGATATTCTTGGTTACGATACCATTGTTTTTGATGAAGATGGAAAATTCCCGGACTTATCAGGAATACCCGGAGGAGAAAACAGCTTTCGCAGAATGCTCCTTAAAAAATCAGAAAAGGCAAATGGCGCCTTCAGTCCATTATTTGGACCAAGTGCCATTGAACTTGTTGAAGTAAGAGATAGAGAACCAAGGGACATATTTGAAGGAAGAATATGGGGAGATCCCGGCTTTATTCATTTATGCTTTGACATTAATGGTATGGATAAACTGCGGAAGTCTGTTAAATCGAAAGGCTTTCCATTCACAGTAGACAGTGCAGCTGCCATGGACACCTTCGACATGGGAGAAGCAGCCGGAAACTTTGCATACATTCAGGCACCCGAAGGCACCTTAATTGAATTTGTTGAAACACACAAAGTACCACTAATGAAAAAGCTAGGTTGGTACTTGAATTTGCGAAACCGAAAAGCAGGCCCTCTGCCAAACTGGATTTTAAAAATGTTTGCCATGAAAAGGGTGAAAAACTAATTGACCTACGTCATAAAAAAATATCATTAGATATTCCAAAAACCTCTCAACACAATATGAGAGGTTTTTGTATTTATTAACAGTAGCCTTCTTACAACAAATATTTAAGAATCGACGTTTACCAAAACACTTCTCATCCAGGAATGGTCCTAACAAGCATAAGCCAATCCTAATATAGAACGATGGACAACTTCTTTCTCCGGAACCTTTGCCACTATTAGAACAGCCAGAACTTGCAGCTTTCAGCAAGACCAATTACATAAGGCATTTTAAAACATGATGTATATCATATTTCCTGTTGATAAAAACTTGCCAACAACAGCGAGATAGCAACCATTTAACGTGCGCCAATTGCTTATTTATTGTGAGGAGTCACGCTAGCGTTTCGTGCTCTAAAAACTTTTACCACCGTACTTTTATCAATAGTAAAAGTTAAGTTTTAAATTAAATTTTATCACAATGGAAACAAACAGGCAAATCTTCTTAAAAAGCGTACTTCTTTTCACAACGGTAGCCTTCTTTACCTACCTGATTATTGTCGTACTAGGAATCCTAATGAATACACTTGGATTCACATGTTCATGTTTTAAATACATATCAATTGGAATAATGGCATTAGCTGCAGCTTTCTTCGGATACTGCTGGTATAATAGCTGTATGAAAAAAGATACAAATTAGGAATAGCTCTTAGTCCGACATAAAGTATTTAAAATAGTGCAAACAAAGCCTCAGGTTTAAATATCTGAGTGCAGACAATATTCATCACTAAAACATGTACAAATGCGCAAGTTAATTCCTGCAATATTAATGATATTGATTCCCAGTATCACTGCGGTAATCATTATTCAACAAATGGAGAAACCACTCCTTCACCCTCCGAAAATGGACATAAGTCAGTTTGAGCATCAGCCAATTGTCGACCATTCCGAATTTGAAATACTACAGGGTGAATTCGATTCTGCTCAAGCTGTAACAATAGCATGCCTATCGTGCCACACCCACAGAGGAGCGGAAATAATGCAAACTGCTCACTGGAACTGGTCGCGAACCGAAGAGGTCGAAGGCAAAGGAGCTGTACCAATCGGCAAGAAAAACATTCTAAATAATTTTTGTATTGGCGTTTCGGGAAGCGAGGCTACCTGTACCAGATGTCATATAGGTTATGGATGGGAAGACAAATCATTCGACTTTGCCAACCAAAATAATATCGACTGCCTGGTATGCCACGACAATTCCGGATCTTATAAAAAAGGCAAAGGAATGGCAGGTTTACCTGACCCAAGTGTTGACCTTGCCTACGTATCACAAAATGTTGGTTTACCAAAAAAAGCTAATTGCGGTGTTTGCCATTTCTGGGGCGGCGGCGGCAACAATGTTAAACATGGCGACATGGAGATCGCATTACTGGATTGTAGTAAAGATGTAGATGTTCACATGGCTTCCGACGGAATGGACATGAGTTGTACAGCTTGTCACACAGCAGAAAATCATAAACTAAAAGGTAAAGTTTATGCTTTATCATCAGAGAATAAAGACCGTGCAACTTGCGAGCAATGCCACACGGAGACACCGCACAAAGACAAACAATTAAACGAACACAATCTTCGAATTGCTTGCCAAACTTGCCATATTCCAGAATATGCAAAAGTAAATTCTACAAAGATGGTTTGGGACTGGGAAACAGCCGGTCAGTTAGACGATGATGGACACCCAATGCACTGGAACGACCAGGATGGCAATCATAAATACTTAGCAATTAAAGGGACATTTATTTGGGACGATCATGTTAAACCAGAATATGCATGGTTTAACGGAAAAGCGAACCATCAATTAATTGAAGATAAAATTGACACGGCAAACCTACCTCTTCAAATGAACACCTTATACGGTTCATATAAAGACAAAGGCGATAGCACCGGCTATGGTGTTTCAAAAATATGGCCGGTAAAGGTACACCGTGGTAAACAAATTTACGATAGCAAAAACCTTACACTCATCCAGCCAAAGTTATGGGACAAGGATAAAGGACAAGGAGCATATTGGAAAGACTTTGATTGGGATGTTGCATCTCAAAAAGGGATGGACTATGTTGGATTACCTTACTCTGGTGAATACGGTTTTGTGGAGACGGAAATGTACTGGCCATTAAACCATATGGTATCGCCATCTGCAAAATCATTAGGCTGTAAAGATTGTCATACACGAGATAATGGCAGACTAGCAGGACTAGATGATTTCTACATGCCAGGCCGCGACCGCAGTGTAATGCTTGACGCTTCAGGTCATATTCTTATTCTACTTTCACTCATAGGTGTATTTGTGCATGCGATGTTACGTTTTACATCAGTGTTTAAACGAGAAAACAACCAGGCAAAGCATTAATCAATTATTGGACGAAGTTGTAAACCCTTTTCCCATTACCGGATAAATGGTTAATAACCCAATCCTACAAATCAAATTAAACTATCGATAATGAAAAAAGTATATCTATATCACGCATTTGAAAGATTCTGGCACTGGGGACAAACCTTATTGGTATTGGCGCTTATGATTACAGGATTTGAAATTCACAGCTCCTATGAATTAATAGGATACGACCTAGCCGTTCAGTGGCACAACTATGCAGCGTGGGCATTTATAGTATTGATTGTTTTTGCCATATTCTGGCATGTCTCAACCGATGCCTGGCAAAACTATGTTCCTACCATTAAGAACCTTAAAGCTCAACTCGAATTCTACCTATTTGGTATTTTCAGAGATGCACCTCACCCAACAAAGAAGCGTACCCTCTCGAAATTAAATCCACTACAGCGCATCATCTATCTTGGGCTAAAAGTACTAGTTATTCCAGTTATGGTAGTTTCAGGATTGGTATATTATTTCTTCCATTATCCCTCAACAGGAATGGAGGTAGCATCACTTGAGCCAATTGCAATCATTCATACTCTTGGCGCTTTTCTATTGCTCGCCTTTCTCATCGTTCATCTATATTTAATCACTACGGGCCATACTGTGTTTTCTAATCTAAACGCGATGGTAACCGGTTGGGAAACTATGGACGACGATGAAGTGAAAGAAATTATTGAAGAAGCCATAGAAGAAACCGGCCAGAAAGTAAGATCGAAACGAAGCAAAAAACAAGTATCAAGAGAAGTTAAAGACATTGTTGCTGATGCTTTAACTGAAACAGAAAAAAAAGTAAGAAACAGCGAGTTAACCAGTCAGAAAAAAAACAATAAAAAATAAAACCCATGAAAAACTTAATTACAAAGCTAGTGCTCATCGTAGTTATTGGAACACTTGCCTTTAGTGCATGTGATAAAAAAGATGCAATCTACAATGCTGATATGTTTGTTGAAGATGCATTAATAACCAGCGAAGGCGTATCTGTAGAAGATGTAAAGAATATAATTGATACAGCAGAAATATATCTATTACTAGATGTTAGAGAAGCTCATGAACACAACCCGGGCTATATTCCGGGATCAGTCAACCTACCTCGTGGCATCATTGAATTTAATATTGGAAACGCAGCATACTGGGAAAGCATGTACCTGTATGAGCCATTAAAAACTGACTTGATTATCGTTTACTGCAAGAAAGGTAAGAGAGGCATTTTGGCAGCAGCAACCCTTAAAAAAATGGGTTACACCAATGTTAAATATCTCGATGGCGGTTTTAAGAAATGGGCATTGACCTACCCAAATGATTACGAGCGTAACGAGGAAGTTGGTGGACATGATACCGGCGAAGAAGTTGGTGGTTGTTAAATTAAGACAGAAGATCCTAATTAATTAGGGTAATTATGTTTGTTTGTTTGGAGGTAACCTATGCCGGGTTACCTCTGCTTTTTTACTCTCACAACCACGCCCCATATCCAACAACTATTTATACTATTCAACCACAACCCGCTCTCACACTAACGATAAACACCTCTACACCTGTACTTTAATTTTGTAGATAATTTTCCTTTTCTATTTAGACACATATTAGAATATTTCATACATTTGCGGCCGTTATGCATTTAGATTCATGTCGAATGCAATAACTAAAGAATAAGAATTAAACCCTTTTTTTTGAGCATCGATATGAAAAACATTTCTATTCGCCTCTATATCGCGATGGCACTAATTTCCTTGTTGTTGAATATATCATGCGACGAAAAGGAGACCCACCAAATACCTCCAACAATAAGCATAAAAACTACTGATGGTTTTAC
>JBFHES010000026.1:0-28757 GCA_041584015.1 Bacteroidales bacterium
CGTGGATTTTTCCTATATTGATCAAATTATTTGCAAAAATACATTTTTATTTATGTGAAATATCATAGAAAAGCCAACAGGAATAGAACAACTAAAGATTTTTAACAATCAATATCAAACATTATGTTTTACAATACTTTTCATAGCTATTTCAGAATTATCAGGCAACCATATGATGTAATAAATACGTCTTTTGACGAAATACCACAATACACTTACAATTATTAACAATTGACCGTGATATTGTTAAATTAAATAAGCGACTGTATAAAAACGCAAATTTTTAATAACTTTGATAAACCTTTATTAACTTAAGGCAATTTTTACAGCATATGACATTCAGAATTACTCACATAGTTGTTGGACTATTTTTTCTAGTTACATTTCTTGTTTCTAAAAGATCTGGTGCTCAGTGTTCATTAGACCTGGGCAACGACACTGTTATGTGTGCTGGACCTGTCACCTTTGATGCCGGCCCTGGCTATCATTCGTACGAATGGAGTACTGGCAGTACCGATCAAGCGATTACGGTGAACAGCATTGGTGCTTACGGACTTACAGTAACTGAAGTTGGAGCCAACATTGTTTATAATGGGGATTTTGAATTAGGCAACATTGGTTTCACTAGTGACTATTTATATAATGCTGCCAGTCTTTGGAACGAAGGGACCTTTTGGGTAGGTAATAACGCAGCAACTGTTCATCCTAACTTTACTGGCTGGGATCATACCCCTGCTCCAGGTGTTAATTTTCTGGTCTGTAATGGGTCTTCAACTTTTGGAGATGTTATATGGGAACAAGTGGTAAATGTCACACCTGGTATCGATTATATTTTCTCAACATGGATATGTTCGGTACATCCAAGTTTTCCGGCCCAACTACGATTCTTTATAAATAACGTACCGGTAGGTCTCCAGATTAATGCACCCGGCGTAACCGGACAATGGATTCAATTTTACGAACTCTGGAACTCAGGTGCCAACACAACTGTTACGATAAGTATCATAAATCAAACCGTTGCTTCGTCAGGAAATGATTTTGGCTTAGACGACATTTATTTCGCTCCCGTAGTTCCTTGTGTAGATACAGTGATGGTTAACCCAAGTGATTTGGCAGCCACAATTAATCCAACTCACATAGCCTGTAAGGGAGAATCGACAGGAGTTGCCGATCTTGTTGTAACAGGAGGTTATCCTCTATATGCTTACAACTGGAGCAATGCTGCTCCTTCTGAAGATTTGAATAATGTTGCAGCTGGAACTTATCAGGTAACTGTTACCGATGCAGCAACTTGCACAACCGAAGCAACAATTACCTTAACAGAGCCTGCAGTTGATCTACAATTCTCTCAAGAAGCAACGGCTATTAATTGTTTCGGAGATGCAAACGGAGCCATTGACTTAACTGTTTTTGGTGGGACGCTGCCTTATACCTACAGCTGGAGCAATGGCTCGGCTCAGGAAGACCTTAACAACATTGATGGAGGTTTATACACGGTCACCATCACAGATCAGGAAGGCTGTGAACGTATTGTTCCTATTGATGTTTTTGAACCCGACGAACTTGAGGTTCTACTTATCGGAAACAATTTATCTTGTCATGGCGACACCGATGGATCGATACAAATTATAGTAGCAGGAGGAATTGCAGATTATCTGTATAACTGGAGCAGCGGTCCGACTACCGCAGGAATCCACAACCTGCCTTCGGGAACTTACACAGTTACAGTAACAGATAACAATGCTTGTATTGCCATCGAGAATGTTTCATTAAGCGAACCAAGTTCTGTTAATTTATATGCCTCTGCTGATCAAACCATTTGCCTGGGACAAAGTACCGATATTGTCACCGGAGCTTTTGGAGGAACTCCCCCTTATGATTACTATTGGAATCCTGGAGGATACGGCACCTCAACCATAAATGTCAAACCAGAGGTAAGTACACAATATTGCACCTATATTGAGGATGCAAACAATTGTAGCAGTGGGACGGTGTGTGTAACCATTACCGTTAATCCCGCACTTGATCTGGAAATTGAACTCAGCGAAGATTCCATTTGCAGAGGAGACACCATACTTTTACACTCGAGCGCCGAAGGAGGGAATGGAGGTCCGTATTTATATGAGCTAGCCACTGGCCAAAGCATTGAAGACAATGAATACCTGGTTCCCGAGCATTCAAGTAAAATTATTGTTATAGCCTACGACGGATGCGGAACACCAGCTGCCCGTGATACACTTAACATTTATGTAAAAGAACAACCGAATGTTAGTTTTATGACAAACGTAATTCAAGGTTGTCCTCCGCTCGAAGTGCAGTTTACAAACATTTATTCCGAGCCCGAATACTCCTACTCCTGGGATTTCGACGACTCTGATTACTTCAACAATTCCATCGAGGAAAATCCACGATACATCTTCAGAAATTCTGGAGAATATGACATCACATTAGAAATCACAAACGAGTTAGGTTGTAAGGCAAAACAAACCATGAATAATCTAATAGATGTTTGGGAGAAGCCAATTGCAGCATTTACGGTGGATCAGCAATCAGCAACAATTGCCAATCCCGTTTTTAACTTTCAAAACTTAAGTACGGGTGCAGCTAATTATTTCTGGCATTTTGGAACAGACTCTTTAATGGTTGAACATCCAAGTGAGCAACGTTTTCCATCACCAGGCGAATATTTAATATCCCTCGCCGCCGAGAACATCGATGGCTGCAGAGACACTTCGTACATGCTCGTTCATGTAGAAGAATTACAAACGGTTTATGTGCCTAATGCCATTCATCCATTCAGCAACTATCTGGGTAATCGTATCTTCAAACCATTTGGAGATCATCTTATGTCGGAACACTATTATCTGGCAATTTACTCCAGATGGGGAGAGCTAATTTTTGAAAGCACTGAATACGATAATGGATGGAATGGAAAGAGCAAAGGCGGAACATTGGTAGCGCCTGGCAGCTATGTATGGATTCTTAAATATGCCGATCTAAAAGGCAACCTCATCCAGGACACGGGTAATATTCATGTTATTTATTAGCACCTAATTACAAACATCTGTGGCCATCACAACATTGGCCTTGGCTTTTGCGTTAGCACATTTTGTCGGTATTGAATTAAAGATTTATTACTTTTGTTAAATATTTGAGAAACTGATTAACAATCATTATAGAATTATTTGATATCGACATTATTAGTTAATTTTGAAATAAAAGACATTTGAAAGCCCTATTTACAACCTTATTCATTTGCTTCGTGCTTTCCAATGCTATTGGACAAGACATACATTTCTCACAATTTCGTCATGCACCTTATTCGTTCAATCCGGCACTTACAGGAAGTTTCGATGGAAACTCCCGCGTTATTGTTAATTACAGGTCGCAATGGTATTCGCTTGATAATAACTACAAAACTTTGGGCATGTCATTGGAACGGGATGTTTTGAATGACCGTCGCTTCTTTGCTGGATTTAATTTTTTCTACGACCGTTCTGGGGATATTAGATATGCTGTTTCAAAACTGTTACTTTCGGGAGCTTATCGCTACGCATTATTAAATCATGAATTTAAAGCTGGCTTACAAGTTGGCTGGGTTTTTAAGCAATTCGATTGGAATGGATCAACCTCACCTAATCAATGGGATCCACTAACCGGAAGATTCAATCCTTCCCTATCAAACGGAGAACCTAATCAGGGAGCAACATCAAATCATCCAAGTATTAATTTTGGCACCAACTACAAAACAAAATTCTTCGGAAACGTCATCTCCGAATTTGGTTTTTCTTTGTTTAACGTAAACCAACCTAAGGATGAGTTTTTGCAATCCTATAAAATACCCATCGCATTTGGAGGTAACATACTAGTTAAAATACCAGTTACATCAGGCATTTCTATTGAGCCTTTGTTTATGATCCGTAACTTTGAAAATGCAAATTACCTTCTGGCTGGTTCCGATATTAAACTACGAGTGCCAGACAATGATTATAAAATTGAAAAGATGAAAACGGGCATGATGCTTCGATCAGGTTATTCAAGAAACATTGATGCTCTAATAATACATTTAGGTTTAGAGTCATTTACGATGGAGTACGGATTGAGCTACGACATTAACATTTCGGAGCTACAACCTGCCACCAACTATCAAGGAGCGTTCGAGGTTTACTTTATCTATCGTGGGTTTAATGCTGCTGTTAACCCATCACTTATTCCTTGTAACCGACAATAGATTGAATCCATGCGTAATCTCAAAACATATCATTTCATAGGAATAGCGGCGCTACTCGTCTTATTTCTTTTCCCACTTGAAAATACACATGCCCAAGACAGTGCTGGCAAGCTAAAACGTCGGGCAGAAACTCTGTTAAAAAAAGGAGATATTTATGGTGCCATTCCATTACTGGAGCGCTATTGCATTAAAAAGCCGGACGACATTAAAATGGCCTATAAGTTGGCACACGATCTGAGTTTAATTCGCGACTATACCAAATCTGCAGATTGGTACCTTAAGGTTTATAATATGGATAAGGTGAACTACCGCGAAGCACTTTATTATCATGCCCGGATGTTAAAAATGTCAGGAGCAAATGAATCCGCACTTAAAAATTTCAATGAATTTAAACGCATCTATAAAGGATTTGATACCGACAGAGATTTAAAGAAACTACTGGACGCTGAGATTGCTGGCTGCATGATGGCTGATAGTCTATACAAGAACAAGACAGACATCATGATTAACCTGCTTGACACGTCGGTGAACAAGGTATATTCAGAATTTTCGCCATTCATGATTAATGACTCAACCTTGCTTTATGCAACACTCCCAACGAATAAGGTGCTTGAAATTGATGAGCAAAAACCTTCAAAACGCTTTTTCATTGCCACAAAAAAAGACTATCAATGGACCGGTGGGCAAGAATTCGAAGGACCTTTTAATAGTTTGGATGCGACCACTGGTAATGGATGTTTCTCACCGGATCAAAGTCGATTTTACTTTACAAGATGTGTTTATAATTTCGATAACGACTTAATCTGTGGCATTTATGTAAGCTCAAAAAAAGAAGGTAAATGGACAGACCCAGAACGTCTGGGTAACGGTATTAATTCAGCATCATATACCAGCACGCATCCGGCAGTTGGCCGAGACCCAAAGTCTCCCGACAAGGAAGTATTATATTTTATCTCTAACAGACCCAATGGTGAAGGGTCTTATGATATTTGGTACTCTACTTACGACAAGCGAAAAAAAGAATATGACGAACCTAAAAATATTGGTAAAAAACTAAATACGGTGGGCGACGAGTTTTCGCTTTTTGTTGACAACAATAACAGCAGACTCTACTTTGCATCTACTGGTTGGCCTGGCATCGGTGGCTTCGATCTGTTTAAATCAAACGGATACAAGAGAAGCTGGACAGAACCTGAGAACCTGGGCTATCCGTTTAACTCAAACGCAGACGATCTTTACTATACCAGAGGAACTGAGACAAAAGACGGATTTTTCGTTTCCAACAGAAATGGCGGATATGCCTTTAGTTATTACAATTGTTGCGACGACATATACGAGTTTCGCTGGAAAGAATACATCAATGTTTTTGTAAGAGGCTCCATTGCAGCACAGGTAAGTGAGATGGCGGAGGAAGGCCTTCCTCCTCTTGAGAATCCAGTAGTATTGCTCTACATCTTCGACCAAAATTCGAAAGAGACAGTTTTACTGAGATCGGATACCATTACTGATGGAGACTTTGAACTGGAATTAGAACCTGGTGAATTGTACCAGGTAATGGTTAAAGCTGACAAATACCTGAACAAATCGTTCAATGTTTCAACGGTGGATTATTTCTTATCCGATACACTTAATTTTGATTTTAAGCTTGATATTATTCCAGATAAGCCAATTGTACTGGAAAATATTTTATTCGACTTTGATAGCGACAAACTGCGTCCAGAAGTAATGGCCTATCTTGATTCAACTCTCTATCAAATGATGTCTGACAATCCGGATATTCGGATAGAAATTTCAGCACATAGCGATAGTAAAGGAAATGATGACTACAATTTAACGCTCTCACAAAGAAGGGCCAGTTCGGTTGGAAATTACATGATATCGAGAGGAATTGAAAAAAGGCGAATTAAGGCGCGTGGTTACGGTGAACAAAGACCAATCGCACCAAATAAAAATGATGATGGAACTGACAACCCGGAGGGACGTGCTTTAAACAGACGGGTAGAGTTTGAGATTCTTAAATGATTTTCGACCTTTGCACCATGAAAGCGGAAACCATTAGCAGCACCCAGAACAATCGTATAAAAAACATTGTAAAGCTTCAGAAATCAGCAGAACGTAAAAAACAACAACTGTTTATTATTGAAGGCTTGCGCGAATTCCGTTTGGCAAGTGAGGCCAATTACGACATCCAACAAATATATTATTGTCCGGAATTAATTGCCGCCCCGGAGCATACCGGCACTGCACAAGTATTCGAGATATCCAGAGAAGTATATGCGAAAATTGCTTATCGCGAATCTACCGAAGGGCTGCTTGCACTGGCTCGTCCAAAACCAAACAAGCTCCAAGACCTGAGGCTCTCAAAAAACCCGGTAATCATTCTGCTGGAAGCCGTTGAAAAACCAGGAAACCTTGGTGCTGTTCTAAGGTCTGCAGATGCGTCTGGTGCCGATGCGGTTATTGTTTGCGACGAACGAACAGACCTTTATAATCCCAACGTGATAAGATCGAGCATCGGATGCTTGTTTTCCGTGCAAACAGCTGTTTGCACAAATAGCGAGGCGCTTGAATTTCTGAAAGAGAAACAAATAAAAAGCTACGCTGCCGAACTTTTAGCCAGCAAGTTTTATCATGAAACAAATCTATCCGAAGCCTGTGCTATTGTGATGGGCACCGAATCAACAGGCCTTACCCCATTTTGGCTAAAACATGCTGATGAGCGCATTATGATTCCCATGCGAGGAATGATTGATTCCTTAAATGTATCGAATGCCACCGCAATATTAGTATACGAGGCAATGCGTCAGCGTAACTTTAAATAGCATAAAAAAAGTGGCAGCCCAAAAGAGCAACCACTTCTTTCATAAATATCTATATATTGCTTTTTAAGCTTCCATTGCAAATTCATCAACAAGTATGCGCTCCTGCTGATTATACTCACTTTCTGCAATATCGTTTGGTATTTGCGCTACATCACCAGGATAACCCAAAGCAATCATGCTAATTGGTTTCAATGGCTCATTAATACCAAATACTTCAATAGCTTTATCGGCATGATAGCCGCCCATATGATGCATGTACAAACCCATAGAAGTTGCTTGTGTTGTCATGTTTCCTAAACCAAGGCCAAGGTCGTAGAGGGCATGTTCGTTGGGTCTGTTCTTATGATCGTAATTCATCTTTGCCATTGTTAATATCAGAACGTCTGCCGTTTTTGCCCAGTTCTGATTCCATTCATTCAGGCAACTAAAGAGTTTGTCCCAACCGTCTTTATTCTCCTTACTGGCATAAATAAATCGCCACGGTTGCTCATTCATGCTTGATGCCGCCCATCGCACAGATTCAAATAAGCTTAAAATTTTTCCATTATCAACCGACTTAGTAGAAAATGCCCGTGGGCTCCAACGTTCTTTAATTAGATTGTGAACCGGGTACTGAATATCTGGTGTTTTTTTCATAGGTATTTTTTTTAGCAGACGGACAAAAGCTATATAAACAGCATGTAGTTGGATTGCTATTGATTAGTATTGGACCTTCTGACGATTAGTAATTTAAAGTATGGTATATATGACAATGCAATATAAACATTCAAAACAAAAACAGCTGCGGACATGCCAAGCTGTCCCTTGTCGGTAAAAACATGAAATAAAAACGCATTCACACTAATAGGCAAAAGCATAAGCAAAGCAATGGGCACTAATTGAGGAATCAATAAAAATAAAGCAATAAGCAATTCAAGAACTCCCAATAGTTTAAAGAAATAACCAACTGCTAGCAGTCCTTCAATCATTTGAACAGACTCGGCACTTGCATAATTTACCGGAATAAAATTAAAGAATTTATTCAAGCCATTAATTAGAAGGATAATCGCAAGAATAATTCTAAGTGCCAGAAGCGTAAAATTTCGAAGTTCCATAATGATTGAATTATCGAAAACAAACAACAGTTAAGAGCAATTGTTTTACATGCAAGCGATGTAAGCAAATCTATTTAGTTAAAAAGGAATAGGCCATCCAAGCCATGGTCGACATTCCTGTTTCAATAGCATTCTCGTCAACATTAAACATTGGAGAATGCAATGGTGCAATTATGCCCTTTTTCATATTGCCTGTTCCTAGTCGGTAAAAACAACTAGGGTACTCTTGCGAGAAATAGGCAAAATCCTCAGCAGTCATTCGAATATCCATATCAACAATATTTTGCTCTCCTAGCATATCTGCGGCGAATGATCGGGCTGTTTTAGTCACTTGTGTATCATTTACAAGAAATGGATAGCCATCCTTAATTACAACCTCGCAAGTAGCTCCCATCGATTCAGCCACATTCGTGGCTATTCGAATAATCAATTGCTTTGCCCTTGCTCGCCACTCTTCGTTCATGGTTCGAAATGTTCCATCAATTCGAACCTCTTCCGGAATAATATTATTGGCTCCATTCCCAATTATTTTACCAAAAGACAACACGGATGGTATAGCTGCATTTCCATTTCTGCTGACCACTTGTTGTAGAGCAACTATAATATGAGAGGCAATTAACACGGTATCATCTATAAGGTGAGGCATTGCAGCGTGTCCACCTCGCCCTTTAACTGTGAGATAGATTTCATCTGATGAAGCCATATACATTCCATCCTTAAAACCAACTGTACCTACCTCCATGGATGGCATTACATGTTGCCCTAGAATTAAGTCAGGTCTGTATTTACTAAAAACGCCTGCATCCATCATAGGTTTTGCTCCACCGGGAATTAACTCCTCTGCTGGTTGAAAGACCAAAAGGACAGTACCCGAGAGCTGGTCCTTTATTTGATTCAGAATCCTTGCTGTTCCGAGCAAAGAAGAAGTATGCACATCATGACCACAAGCATGCATTACGCCACTATTCTTCGATTTAAAAGGTACAGCAGTTTGTTCTGTAAGTGGCAAAGCATCCATGTCTGCCCGTAAGGCAATAATTTTGGTTCCTTGTTTGCCCCCATTAATTACACCAAGAATACCATTCCCGGCATATCCAGCTTCAAAAGGAATATCCCATTCGCGCAGCTTCTCCTGAATATACTTTGAAGTATGCTCCTCTTGAAAAGAAAGCTCGGGGTTTGCATGAATCGTTCGCCTTATTTCAACAATATCCTTAAAGTATTCCTTTGCAAGTTTCTTTATATCTGATTTCATATTCATGTTTATTCTATTTCGCAAAAATCATTTTTGCTCCGGCAACAAGCAGCATTACACCAAAAACTTTCTGCAAAGCCTTACCCGGTATGTTAACTGCCACAGCAGAACCGAAGTAACTCCCTATAAAAAATGCAATAAGTATAATGGCCGCAAATTTAATGTTCACATAACCTTGCTTGTAATAATTAAAGGCAGCTATAAGCCCGATGGGTGCCACCATAATAGCTAAGCTTGTTCCTTGCGCCTGATGCTGGGTAAACCCCATAATAAAAAGCAAGGCAGGTATTATAATAATACCTCCGCCAACACCCAAGCCGCCACTAACAAAGCCTGCAAGGAGTCCTATCATTAGTAGTAGAATTATGTCATTCATAAATGCACTATTGAATTAAATCGATTTATATATTCAGATGATTGCAGGACAGCACTCAATTCGAGAATTGATAACAACCGTGTATGCTTGCTGTGCTAAAAATCCAAACTCAAAGATAAATAAAACATTCGAGGCTGGATAATTTGGTCTTCTACACCCCATGCCCAATCGGCACGAATAAAATAGCCGAGTAATCTGGATCTTAAGCCAAAACCATAGCCGTATACAATTGGCTCAATGTCTTTATTAAGGGTAACGGTAATTGGGCCATTCTCAACAACAGTATAATTATAGGCATTGGCTTGTGAATAAGGGTCAGGGCCCGACCATGCAGTACCAATATCAAAAAAGCCAACGGTTTGCAGATTAGCAAAGAAGTCGCTATTCACCGGTCTACGCATTAGATATCGAACTATTGGAATCCTGATTTCAGAATTATACAGAGCAAAACTATTTCCGTTCCTTATATTTTGCCTAAAGCCCCTCATGTTTGAGGCGAGTGTCTGGTATTCAAAATTCTGCGACGGATCAATTGCAACAGATTTATCGAATACCTCTTCTGAGGAAATAAAGCTTAACCAGTTATCTACACTTCCAAGGTAATAGACTAAACGACTGCTGCCAAAAGATGTACTTGCCGCAAATCGATTCGCCCATATTATCTCTCTATGAATGGGTATGTAATGTCTAAAATCGGCACCAACTACATATAAACTCGATGACTCCGATTCCATTTTCCAGAAAGATTCGGCAAAGAGTTTAAACCGAGTACCATTATAAAGGTTAAGTGCAATTTGCCTTGTATTATCAAAGGTATACGACATTTTTAGTCCACCCCAGGTTTTATAAATATTGTCGGCATTAAGCGTCACATTATCACTCGACAAAAACACATTCCGATCGTTCCTTACGGTAGCAGTCCATTCAACAGCCGCCACCTGACTGAATGGCAATCTTCGGATATACATTAGCTCGTGCGTATAGTTTTTCAGTGCGAACTCCTCACCTATTTCCCTAAACGTTTGTCTGTGAAAAATAACTTCCTCATCAACTCGCTTCTTTAAATTCTGAATACTCAATAAATATTCATTACTTTCAAAATCTGTTGACAAACGCATACCTCCGGTAATCCGGTAATCCTCAAAAAGGTCAAGCAAGCCCACCTTAAAAAAGAAGTTTAATCCAGGATTATAATAAACCGCTCCGCCTGTAAATGTCTGGTAAGATGCATTTAAGAAGCTAAAATCTATCTGATTTACCATATAATTGGAGTAGAAGGCTGTATTGTAAAAAATCGACTTTGGCAAAATAAACTCCATTGCCCTTTTCTTTTTTAACAGGAATTTTTTACGCACCGGAGAGTTTTGCTTTTCCACCTCGAATTTGTACGAAGTAATATCAATTAAACTATCACTCGATAACTCTTCTGCTTTTTCAATTTCTTCAATTTCCTGCTCAAGCTTTTGCATTTTCGCCTGCTCAACGCTATCCTCAGCAATTATATTTCTTGTGTGCTTTAATCTATAGCTGGTTGTTCCTAGTTTACCTGCCACTGGTTGCAGTCTATTATTCTTGCTAAGCAAAATGTAATCTCTATCATTGTACCAAACAGTCTCCAACAAATCATCATCGTCATTCATCTCAAAGCTATTCACATTTCGGGTGTAGTTGCTCAATGGCTTTGAAATTGTAAAATAGCGATAGTGTGTTGTGGTGTCAATGTAGCTAATGGTGCTATCAAATTCAGCTAAATATCTGTTGAAAATACCATTCTCATTACTTAGGAATGAATATCTGTTCTTATCTATTTCAAGAGGTTTTACATCATCAACATAAGGCGAATTCGTTAGACGCGTAAGAACGTTCGATTTGCTATTTAGATGATAAATAAAAATATCATGCGAGTCATTTATCTCCACATCTGCCCCCAGACTGTTATCAATTATCTCACTGGCCCTGTTGGAGCTAAATACAATACTATTGGAATTATTAATAAACCTTGGATTCAGATCATCGGCAAAGTCAAAAGTAAGTTGCTCATTTGTATGCCCCAATAAATTATGAATATACAAATCGCTATGCCCTTTGATAGTTGCTGACATTACCAATTTAAAGCCATCATCGGAATAGGAATAATCAAGTATTTTCTCAAAATAGAACAACTGTGTTACATCTGTTTGCTTGGTATCGAGGTTATATAGATTGAGCAAGGTTTTACCTTTTCGCTCAATAATGAAACTCAATATTGTAGCAGATGGATGCCACGCCAATACAGGGTAGGTATAATCGGTAATCTGATCAAGTTTATGTTCCCGCTGAAAGATTTTCCTCTTCTTCCCACTCTCAATATTATAAAGCCAAATTTTATAGCGCCCCATTTGATTTGTAACATAGGCAATTTGCTTTCCGTCCGGACTTAGACAAGCATCGGTAACCCTGCTGCCCTTTTTAGGCTTTACAATTTTATTGGCAACATCAGGTTCTGTTTGTCCTTCCAACTCTTTTGTATATCGCTCTTTTAAACTATACATCCATTCAAAAGCCAGGCTCTCGAAAGAGATACCTAACACATACAGAAATCCCTCTTCGGGGTTTTTATGAATACGAGTAAGATAGATAATATTAGGTATGGTGCTTTTTCCGTAAGTATCTGCAATATATTTCCAAATTGAATGACCAGCATAAACAGCATCATCGCCAGAGAGGTGGTTAAACTTTTCATATTTGCCACTCAAAACGCCGTCCTTCACTCGATTTTCAGTTTCGAAATCCCAGTCTTTGGATAAATAGGTGAACAAGCCTTTACTGTACCACTCCGGAATATTTATTAAAGTGGAGTTGGCCAAACGCTCCTTGAAGTTAGAGCCATAAATCATCTCGTTCAGAATAACCTCAGCGATAGCAGATTTTACCTGCTCTTTTAATTTCTTTCTGTCTCCCTCAAAATAGAGAAACACTTTATTATTGATGATTTGTGTTACACCGCCAATATTATCATTTTGATCGCCGGTTAGCAGACCTATATTACTTTGCTTAAAATCTGAAAGTTTGTTGTAAACAATAAATATGATGCGCTTCTCCATATTATGTTGAAAGAAACTCTCAATCTTTGGCAATTCCTCCTGGGCAACCTGTCCGGTATATTCAGCCAATTCGCGCCCATTCACATAATAATAAGTATCAAATTTCTCGAAACGGAAATACTGCCATAAAAACTCGCGATGCTGTACGCGATTCTTTCCAAACTGCATTTGCATACCATTATAAAACTGTGCGCTAAGCATACCCGGCAGTAGCATAAACATGGTCAAGAGCAGAACCCAATATATTTTGCTTGTCTTTATTGTCAATTTATAAGCGTTAAAAGTGGTCAGTAAAAATAACAAAACTCTAGCTAGTTTAATGTTTTTTTCAATTTAACTAAAACACGATTATAGCGATATTATGGTACCTAACGCAGTATATTGCTATTTCTTTTAAATGATTTTAACATTTTTACTATTTATCGAAAGAGCTAATTAGGAAATATTAAGTGAATTGGCTAGTTCAAATTAACACAAGTTAACCAAATTCTGTATCCCCTATTGAATTGATGCAATAGTTTTGTAAAAGTTAATTCATCATAGTTTTATGACAAAGCAAGATTCAAATATGTGTAAGAAACAAAGTTGCATTCGTGCAATGGCTTTGGAGTTCTATCTATGTTCAATTAATATTACATGCGTAAGCAAGCTCTCCATAAAATGCGCAGATCTAAAGCACATTTCAGAACACCACGTTTTACCTTGAGGTTGGATGGAAAAATCGTGCAACACGAAGTTTATGGAACACGATTTGTAAGGCAAGCATAGGTTTAGGAAACTACTTCGTATTTAAGTATACATTATACTGCTTAGTATCTTCAATTTAACAATAATTAACAGTGCTTAGCACCTATGAAGAACGGTTTTAAATAACTTTGCCATTGTTTCAGATTTAAAATGTTTTGCATTAATATTGCAAGACGAAAACAGGAATCAGATAAAATCATTAATAACAGAAATTTAAATTTATTAACTATGAAAAAAGTAATTCTTAGCTTACTAGTAGTGTTTGCTTTGGGCTTAGTTCAAAACACAACAGCACAAAGCAAAAAAGCTTATATCGAATTTGAAAAAACATTACATGATTACGGTACCGTAAAAGAAAGCAACGGACCGGCTATGTATTCATTTACTTTTAAAAATACAGGAAAACAGCCGTTAGTATTAACAGAAGTTAAGCCTAACTGTGGTTGTACATCTCCAGAATGGTCAAAAGCACCAATTGCACCAGGTGGATCAGGAATGATAAAAGTTGCATTCGATCCTAAAAACCGTCCAGGTGTATTTAATAAGAACATTAAAGTTGTTAGCAATGCAGAAAACCAGCAGGTTATTCTTCGTATTAAAGGAAATGTAATTGCTCGCGACCGAGGCATCAATGATATCTACCCAATTGAAATGTCGCCGGTAAGATTAAATACCAATCACATTGCATTACAAAGAACAACCAGAACGGATGTTAAAACCGACACCTTCCTTGTTTACAATCCAAGTGAAGAAGCAGTGGCAATTTCTTTCGAAAGAGTACCAAGTCATATTACATTAAAAGCGGTTCCAGCAACTTTAAAGCCTAAGGCGAAAGGTAAGATCATTTTCACTTACACAGCTGAAGGTAAAAGTGACTGGGGATTCGTTCTTGATCGTGTACCTGTTGTATTTAACGGCACCTTCGATCCAAAGAAACGAGACAATCGTTTAACAATTAGTGCTGATATCCAGGAAGACTTTTCAAAGCTAAGCCCTCAAGAATTAGCAAAAGCTGCTAAAATTGAATTTGAAACAAAAGTATTTGACTTTAAAACATTAACTCAAGGTGAATCTGCAAGTTCTACATTTAAGTTCAAGAACACAGGTAAATCTGATCTCATTATTCGTAAAGTAAAATCAAGTTGTGGTTGTACTGCAGTTGCTCCTGATCTAAAAGTTATTCCAGCTGGACAGGAAAGTAAAATTGATGTTACATTCCGTTCAAGAGGAAAAAAAGGCAAGCAAAACAAAACTATTACAGTAATTACAAACGACCCTGTAAACCCAACAGTTACTCTTAAGGTTACCGGACTTATTAATCTGCCGAACCAGAAATAATACAGTTTGAACAAATGATATATGAAATAGCTTCCTTAATCGGGAAGCTATTTTTATTTTTGTCCAATAGTTTATGCAACGGTGATGAGCGAGAAACAAAAGAAAAAGACGGAGTATTTCGAAAACAGAAAAGAGTTTAATGGATTAAAGGTTAACGAAGGCATTGAACAACCACCTTCAATTAATCCAAATGCGATATCTCGTTTTAAGAAAAAGCGTAAAAAGCTTCCTACAGCCTCAGAATTCGTTCAAGGCATTAGAGAAAGCAACAGGGCCATTCTTAGTCAAGCTATTACCTTAATAGAAAGTTCACTTCCTGAGCATAATTCAATTGCACAGGAGATTATTGAAAAGTGCCTGCCATTCTCTGGCGACTCCATTCGCATTGGCATTACCGGAGTTCCTGGCGTAGGCAAGAGTACGTTTATCGAAACCTTCGGAAAACATGCTATCGATCAGAACCGCAAGCTTGCCGTATTAGCCATTGACCCTAGCAGTGAGAAATCAAAAGGAAGTATCCTAGGCGACAAAACCCGCATGGAAATACTCTCCAACGATCCAAACTGTTTTGTACGCCCAAGTCCATCGGCTGGATCATTAGGCGGTGTAGCAAGAAAGACTCGCGAATCGATTGTTCTGTGCGAAGCTGCCGGATACAATACTATATTTATTGAAACAGTTGGCGTAGGCCAATCGGAAACAGCCGTGCACTCCATGGTCGATTTCTTTCTACTGTTAATGCTTGGCGGTGCAGGAGACGAGCTGCAAGGCATCAAGCGTGGAATTATGGAAATGGCAGATGCAATTGCCATAACCAAGGCAGATGGAACAAATGTACAGCATGCCGAAATAGCGAAAGGCGTTTATCGTAATGCACTTCATTTATTCCCAGTTACTGAGTCGGGATGGTCACCGCAAGTGCATACCTGCTCGGCTGTTAAAGGGAATGGTATTCGTGAAATTTGGCAAACCATAATGGATCACTCAAAAGAATTAGCTGCTAATAATTATTTTGAACTGAACAGATCCAGACAAGGCAATTATTGGATGTATGAAACAATAAACGAATCGTTGCAGAATAACTTCTACAACGATCCACGAATAAAAACTTTAATAAATAAGCTTGAAAAAAAGGTGTTGGCTAAAAATGTAAGCAGCTTTGAAGCTGCCCGCCAACTGCTTAACAACTATTACAATTCTGATGGATAAGTAAATAAAACTGTATTCTTCATTTTTATTTGATATCCTTCGCCTGGATTAAAAACACCAATCTCGTTAATGTTATAATCCAACCAGCAAATGAGTCCATTCTCATCTTTAATTAATTCCACATCTGTAATTACGGCATCTAATGTAGACAAGATGGGTGCAGGAGCAGGATAAGGAAATCCAATATATCCGTAATTATGCACCAAGGTTAATTGGATTTCTTCAGGCACTAATTGTACACCAAGCAGATCTACAACCATGGTATCTGAAACTCTAACCATATAACCTTTACCAGGCTGAATATCGCCAATCTGATTAACATTAAATTGTGGCCAGTAAATGTCTCCGCCCTCTTCCTTTACAATCTCAACATTCGAAGCGTGATTTGCAAATACTGATTCCATATTCGCGTTTATTGGATTGATATAACTTGAAAACAGATTCCATCCTTGATTAAACACTAAGCTGTGATTAGTTATTTCTTTTGCCAGTAACATCTGAATGCAACTCTGACCATTTAAATTATACAAACAGGTATCAGGGTAGCTTGTTTCATAGTTAGCACATCCTGCGTATTCAACACCGCTAGCCACTTTCCAAACCCTTAACTTCAATTCTTCAGCTGGTTGTAATCCCGGATTAACACCGTCGTAGCCATAAGCAGTAATTGTGCATCCTGCAGCGTTCCATTGAGAATATCCGCAACAAAGGAAGTCTCCAGCATCTTCATAAAATACACCTATATAATCGCCATCTTCAATTGAATCACCAACGACAAGAAGATTAGCTGTAGGTGGAATATTAATGGTATGTGAATTTATAGAGTTAACATAGTCCCATGTTGGAAGGATATTGGTTGTTTGAACAGTTTGACCACTAAATTGGTAGATGCCACAATCAACACTAGCAGGTTGTACATCCGCGCCACTGAAATCCTGCGTTAAACCTACCCCTATTCCGGCTCCGATACAAGGTGAATTTGCTTGTAAATGAAAGTTACCATTTGCTGCATCAATAAACATTGGATTTACAGATAATGAGTTTGCTGCATTTCCTGAGGCACTCTGATAATCTGCCAGCGTATTATAAGTTGCATACGAGTATTCAATAAAATCAACATGCTCAGGATAAATTACATTGTAATCTGTAGTGATGATGTTGCTGTATGGGTAGCCAAAAGCTCGATCATTAGTTCCTTCGTTGTAAAAAATATTGTTCTTTAGTTCGGTTGCACTAAAATTTGATGCATATCCCAGATGATTATTGTAGAATACATTGTTATATATGGTATTCACTGCTGAGCTATAATTCACCATATTTACACCCACATCGCATTTTTCGATTACATTGTAATAAATACTGGCCCCCATTGCATTACAATAAATTCCGGTTTGTGCAGACGACAATGTATTGTATCGAATATGAATGTCTGAAAGAGATGGTTGAATGTACAAGCATGCAAATACAAGTGCAGAATCACCGATACAAGTGTTATACTCGAATATACCCGATGAATTAGGATCACCTCCGGCAATGAAACAGAACTTGTTTCCGGTTGATGAATGATCTAAAATATTATGATGCACATAGAAGTTATCACATGCACCATTCAATTGAATACAGTCGCCACTTGAGTAGCTTTGATTTTGATTCTCAAACCAGGCAAGATTAACATTATAGATGTTGCAATGAGCAATTTCAATACTATCTACCTCTGCATAAATTCCATCGTTCTCGGTATTAAAAATCTCACAGTTAAGAATCGTCATTCCGGACCATCCATTAATTCCTCGCACACCCCACTCCATTCCATGAATCTTACAATTCTGGACGGTAGCATTGCGTGTTAAGTTGCCAAGAAAATTAATACCACTCACAGCATTGGGTGCATCAATCTCAAGGTCCTGAAAAACAACATCCCACTTTTGCCATGCTTTAAAAACATGCTGTGTTGTAGTTGAATAAACAACTGGTCTGTCGCCTGTACCATAAGCACCAAAAACTACATAATCAGCTTCTAGCGTAATCATTGAGTTAAGCGTCATGGTCGTATTTCTCTTTAAAAGATAGACACCGTAATCTTCCCAGTCAATATCTTCATATGAATCGAAAGGGTGCAACATGGATCCGTCCTCTAAAGGGTCGTTACTATTTGTTGGATCAAAATAATAGGTTGTCTGAGTCAATCCTGAAAAGGAGATGGCGAATATTGCAATTAATGTGATCGCGCTGTTGAGTACAAGTTTAAACATTTTCCTAGAGTTTTGAAGATTTCGTTGTCCATTTCTACGCCGTTCATCAAAACAAGTTGCACTTTCATCTTAAAAAATAATCCATTCATCAAAATATATAGATGCAGCAACACTTTCAGAACACTTGTAAAAATCGAATATCCCTTCCCTACTCAACAACAGGGAAAAGCGTCATTTGTTGAGGGGCATCGGCGCAACCTAACCATGTTACCAGATAAGCAGTTAGCGCAAAGCAATTGGTTTCGCCATATAGAAAATCATTGGGCCTTGGGTTGCATCGGCTCGGATGATATGTAAATATTGCATTCTTAGGATGAACACCTTCAAGGGCACATTGAGCATTGTTACCCCATACAAACCAAATAAGCTCTGGCATTCTATCTTTGATATAAATAAGTAAAGCCTCTGTAAAATTATTCCAAATTTTAGTGTGACTGTTTGGTTGATCAATTTTACAGGTATAGGCTGTATTTAATAATAACACCCCTTGTTGCTCCCAATCAACAAACAGTTTTGCAGGAGGCGCCAGCAATATTGTTTTACCAAGCTGCTTCCTTATTTCACTAAATTTAAAAACCTCGTTATGGGTAGACTTAACAATTGCGCGGATAATATTTTGCAGCGACACGTTCCTGAATGGCTCCTCCCATGATGATAGATTGCCAACCTCAAAAGCCCGGCCGGTAGCGGCTCCTTTTTGAGGATATGGGTCTTGCCCAAGAATAAGTATTTTAAAAGCATGGAGAGGCAACTCCAAAAAACGCAATACTTTGTTCGGGTCTGGTGTAATCAGGTTTTTCTTCAAATCATCGGCTAAGTCGTCTTCGATTACGCTCAATTCTGCAAGGATGCTATCACTTAAGAAATCCATCCATGACTCATCAATTTTCAAGGCTTTTAAAAACACCGAAGCACCCATGTTTCTACTAATTATTGAATTACGTTAAATTTTAGTTCAATCACCTATGCAAAGTTAAATATGACACAAAACATGTTTTTCACTGTTAAATAAATTCTATTTTTATGTCATAAAAAATGTAAAGTTAGCACGCTAAGTAAGACATTGAAATAATATTTCACAGATGAATCAAATTCTATTATTAGGGGCAGGCTTGTCTTCAACAAGCCTTATTAATTACCTACTCGAAAAATCAGAAGAACTGGATTGGCAAATTTGCGTTGGCGATATCGATCTGGAAACTGCACAAAGAAAGGTTAAAGGACATAAAAGGGCGAGGTCCTTTAAATTCGATGTATCGAACCAAGAACAACTTGAAACTGAAGTAAAAGCTGCGGACGTTGTAATTTCTATGCTACCGGCTCGCATGCACCCACTTGTTGCCAATATGTGTTTAGAACATAGTAAACATATGGTTACAGCTTCTTACATTTCAGAAGAAGTTTTGGCTCTTTCAGATAAGGTTAAGCAAAAAGACCTGCTGTTCCTGAATGAGATAGGTGTTGATCCCGGCATCGATCATATGTCGGCCATGAAAGTGATACACCGCATTAAAAAAGACGGCGGCAAATTACTCTCATTTAAATCATCTACAGGTGGACTAGTGGCTCCTGAATATGATACTAATCCGTGGAAATATAAATTTACCTGGAACCCTAGAAATGTTGTTCTTGCTGGCCAGGGCGTTTCTCGTTACCGCAAACACAACAGGTACAAATATATACCCTATCATAAATTATTTACTCGCGTTGAAGAAGCAAGTGTATTAGATGTTGGTGATTTTGAAGTGTATCCAAATCGTGATTCATTAATTTATTTAAAAACATATGGGTTAGAAGATATCCCAACCATGTTCCGAGGAACAATGCGTCGTCCGGGTTATTCAAAAGCCTGGAATGTATTTGTTCAATTGGGTTTAACTAATAATGATTTTAAAGTTGACAACTCAGAGGAAATCACTTATCGTGAGTTCATGAACATGTTCCTGGCTTATGATCCAATTAAGCCTGTTGAGAATAAGGTATGCGAATATGTTGGTATTGACCTTGATTCTCCGGAAATGGAAAAACTGAACTACCTTGAAATGTTTTCAGACGAGAAGATTGGTTTATCTGATGTAACACCGGCACAAATCCTACAGCACCGACTAGAACAAAAGTGGAGCCTCGACCCAGATGATAAGGACATGATTGTGATGCAACATCAGTTCGAATATGAACTTGCTGGCAAAAAGAAAAAGATTGTCTCCTCATTAGTAGTTATCGGGAAAGACACCAGCGACACCGCTATGTCTATTACAGTAGGTATTCCTGTGGCCATTGCAACCAAATTATTGCTAACCGGTAAGATTACTAAAACAGGCGTTATTGCTCCTGTAGAAGAAGATGTGTATACACCCGTTCTTGCTGAGCTGGAAGAATACGGAATTAAGTTTGTTGAGGAAGAATTCGATCTGGATTAAAGAAGCGAACATATAAATATCGGCTCCTGTTTATCGTAAATTGCATTTATCGAAAAACAGGAGTTTTTTTATTCCTAAAATTCTGATGATTTAAAATCTTCGTTAAATTGGTTTTCACTTGGACGAGCCACAAGCATCACAAGTAATGTCATAATGCCAAGATACATACTTTGTTGATCGCCACTAACAAGGAATAGAATAGAATTAGTGAAACCAGCGAGCTCAATTAGCGCCAATTTAAGGATAACAGCCGATTTATAAATCTCCAATTTTTCAGCAGGGTTTGCTGTTTGTCTGGCTCTTTTTGCTCGTAAGCTAAAAATATAAAAGGCCAAAGGTATGGCAGCAATTGCGATTAGTATTCCACTTGTTGACAACATGTATTGGGTCTCTGGAGCAATATCCGAAGGAAAATCACCCGTCTCAATAAGCAAATAAGCAAAGCCAAAAAACACCACCAGCCCAACGAGCATAGCAATGTGTATAAGATTTAATGATTTAAAGAAATTATTCGTCTCTTCCATTATTCTACTTCTTTATGTACAAACATTATTACATTCAACTACCATCCGGGAGCAAAAGCACCTTCAATATGATTGATACTTGTTTTGTTATTTTCGATCAACACCTCAACAATATCAAATCGTATTTCAACATCTAAATCCGTTTGCATGATATAAGCTTCTGCGGCATCAAAAATAAATTTTTGTTTTTTTAGTGTTATAGCATCCTTAGGATTTTCAAAATAGGAGCTGGTTCGCGTTTTAACCTCCGTAACAATTAGGCGATTCTCAAAAAGTGCAATAATATCCAATTCCAGTTTTTTGAAGCGCCAATTGCGCTCAAGTATCTTATATCCTTTTTTGGCAAGGTAAGAAACAGCCAGCTCCTCACCCAGTTTTCCCGTGTCAATATGGTCTGCCATTACAGGTAATTTATTTCATAGCCCGATGCACTAACTTCCATTTCTATTTCGGCCCCTAACATCATTGCCACATTGTTGTCCTGATGCCCCGCCGGAAAATCGAAGATCACCGGAAAGTCGTACTCCGAAACAGCCTCAGCAATTATCTCCTTAGCGGTTTTGCCAAACGGTATTGTATTGTCATTCATATCAGACATGCCGCCAACAATTAAGCCCTTTAAATTAGCCAGTTTTCCTCCAGTTTTTAGGTTCATCATCACTCTGTCAATATGATACAGATATTCATCTAAATCCTCAATGAATA
Organism: Bacteroidales bacterium; assembly: GCA_041584015.1. GTDB lineage: Bacteria > Bacteroidota > Bacteroidia > Bacteroidales > M50B96 > JBFHES01. Next base: position 22,057 of record JBFHES010000026.1, read on the forward strand.
AAATTTTCCCTTTTGTATCAACATCATAAGGTGTGCCTCTTAAACTGTACAACATCGAAAGGTTGCCTCCAACCAATATGCCATTTGCCTTTCCGTCCTTATTAAACTCATGTCCATCTCCCTGATATGTTAACTGATTACCAGTTAGCAATTCTAAAAGAGTTTGTGTTGAGACATTATCCTCGGCATTATTGGGGAAATTTATGGGCATTGTAGCATGCAATGAGCACTGCCCTTGCATGTGTAAATGGCTATGAAACGCCGTTATATCACTATAACCAACAATCCATTTAGGATTAGATTTCAATCTTGAAAAATCAATTCCTTCCAGCAAGCGAATGGAGCCGTAGCCTCCTCTGCCACAAAGAATGGCCTTCACCTCGGTATCATCAATCATTTCCTGAAAATCAGCAATACGCTGTTCATCGGTTCCGGCAAACTGATTGTACTCATTAAACAAATGGGCACCAAGTTTAACCTTAAAGCCCCATTTTGTAATTAATTCAACAGCAGGCTGAATCTCGGCTTTGGAAATTTTTCTTGCTGGAGCAACAATACCAATAGTATCGCCGGCTTGTAGAAATGGAGCTTGTAACATGCGAATAAATTTGAAGTGTAAAGATATAAAAGAAAACCCGCATACACTTCAATTACCAGAGCAAGCACGCCGATTACTTTTCAGTTTCCGGTCCCTTTACCTGCATATTCGTTTTAAAACCATCGAGGACCTTCAGTACTTCATCCAGATTGGTTGTTTCCATTAACTTAGCGCGAAGCTCAGATGCTCCATAAAAATCATTGACATAAATTTTAAAGAAACGTTTCAGAATATTAAAGTTCTTACCCGGCACCCAGGTATTTACATATAATTCAGTATGTCGTTTTAAAACCTCCAGTTTTTCATCAACCGACAGAGCAAGCTGTTGCTGATTAAATATCCAAGGATCTTTAAAAATACCTCGACCTATCATAACACCATCAACACCGGTTTCGGCAATTCGCTGCTGACAATCTTGCATGGAGAATAAATCGCCGTTACCCAGGAACACAGTATCCGGCGCCAATTCGTCTCTTAACTGTCTGGCCAATTTTATCTGATCCCATTCTGCCGGATAATTCGACATCATTTTTTGGGTACGCCCATGGAGTATTAATGCAGCTGGTTTTGTTTCTAAAACTTGAGGAATCCATGTATCGGTAATGTGCTCCTTTAGTCCTGTCCTGGTTTTTACGCTTACCGGTAAATGTGTTCCTTCCTGTGTTGCGAGAATAATTTCTTTTGCCTGTTCAGGGTAGCCAATGAGCGCAGAACAGGTAATATTCTTGACAATTTTTTTCACAGGACATCCCATATTAATGTCAATTCCATCAAAGTCGTATTCCTCTGTAAGCATCTTACTTACCTTTAGAAACTTCTCTGGATCGGATCCCCAAATTTGCACCACCAGTTTTACTCCTAACTCCTTCAGCAACTTTCGCTCACTCTCGTTCACAAAAAACCGATGGCTCACTTTATCCTTGCCTACCGGATGACAAAGTCCATCTGTAGAAGTAAACTCAGTATATAAAACTTGTAAATACTCCGGATTAGAAATCCCAAGCACCACCTCACGGAATACCGTATCGGTTACATCTTCCATTGGTGCCAATGCAAAAATTGGCTTTTTAATTGTATTCCAAAAGTTCTCACCCATCACTTTTCAATCTTCGTTCTACAACAAGCAATATGCTGCAATGTTTTCACTTTGCAAAATCAATCATTTTTTGGTAACATTACAAATTTGGAACTAATTCTTAAAATTTAGTCACACTTGAAAAAGCTTAATTTCCTTTTACTAATCAGCATTTTAGTACTCTCAACAAACTTTTCTTTTTCTCAGGTTGACCCTGAAAAAAAACCAAGAACACGTATTTTATTTGTTCTTGATGCCTCAAGAAGCATGCTCGGAAGGTGGGAAAGTGATATTAAAATAAATATTGCCCGAAAGCTTTTAACAGAAATGGCTGATAGTTTGAGTCATGTTGAGAATGTTGATATTGCTTTACGAATCTATGGTCATCAATCGCATGTTGAACCTGTGAGAGATTGCAAGGACACGAAACTTGAAGTGCCATTTGCCAACGAAAATATTAAATTAATCAAACGAAAACTTGAATACCTACGACCGAAAGGAACCACGCCAATTGCTTATTCGCTGGAACAAGCGGCCAACGATTTCCCGGAATGTGATAATTGTCGAAACATCATAATATTAATTACCGATGGTATTGAACAGTGCGACGGAGATCCTTGCGCAATATCGCTGGCTTTGCAAAAACAGGGCGTTATTTTAAAACCATTTGTTATTGGGATAGGCTTAGACTTAGGACTTAAGAACACCTTTGACTGTGTAGGTACCTTTTACGATGCTGCCGATGAAACAAAATTCAAGGAAGTATTTAATATTGTGATTTCACAAGCTCTTAACTCTACCACTGCACAGGTTAACCTACTTGACATCTACGGAAATCCATCGGAGACAAACGTAAACATGACGTTTTACGATAATTTCTCAGGCAAAATGCTCTATAATTATGTGCACACCATCAACAACAAAGGAGTTCCTGACACCATTTTGCTCGACCCATTAGTTACTTACGATATGGTTGTGCATACAATTCCGCAGGTGACGCGCGACAGCATTAAGCTGTATCCGGGTAAACACACCATTATAGCTGCTGATGCTCCACAGGGATCTTTGGTTGTTAAATCCACTTCCACGTCGCACCGAAACTATCAATTCTTTGTGCGCATGCCTGGTAGTTGCGACATTCTAAATACACAAACCATTAACAAATCGGAGAATTACATTATTGGTAAATATGATCTTGAGATTTCAACATTGCCCATTCTGCGTATTCCAAATATAGAGATTAATCAAAGCACCACTACTACCATTGAGATTCCGCGACCCGGGCTTGCTACATTTCTTTCAAGCTCCTATGGATATGGTAGCCTATATCTTGTTGAGAACAATGAGCTAAGCTGGTTAACAAACCTCGATCCGGAAAAGACCAAGCAAACATTAGTGCTGCAACCGGGCAACTATCGGGTAGTGTTCAGAGCAAGAAATTCTAAGCAAAGTATTTTCACGGTGACTAAAACATTTAGAATTAGCTCGGGCGGCTCAACAAAGGTTCAGCTATATTAAAACAGGTTTATTGGTTTTAATTATTTCACGCCACTCGGGTGGTATGCCAATAAAATCATCGATAAAGCCATTCATTTCGTCTTTGGTTTCTTTCGATAAAATCTCATTAATTTCCTCTGTAGCTTGCATGCTAATTGCAAAAGGAACAGCATATGGATAGATTCTTTCACCTTCGAAAACTCCAACCAGCTGATACTCCTCCGTGTCATTGAGGCTTGTTCCGGTTACAATGCAGTTCTCTATAAAGTCCTCAATCTCCAGTTCTTCTTCATGAAGCAATTTTTCCTGATAGCCCTTTATGTTGCTGTTCTCCTTAAAATAGTTCTCCATGTTTGCAACAGACTCCTTCGACATGGTACCTTTCATTTTCTCAGCACAATCACTGCAGATTGCGTATTCAAATTCAACCTCATTATTTTTTATCGCTTTCTCAATAAAATAAATGGTTCTATCATCGAGCAAGTACTTTTCGCACTTAATGCAGTGTTCAATAGGTTTTTCGCTAAGGTATGAGTAGAATTGCTTTGGTATATTGGTGTTCTTAAAGTTCATGGTAGTAAAATATAGGTAAAGATAGTAATTATGAAAACCGCTCAAATTAAAATGCGATGCTAATTGTTCTAAATAATTCAGAAGCTCCAACAATGAATGATATCCGCTAGCTATACTTTGAAGCATTCTTTCTGTTTAACAATAAATATTCAAATATGGAAGTATCTTTACAAGCTGATAAAACAGGATGTTAGAACAAAAAACGGATACAGAATTAGTACAGCTTTTTTTGCATGATGAAACACTTAAAAATAAAGTGTTTAAACAGATTGTAAAAAAATACGAGCAAGGAATTTACTCCCATTTGCGGAAGATGTTATTAATTCATGATGACACCAACGATGTGATGCAGGAAACCTTTATCAAGGTGTGGAAAAACTTATCAAAGTTTAGAAACGATGCTTCTCTTTTTACATGGATCTACAGAATAGCTACCAACGAAGCGATAAATTACATAAAGCAAAAAAACAGAAAACACATTTTCAGCAAGGAAGGCGGCATGGATTACCTTAGCGAAACCTTTAGCGAAGATGTCTATTTTGATGGTGACGAATTTCATGAGAAATTTCAGAAAGCCCTTCAAACACTTCCGGAAAAGCAGAAACTCGTTTTTAACATGAAATATTTCGACAACATGAAATATGAGGAAATTGCAGAAATACTGGGACTTACAGTCGGTGGACTCAAGGCATCCTATCATCATGCAGTAAAAAAAATTGAGGCATTCATTAAATCAGAATTAAACTAAATCAGAAAAAGTTTGTCAAAACAGGAACATGGAACAGGATGAGTTAAATATAGATCAAAGCAAAAGGGAGCGGTTAGCATCAACACCATTTAAAATTCCTGAAGATTATTTTGAAAAATTTGCCGATACACTTGAACAAGAAATTATAGAGCGCGAAACTCCTTTGTGGGATAAAATTCGCAGTTCGGTTTTTACCGGGCTTGGGCTGGCTGCTGCAATGATTATTCTGTTTTTTGTGATTCATCAAACCATGAATTTTTTAAACATCGAAAAATCATCCAACTTCCGGCTTAGCGAAGAACAAGAACTTCTGCTAGACATGGAGCTACTAAATATTAGTGAAACCATAATCATAGATAATGTATTTGCCGAACCGGAACAGGTCGTTAGCGACAGTGATCTTATTGAATACCTTATGCAGGAATCTCTTGAAATTAGCGAAATAGTCAATCATCTTTAAACCTAAAAATTATGAAAATTCAGAAAATACTACTCCTAATCAGCCTTGTCACAATTATTATAGCTACTCATGCGCAACCAAACAATAACCGTCTCGAAAAAATCAATAGCCAAAAAGTAGCTTTTATTACTCAGGAGATGAATTTGAGTGTAGCAGAAGCACAACAATTCTGGCCACTTTACAACGAGATGACAAAGGAACTTGCTTCGATACAAAAGCAACAGCAACAACTCACCCGTATTGCATTATCGAAAGCTAAGCAGCTAGGCGATGAAGAAGTATTGGAAATGATCAACAAGCATTTGACTTTTAACGAACAAGAAGCCAGCATTAAGACCAAGTATTACAAAGAATTTGCGAAGGTACTCACGGCACAAAAGTTACTCGCCTTCTACATCGCCGAAAAAAAATTCAAGACCCAGTTACTTAAACGGCTAAAACAAGACAAGGAATAGTTCCTGTATTTTTTTGAACGTTGTGCTTAATTAAACCAGACATCGAAGCATTATATGATATCAAATATCTCAGATATAGAATTAAGAACAATTAAGAAAAATGTACCTGATTTTAAAAGGATTTTAGAGGAGGACGAGACTTTTATTGAGAATGGGATTTATAAGAAAGTATTCATAAGTGTTTTTGACCATTGGCTGACTAATGATGAATCTGACAAATTGATATTCATTGATGATGATTTGAATGAGTTAAAAAGTCGTCGTGAAAAATTTAAAAAGGTAATTACTGAATTATATAATTCAACAGACACTTATTTATGGAGATACAAACGAAAGTTTAGAGTTTTCATTGAAAAGCCGTTGACAGAAGATGACATTTTAAGGAAATGTGATTTTAATAATTTGTGGTCGCAAAGTGGTAGACGATATAGCTTGATTTTACCCGAATTATCAGCAATTTATAATGAAAAATGGGATTGGACTAATATACTTTGGTATACAGATGATGAAAAAATAAAACCAATATTGGAAATTGCAGATAAAGTTGGATTGCATATTTTGAAATAAAGAAATATTTAAAAAGATAAAATGAAATACCGCCATATTAAAGGAAATGAAATTGAAGGACATCTTGATATCAAGATAATCGAAAATGAAGACGAATTTGAAGGGGAAATTGAGAAATGGAAAGAAGTATTAATTCATGGAGACCCTGAGGGGTTAAAATCACTTGCTAAGCAACTAAATTATCTAGCAGAATTAAAACAAGAACAAGTAGAAGATAAATATTTGCCAAATGGAGCTAGAGAACATTTGCATCTTACACCAAACCTTGAATTAAGTAAATCATCAACAGCAACGATTATTGGTAGATTAGATTCTAAAGGTAAAAAGGAATTTCCTTCTAATTACATACCAAAAGATGATTTGAAATAGAAATAACTAAGCACAATAAATATACGTAATGCGGGGTGATTTACTAAATTTGAGCATTCGTACAATTAATAAACAGAGTAGCGGTTTGCAAGTGAAGTGCCTTGAAATCCCGCACTACGCATATTCGAGCCGTTAAACACTAGCTAATAACTCACCATCGAAAGCAATTCATAGGCACTCAACGCTCCAATCTCAAATAAAAAGAAACCTTAATTTTTAGTGATATTTTCCACCTAAGCGGGCGACAAATCTTAAAAAGAGTTAAAATCAGTTAAAATAGTTTCATCAATCCGTTTTTGTACTTTTGAGGACTTATTTTTGACTTTTGAAAAAAGCACTCAAAATTGAATATCATATGA
>JBFHES010000027.1:0-28416 GCA_041584015.1 Bacteroidales bacterium
CCAGCTAGGTGGCTTGAAGAACCCAATACGACAATCACTAGAATGTTGTGTGCACTAAACAAACAAATACAATGAGAAAAATACTTTTAGTTTTATTACTTCCTTTTTTTACTTCTTGCGGCATCGCACAAGATTACAGTTCAATAACAATCACTAAGGTTCCTACGGGAGATACTGTCTACACCCTTTCCTTTAATGATAAGCAAGAAATTGTGAAAGAAGGTATTTATAATCATGAGTATTGGTCGTCTTCGCTAATAGCTTTAAGTCACTTACCTCGCACTAACTTCCCAAATATTCATGCCCATTATAGCAATGCACACAATTTGGGATTTAACTTTGAATTACCATATTACATTACTTACAATCGTGAAAAAGGAGACGAGCCTTCTTTTCAACTAAGAAATGGCATAAACGAAATACCTTTTCCTAAAGATTATAGCATACAGCTAAGGGATAGCTTTTTAGCTGAAATAGTGCAAGAACCTGGTGTTTCTTATAATCCAAACTTTTTATTCCCGCTTCAAAACCTGAGTGAAATTGAAAGTTGGAATATAGTTGCAAGTACTAGAGATTCCATAAAAGTTACTCGTGAACACAAAGGAAGCGCTTATGTAAAACGTAGTTTTAACGAAGAAACACAAACGCTTCACTTATCCTATACCGGTTATAGCTTTGAATTGAAGCAAGTTCAAGAGCTCATTCAGGTGAAAGATTGCGCTCTTAAAGGAGTTTACCTTTACAACGATAGACTCATTCAGTTTCAACCGTTTTACTTTAAAATTGGAAATAAAGTTTTTCGCTATAAATCCATTATCCTAAATCCACTTCACAATCTCAATCAAACTATTGATACCATAAATTTTAGTTATCATAATAATGGTCAGCTAAAAGAGCAGTGGCAGCATGGCACCAACAAGTACGGAACTTCTCAAGATTTCAAAATTGTGTTGGGCGAAGACTCAGAATTGATTCACTTACTCTCTAAGGAATATAGTTACGGAGAACACACGGCCACCGAAGAAATAAAACACACCTATAAGGATAATCTTATTAGAGAAATAGCTTATTCTTATACCAGGACTTCTCGTCCAGATGATCCTAGAACAAGTGTTAAAAAGTATGTTTATGATGCAGAAGGACGGATTCTAAGCATACTCAATACTAATCACTCAAAAAAGGAAGTAGGTTATAAAATCAATTATCAATAAAAATAATTTTACGAACATATCTGTCGTATTAAACTAATTTAATTGAGGCATCGAGATTTCCAATATTTGTAACCTTTTAACGGTGTTAATATATATACTTGTCTACCTGCCCAAATTTAGGGAATGATAGCCGCATCTGTTGGATGCAGAGATTGCAAAAAGTATTAGTAGCCTACGGTGATGCAAATCACAAACAACGTACTGATCGAATGCACTGTGAATATCCAAAACATCTTAATAGTTTATCTGCTTTTCAGATGATAAACTCAATTGAGAAATCATCATTAGCTTTTCGGCATGTATAACAAGACGAGCTTTGTAATAAAAACTTCTTCTTAGTTTGCTTTACTCTGAGTCTTGATATTCTTTAATGGCTTCGGTTACATTAATAACATAGTCGCCTACTTTTTCTGTCAACGAGAAAATGTCGCTATAGTATGCTCCAATTTTGTGCTTATATTTTTTCGCTTTCAAATCGTCAATGTGTTTCTGGCGAATCAAGTCTCGTTTTTTATTGATCTTCTTTTCAAGGTTGTAAGCTTCGGTATAATCAACATCGCCATAGGAGATGCTTAGGTTTTTGTTCATCTCCACAAAAGCTTCCTTAACATATTCAATCAGCTCAGAGAGTTCATGCTTTTGTTCGTCGTTAAAGCTGTTTTTCTTTTGCTGATTATTGTCAATAATGCGCGAAATCTGATAAATCACATCACCAATGCTTTCTAAGTCATCAATGATTTTTAGCATGGCACGAACCATTTTTGAGGTGTCGTATGACATTTTGCTTTCCGAGATTTTTGTAAGGAAGGTGGCTATCTCGCTTTCTAAGTTATCGGTAATGTCTTCGTATTTAGCAATACGCTTTAAAAGCTTGTCGTATTTTTTATCTTTTAAATCGAGCAAAATGGCAGGGATAAAATTAAACATCTTTTGCACCCTGTGACCAAAATTTTCTATTTCATTTTTGGCTTGCATGGATGAAATTTCACCTGTAGAAACAAGCGCTGTGTTGATATGCATTAAGCGGAATTCTTCATCATCCTCCTCGTCATCCGGAACCATACGAGTTGCAAGTCGTGCTATTAATGCAGCAAAACCAATCAGTAGAGCTGTGTTTATAATATTAAAAGCCGTATGGAATACTGAGAGGGCTATTGGATATAAAGACTTTAAGTTTTCGAAATCACCATCGGAAAGTTCTAGCGATAGAATTGAAAGTCCATGCTTTTCCATCATGAAATAATCGATAGCTCTTAGGAATGGGAAGAACACAATGAGCATCCAAACAACTCCAAAAATATTAAATATCAGGTGTGCCCGGGCGGCCCGCTTTGCCGATACATTGGCCACATAAGCAGCAATGTTGGCGGTAATGGTGGTTCCTATATTCTCGCCCAACACCATGGCTGCGGCAAGTTCAAAAGGTAATACTCCGTTGTAACACAAAACAAGTGTAAGTGCCATTGTAGCACTTGAGCTTTGAATAATGATGGTTAATAGGGTTCCAACCAATACAAAAGTAAGAACAGAAAGGTAACCCGAATCGGTAAAAGTTGTTAAGAAGCCTAAAGCATCCGGGTTGCTTCTAATGTCTGGAACCGATTCTTTAAGGAATTGCAGACCAATGAATAGAATCGCAAAGCCAATCATGAACTCACCCCATGATTTACGCATGCTATTCTTTGAGAAGAATAATGGGAAACTTAATCCGATTAATGGCAAGGATAGGAAGCTTAAACTTACTTTAAATCCTAATATTGAAATTACCCAGGCCGTTACAGTTGTTCCTATGTTGGCGCCCATAATTACACCCACTGCTCCAATAAGCGATAGCAATCCTGCATTCACAAAACTTACCACCATAACAGTTGTGGCCGAAGATGATTGAATGGTGGTTGTAACCAGTAAGCCTGTTAAAATGCCTTTGAATCTGTTGTTGGTCATGGCAGCAAGAATTTGTCGCATGCGACTACCCGCAACTTTTTGCAAGGACTCGCTCATTAGCTTCATGCCAAATAAAAAGAGACCCAAGGCCCCGACAAGTGTTAGTATACCACCAATTATAGATAAAATACTCATCTGTTATTTTTAAAAATATTACCCTTCGAAAAATAGGAAAGAAAGAGACTGTTATTTTGTTAAATAAGAAGTTTTTAAACAGGTTTTTAAATGAGCCGGATTGTGGATGGTTTTGAATTAAAGCAATTCTGTAGGCTATTATGATAAGTCAAATGAATGCTTTGCCTATACATCTAAAACGAGCTTATAACCAACACCGCGAATGTTTACTATTTTAATCTTGGAATCTGCTTCTAGCTTTTTACGTAACTTGGAGATGAACACATCTAAGGTTCTGCCCACATAGTCTCCCTCATCGCCCCAAACACGCTTTAGTATAACTTCGCGCTCAATGGTGGTGTTAACGGCATCATGAAGTAAAATGAGCAAGTCTGCTTCTTTGCTGGTTAGCTCTATTCTTTCCTTATCAAACAGTAGTTCGGTGTTTAGTTTATCGAAGGTGTAATCACCTAGCACAATCAGATTAGGATTCCTTTTTGCTTTACCTCTCTTTCTTCGGAAAAAGTAGATGCTTACCAGTAGCAGCGCAATAATGCTAAGCAGGAAGTAAATAAGCTGGCTATTGTTTTGAGAAGCCTGTTCCTGTGGTTGGAGTAAGGTAAACAAAAGGGTGTAACATGATTTTGGTACATCTCGTGAACTGCATGGGATGAGATCTTTTCCCTCCCAGGTGATCATTTCGTAGGCATAAACAATCGCTTCGGTTTCGCATTCTTTTACTTCAACAATGTAGCCGGAGTCAAGTTTTGCCTTTTGCATAACTTGATTCACAGTCTGTACAAGTTCCTCAGGTTGAAATTCAAAATCCGACTCAAATCGAATCTTGTATGAATTATTTATTTTTTCGATAGGCAATACCCGCGAAGTACTATCTCCTGAATTAAGTAGGATTTGATGACCAATCATGCGCAATGATACCTCAATGTGTTGGTCGCTTTGCGCTTCTTGTGAATAACCAGTTAGCGGTAAAAGCATAAAGCATGTGGCAATGGCAAATAGAAATTTGAAATATTTGAGGCTCATGGTACAAAGCTATATGAATCTGATATAGTAGGAAATGGAATTATGTTGTGCGAAACCTTATTTGTATGCGAACTTATTGGTCCATTATAAGTATATTTGCTATGATTAATGGATCTATCCGAATGAAATATTTATTTATAATTACCTCCTTTTGCCTGGTAATTAATAATGTCGCTGCGCAAACAGATCTTAGTTTAAAAGAACGGACGATGCTATTGATTGAAATAATGGATAGTCTCCCTGCCATTCAAGATCAATCTTATCATAGAAAATATGAGCTAACTTCTAGTTTGGATAACAAAATGTTAATTCTGGTTGAATGGAGATATGAGAAAGGAAGTTTGCAAAAAGTTGAAAGGTTAAAGGAATATAAATTTAAGTTATCAAAATTGGATCAATGTCGTGTGAGCACAAAATGTCTCATTAAATCAAATGAAAGGGCACTTGAGATTGTTTCTAATGAAAACAGAAGGTTCGTTCAGGAAACAATTTATAAACAAGGTGAAAGAATTGAATCCAATAAGCTAAATAAACTTGTTATAGGTAATTGGCCTGATTCGCTAGAGCATATTGTATTGAGTTTTCATCATAACCTATTAAGTGTGGCTTCTTACGCACAAAGCAGAAATAGCTTAGGATCAGTTTTTTTGGACGATGAAGAATTTGCCTCAAGAACAGCTAGTCAGGATGGTGTGTTCTTCCTTGTAAATACTATGCCTGTTTTTGGTGGGGCAAAAAATCAATTAGAGGGAGATAAGTTGCTCCATTATTATATTCAGCAAGAAGTGTCGAAGCAAAAGTATGACTCTCAAGGGAAGGTATACCTAAGTTTTGTAATTGATAAAGAGGGAACTGTTCGTAATGTTAAAATAGAAAATGGAGTTAATGAGGAGCTGGATAGTATAGCGTTCAAGATTATTAAATCACTTCCAAAATTCAAACCGGGAGAACAAAATCGAATAAAAAAGAAAGTCGCTTATCAGGCTACAGTATATTTTAATCAACCTTAATCTTTCTCTCCATAGTATGCTTTAAATGTGTAGTGTATTTGGCGGAATGAGCAAAGGCTTAAAATATGCTGAGCATGTCAGAATATTTATCATAGTCACCCAGTTTACTTACATAAGTATGTTTTTACTTCTTCATAGTTTTAGCATTGGGCTTAAGTTTAACTTTATCGTATCGCAAAAAGCGCATTAATTATAAACATGGAAATAATGGATAATCACATTAATTATATTGAGTTCAAGGCAAAGAACCTAGAGCTTGTAAAACAGTTTTATACTGTAGCCTTTAGTTGGGCATTTACAGATTATGGTCCTGGATATACAGCCTTCGAAAACAGCGGTGTTCAGGGTGGGTTCGAACTTACAAACGATGAAATTGTAAATGGCGCATTAATCGTATTGTATCATAAAGATCTGGACATGATAAAAACGAAAGTAACCAAAGCCGGAGGTGTAATTACGAAAGATATCTTTTCATTTCCCGGAGGCAAACGTTTTCATTTTACCGATCCATCCGGCAATGAATTGGCCATTTGGTCAGACAAATAGCTAGTGGCTTATGAGCTGCTTTTTGCAGCAGGTTTTGACCATTTTATAACATATAATTCATACGGCTAATTTCTTTTCTTTGCATTTTAATACACACCACTAAAAACACAACGATGAGAAGAATTTACTATGTTGTAATAGTAGCTCTGCTTTTTACCTCGTGTAAAAGCTTAATGAAAACGAGTGCACCACAGCCCAGTTTAGAATTACTAACAAGTTATATGGAAGGATCTTTTAGTTCTGAAGAGCAATCTAAAAAAGATACTTCTTATTTTCATATTACACTTGATATGAAGCGAATCTGGAAAGATCGTACCGACGGGGTTTGGTTGTATGTTGAGCAAACAGCAGCAAGTACACCGGGTAAGCCTTATCGTCAGCGTATTTATCATTTAGAGCAATTATCGCCAACAAAATACTCCAGCACAATTTGTTCGTTTGAAGATCCAAAGAATTATATCGGCGGACATTTAAAGCCGGAAATGTTCGATGCTATTTCACCAGAAAAGGTTGAGGTCCTTCAGGGATGCGCATTATATCTGGATTATAAAGATGGCCAGTTTTCGGGAAGTACGGTTGAAGGTGCTTGTTTGAATGCATGGGGCGAAGCTACCTATGCAACCAGTGAAGTTAGCATGATGCCTGGATTGTTGATTAGTTGGGACAGAGGTTACAACGATAAGAAAGAGCAGGTTTGGGGCGCTGTAAAAGGCGGATATCATTTTGTTAAAGTTTCTAAACTGTAAACCAGCTTTGCGTATTAGCAACAGGAGCTATGCGGTAAAATATTTTTTGTTGATAGAGCTATGGCACCTATGCCGTAGCTCTTCTTGTTAAATGTTTTTCCTATTAGAAAGCTGTTGTACTTTGTGAATCCAGCATGAAAGAGGTAATCAAGAAATATCCGTTCAAGGAAGGACTCGGTTTGGAGTTTGAAATACTCGATTTGTCCAAAGTACTTGAGATGAAACGGGAAATGATGATCATCCCACACCGGGCACAATTTCATCATGTTTTATTAATTGAGAAAGGCGCGGGCATTCATCACATCGATTTTAATCCTGTTAAAATTGAAGACAACAGTATGCTGTTTATTCCACATAACAGTGTCAACCTGTATGATAAACAGGGCCTCTACGAAGGAAAGGCTATCCTGTTTACCAATAGCTTTTTTTGCAAGAATAGCAAAGATTTACAGTATCTGCGGTCGAGCATGTTGTTTAGCGATTTGTATCCCATTGCTCAATTTAAAGTGAACCCGCAGGATTCAGATTTAAAGGTGGTTTTAAATGCCATGGAAACTGAATATCAAAAGCCGCCAGATGCTGCTCAATATCATATTCTTCATAACATGCTTCATGTCTTTCTGCTCCAGGCAGAGCGCGATATGCGAAGACAGGGTTTTAAAGAATTAAAGCCAAGTGCCAATTTAGATTACCTGATACTATTTAAAGACTTGCTGGAAGAGAATTTTCGGAGCGAAAAGTCGGTGAATTGGTATGCATCTGAATTAAGCTTGTCTGATAAACAGTTGAATAAAGCAACTAGCACACTGCTTGAGCAAACGCCAAAGCAACTCATTGGTGAGCGTGTGCTTTTGGAAGCCAAGCGACTGTTAGCGCACAGCAGCCTTAGCATTAAAGAGATTGCTTATGAATTGGGCTACGAAGAACCTACCAATTTTATTAAATATTTCCGAAAGCATAACGGAACCACTCCGTCAGAATTTCGTGCAAAGTTTTAATCAACGTATAATCTTCAGATTGTTATATTTTTATTGGTCTTGAAAATTGCTAAAACCCTGGTTGGGAGTAAAAGTATCATTCAAGGGCGGATACTTACCTTTTCTTGCCATCTGGTCTGTCGCATCTTTGCATCGTGAAATATATTTAGAAACAATTAAATACATGATGTGATGAGAAATTTAGCTTTAACTTTATTATCGGTACTTACTTTATTCGCTTGTGAAAACGATGAAAGTCAGGTTGCTGAAAAAAGTAACAAACAAAAAGTTGTTGAACTTTTAAAGAGTATTGAAACCGGAGCCACCGAACCGGTTGCTTACATTAATCCAAACAAGTATATACAACACAACCAAGGAGTAGCCGACGGACTGGCCGGGTTCGCAGCTTTATTGGGGCAGCTTCCGGAAGGAAGCGCAAAGGTTAATACGGTGCGTGTTCTGGAAGATGGTGATTATGTGATTGCGCATAGCGATTATGAATTCTTTGGACCAAAAGTGGGCATCGATATTTTTCGTTTTGAAGATGGACTGATCGTTGAACATTGGGATAACTTGCAGGAGAAGGTTGCCGAAACGGCATCAGGACGAACACAGCTCGATGGTTCAACCGAAGTTACTGATCTGGATAAAACCGTGGAAAATAAAACACTGGTGGAACATTTACTTAATGATGTGTTTTTTGGAGCTAATCCCGATAAAATTACTGAATACATTTCTACCGAACAGTACGATCAACACAACCCGGGAGTTAAGGATGGTTTAGCCGGACTTGGCGAGGCGCTGGCTGCATTGGCCGAAGCGGGCATGCCAATGATCTACGAAGTAAATCACAAGATTTTAGGCGAAGGTAATTTTGTGCTGTCTGTGTCGGAAGGTATTTTTATGAATGAGAAAGTAGCTTTCTATGATATTTTCAGAATTGAGAATGGGAAAGTTGTGGAGCATTGGGATACCATTGAAAAAATAATTCCTGAGGCGGATGCTGCTAATGATAACGGGAAATTTAATTTTTAGCGAAAACCCATAGAACGCCCGAATGGATTGCGATGCCAGGTATATCAAGATATTGATGTATCTGGCAACCTGCGTTGAAGATTGAACGTAGTTAACGTTCCATCATTTGAACAAAATCATTAAATAGTGAATTCACAAATAAGATAGGATGCAAAAGATTGTAAAGTTTTTAAAAGAGAGTGAGATTCAATACCTGGCAACTATTGGATTAGACGGGAAGCCTAAAGTGCGCCCCTTTCAGTTTATGTTTGAGCAAGATGGCAAACTGTGGTTTTGCACGTCTAACCATAAAGAAGTGTATCGGGAATTGCAAAAGCAAGCATATGTAGAAGTATGTGCTTCTGATAAGAATATGCATTGGCTACGATTGAGTGGAAAGGTTGAGTTTTCGAAAGATTTGCAAATTAAGGAACGTATATTAAATGAAAGTGCTTTAGTTAAAGGTATATATACGAAAGCCAGTAATCCCGCCTTTGAAGTATTTTTTATGGATGAGGCAGTGGCCTCTATCTCCGGCATTGGCCTCGCTTCACAAATAATTAAATTGTAACTTTTAAACCTTAAGTGCTTTTTCTGCTCAATAGAGAACTACAAAATTGTTAATCATTGTTTAAAAAAGGGTGCCTCATGTTTTATCATGCGTAACTTTATGGCTGTGGTTTGACAAAAGTCAGGTGACGGTAAAATTATTTAGTGATACATTGCGAGCCAATAGTTTAAACCGAATATTTAATAATAATAGATTTTATTTAGCATGAATAAAGCTCCCTTACATTTTTCCGAGTATGCCGAAGAGATTGAATTATTCGATATGTTTAATCCTGTTAATAAATTATTATCCAAAGAAGAGCAGGAGGAACTTTTAGAGGTATTGCTATTGCGGTTGCAAGAGCGTATTGGTGGCGTTCAGAATACAAGTGCAATGTCTTATACCCAAAAGAGGCGAGCACTGCATGGTGTCATAAATACTTTATCGCCCAATGTATTGCATGCAGCGGATCGGGAGTTGCTCAATCAATTACTCCTTAATGAATTGGTGCAGAAACCAATTGCTACCGAAAAAGAAATGGCCACTTATGTTAAGCAGGTTGTTGGAAGCACGCGTTTGGCTGTATGGCAGGGAGATATAAGCACTCTGCAAATAGATGCCATTGTAAATGCGGCAAACAGTGAGATGCTTGGTTGTTTTCAGCCATTGCATGCCTGCATTGATAATGTGATTCATAGTGCAGCAGGAGTGCAGTTAAGAGACGATTGTGATATCATCATGCGCAAGCAAGGTTTTGCAGAGCCAACCGGAACGGCTAAGATTACGCGAGCCTATAATTTACCATCTAAGTTTGTACTGCACACGGTTGGACCAATTGTTAATGGAACGGTAAGTGAGCAAAATAAAATCGATTTAGCTGCATCGTATACTAGTTGTTTAAATATCGGTAAGGAGCTTTCTTCAATTAATAGCATTGCGTTTTGTGGTATTTCTACCGGTGTGTTCGGATATCCTGCCTATGAGGCTGCCAAACTTGCACATGAAACTGTTTGCAACTGGTTAAAGAATAATCCGAATAGTTTGGATCTGGTGGTCTTTAACGTGTTCAGTGATGATGACAAAGAAATATATGATGCACTTGTAAATACAAGTTATGATTCCTAATGCTGCCTAGCTAATGGATTTTGTAGATCGATAGGAAAATGCTAACTTTGAAATAGACCAATACATGCAGGCAATATATAGTCCTGTTGGTTATTCAAATTCGGTACATAGAAGACTACAACGACAAAATTATTATAAAAGATAGTACCATGTTCAGAAGCAAATTAATTGAAGATCAAGCCTATTATCGATTAAGAAGAAAGCAATTGATTTTGACCTTTGTAGCCATTATTCCAATGAGCTTAATTTGGGGTTTGTATGATTGGCAGTTTTGGATATTATTAGTTGGGTTAGCTTTGTATGTGGGAGCAATTCTGCTCATGAGGCGCAATCAACAAGTGATGGAGCTTTTTGCCGGGAACAAGTTTCTTGAACTCGATGAGGAGGCGCTTAGAGTGGTTTCTAAGAATCGAAAAATAATTGAAACTATAAACCTTGAAAGCACAAGTTCAATTATCCTAAAAAAGGAATACGATTTATATCAGCATAGCATAAAAGATGTTTTTAGCGAAGTGGCGGCAGTTGAAAAAGGGAATTCAGTGATCCTTGATGTAGAGGGAGAGAAGCGCGTTTTCCTTTTTGAGATTGATTCGCATTACAAATTAAAACAGCTGAGTAAAATAATTGATTGTTGGTTGCAAAAGCATTATAACATCGAAAGGGTGTAATGCTCATGGGGTATCAATAAGCGTATTGGTAAACTGTAAATTCAATTTTCTAACGGTGCATGTTAGTCAAAAGTTAAACATCTCTTAAGTTGTGATCTTTATACGGCTAGTAGCAATTGTTCGGCATGCTCGAGCGAATGCGAAATCCTGAATTTGTATCCTTCCTTTGCATAGGAAGCTTGGTTGGAATTTAATTTGTCTACATCAAATTGAGAGTGATTAAGCACAATGACAATCATGGCTATGTCGCAGGTGCTTACCGTCTCATGCAATCTGGGAATACAAAACGGCTCTGAGCATTCCTGCTTATGTTTTAGTTTTCGATGATCGAGAATTATTTTTGCTTGTGTATTGTGTCTAACAATTTCCACTATATCCAGCGTTTTTTCTTCAATACTTTCAGCATCGAGCTCACCTTCTGTTGTAATATAGGTAATGCTGCTAGTCTTACAATAATCAAAACGTATGTTCATTTCTCCGCTTCATAATAGATGCAATGCATGGCATTAACACCTTGATTCTTACATGATATTCACTTTTTCCCCCTTGACCAAAATCAATTGTTTTAGTAAATCATTTGGTTAAGTATAATTTATCCCCCAATAAATTCTGCCTAAATATAGCTAAATACACCAGCAGAGCAAGCATAGGACATTAATATTATTAATTTGTTAAAATGCTTTTATCGTGCAAACCATTTTTAGGAATGCCCGTAGGAGTTAGCAATATTAAAAAATTGCCAGATGAATGAGTTAAAAGAGATTGATTGTATTGGAATGAAATGTCCACGTCCAATAATAGAAATTGCAAAGGCTGCACGAAAATCTCCTGGGTCGATTCTTAAAGTGACTGCAGATGACTTCGCATTTGAAAGTGACGTAAATGCGTGGGTTGAAAATGCAAATGCCGAAATATTAAAGTTGGTTAAGGATGGGGATAGAGTAACCGTTGAAATCAAATTATAAAACAGAACTTATGTTTCTAGAGGAAGAAGTTGCAATATCGGTTAGTGATGAGCTAAAGGCAATGAAACAAGAAATTGCTGAATTAAAAAAGCAAGTTGCCAAGGTTAAACTTAACGATGATGTAAATATTATTTGCTTTAGTGGCGATTGGGATCGTTTATATGCGGCACTTACAATTGCTAGTGGAGCTTTGGCCTTAGGGAAACCAGTTCATTTGTTTTTCACCTTTTGGGCGGTTAGTGCGCTGGAAAAGAAAACAGGCAATCTAAATGGCGATAAGTCTTTTCTCCAAAAGATGTTTGCTACGATGTTACCAACCGGACCACGGAAGTTGCCACTTTCGCGTTTAAATATGCTAGGAATTGGTAAGAGCTGTGTTAAGCAGGTAATGAAAAAAACAGGTATTGAAGATATTGATGTGTTATATAAAGATGTGGTTGAACTTGGTGCAGAAATTCATGTGTGCGAAACATCCACCCTTTTGTTTGGTGTTAAGTGCGAGGAATTGCTCGATGCAGAAAGTATTGACCGCTGCGGTGTTACAACCTTTATGGCAAATGCGCTTAAAAGTAATATGACCTTATTTATTTAAAGAATAGTAAATTATGAGTAATCATCCAGATTTGTTAATAACCCTTACAACGGGCAAACAAGATAGAGGTGCAAGAGCAACATTAGCGTTATCATGGGGATGTGCGGCACTGGCAATGGGACAGTCAGTAAGTATATTTTTTACAATGGACGGTTCTGTTTGGGCATCAAAAAATGCAGCGAAAGGAGTTGTCGTAGCTGGCTTCGAGCCGCTAGACGAGCACTTCGATCAATTTATAGACTTAGGTGGTGAAGTATTGGTATGTGCACCTTGCTCGGAATATTATTGCTCTGTTGAAAGCTCCGATATGCGCGGAAACTTAAGAGAGGAAGCAAAGCTTACAGGCTTGGCAACCATTGTTTCTATAATGGGGACAAATACCAAAACCATAACTTTCTAGGAGGTACAGAAATGCAAGACATGAAAGACACGGCAAAAAGTGCAGACAAACTTGCTATGGAGCATAAGCAGTTACTTAAACTCAATGAACGTTTGGCTACTGTTAATGCGGAATCGGCAAACTTAATGGCTGAACTGGAGGAATCAAATGAGACCTTGCAGAAGCTGAATAGTCGTCTTGCTCTTGCGAATGCTCACTCGGTTGAATTGATGGTTGAGCTGGAAGAAAAGAATGATGTGCTTAAAAGAACCAACCTTGATTTAGCAAAAGCAAATGCATATGCGGCAGAGCTTATGGCTATAAATGAGTTGAAAGATGAGGAGATTATGAAATTAAATAAAGCACTTGCCCAGGTAAATACCAGAGGTGCTAATTTAATTGCTGAACGCGAAATGCAAATGGAAGAGATTCATTTGTTGAATCATGATCTTAATAAAGAAATAGATGAACGAAAGAATATTGAAGAACGACTGGTGAAAACCAATGCTACCAAAGATCGGTTTTTCTCCATAATTGCCCATGACCTGCGTAATCCGTTCAACTCAATTGTAAACCTTATTACGCTAATAGATGAGCATGCAGAAATTTTGTCGAAGGATGATATAATGGAGATGGTTCACGAACTTCATTCCAGCGCCGATAAAACAAAACTACTTCTGGAAGGACTGCTGCAATGGCAAATGGTGCAGTCTGATGGAATGGTGGTTAAAGCTGTCGATACTAGTTTAATGTCGGTAATCGACGCAACTATTCCCGTGTTACAGCAACATGCGCTTACAAAGAATATTAAAATTGTTTCAAAGGTAGATGCAACTGTACATGCATTTATTGATGAAAATATGATCGCAACAGTAATTCGAAACCTGGTGTCAAATGCCATTAAGTTTACACCTAATCAAGGTTGTATTACGCTATCAAGTTCAAGTGATAATGGTAAAGTCTATGTGCATGTTTCCGATAATGGAATAGGCATGCGAGAATCCGATCTGGCAAATCTATTCAGGATCGATAAAAAAGTTTCACAAGATGGTACCGCCAAAGAAAAGGGAAGTGGCTTAGGACTGATCCTCTGCAAAGAGTTTGTTGAGAAAAATAATGGTAAACTATCTGCTGTAAGCGAATTGGGCGAAGGAAGTACCTTTACCTTTAGTGTGCCACAATTCAGTCCAAAAAATAAATTGGACTGAATTGCGAACTAAGACCTTTAACTAGTTATCTGATTACTGAAATTATTTCCGTTTGTTTTAAGTTACCAGAAACAACTTCAATAAAATAGATGCCTGTATTCCAATTGCTACAGTTAATAAGGGTTGTGCTCAGTACATTTAATTGTTCTGTGTGCATCATTTTTCCATCAATTGAAAAGATGCTAATAACAGCTTGATCGCCTAATTCTTCCTTAGCTTTAATATTGATGCTATTATTTGCTGGATTTGGAAATATGCTAAAACCCATATCGGTATGTAGTTCTTTGGCAGCCAGTATCACCGGAAATGCATTGGCATTTATGTAAATTCGAGCGGTGTCTGTGCTAATCCCATCATTAATTTCATATACAAGTGAGTCGTAACCAATCCAGTTTTGTGTTTGGTTATTAATCGGCAGATAGTCTAATTGTAGAGTAATTGGGTTGAATTCAACCTCTCCGCAGAGTGCCGGGTGAATTAGGTTAAAGCTAACATTGCTGTTGTCAGGACTATATCCGGCATGCAGGGTAAGAACTGTATCTGGAGTAATCTCATGATACTGCCATAAATCAGAGGCCTCTCGTGCAGCGTCAAAATTCATTAGCGTTCCATCGAGTTGATTCCCACTAGCGTCTGCCACAATTGATCCCTTTGGCTCATCAAACCTCCAGCAAGCCTGTAATCCTGGCTCGTTTATCTGAGGTGGATAGTACATGAACCATTTTACTTCTTCGTGGGTGAGTGCATAGTCCCAAACGCGAACTTCATCAAGCGTGCCTCTAAAGAATTTGGAATCGCCCTCAATGGCCCCAATGTACATTTGTCCTTCACCCAAATACACGTTGTTGGCATTTCTGCTTGCAACCTCTTCTCCGTCATGATAAAGGGTTTGCAATAAACCAACAGTATCGAAGGTCATGCAGTAGTGATGCCATTTGCCATCGGTGTAGGTGGTATCGGTACTTATATCATCGCCATAAAATCCACAGTAAAATCTGTCATCACGGAAACCAAAATGAAGAGCCTTGCTTCCTGTGCCCCAATCGCCGTGTCCCATAACCATGTCGTCGTGGTATGAGGTTCCTTTTTTTGCCCAGAATTCCAATGAGAATGATTTATTTTTGATATCAATACTATCGGTTAAAATATAATCATCAACGCCATCCATGTACAATTGATTCCCAGAGCTGGCAATTGGATCATAGAGTAAACTCACTGTTGATGGATCACACGGCATAGACTCAAATGTGTCGGTTCCGTTAACATATATACAGCTTAGCATGTATTTGTATGATCCGTCTTCTAAACCCGGATCGGTAAAACTCAGTATTGTGGAGTCGCTTACATAATTCAGAAATTCATTATTTTTAAATATGTTGTAACCAGCAATCTCCCAGTTGTTAGGGTGCTTAACAGGATAATCCCAACTGAGTTGAGCATCACGGTAGTTCATGGATGTTGAAAAGTTTGCCGGTGGATAAAATCCATTACCAGGAATAAGAACACTTAATCGGGTAGTAGCATCATCAATAATGATAACATTAGAATCCGCACATATATATTGTTCTGTTCCATTTAAATAGGAGTAAACAGAGAAGTTATGTACAAAGCCATTGTACATGTTGCCAGTGTCGGTTTCTGTAAGATTGATGAATAATCGTACTGCCTGGTAATTGTGTAATTGCTCGTAAAATTTGGTAATATCTAATCCAAATTCAATGGAGTCTGTGGTACCATTCATTGGAAAATCGCCACCTTTTTTCTTTAGAGCGGTAAAATTATAGTTGATTTCAGGTACAGTAGCGCTTGTGTCGTAGGCGGCACCAGCAGTTATCTTTAGATGATTTCTTGAAGGGTGCGACATGTTTAGCTTGATGGCCATCTTTGGCTCGTAATACTCTTTTGCCTCCAGTACATATACTTTGCTTTGTCTGATGTGGTTTTTACCGGTAAGGCATCGGTAAGGAACAAAGGCTTTCCCGGCATCGCACCAGCCACCACCCCAAGTGTTTGCCATTATAAGTGCCCCGATTTCCCAGTCGCTTATGGTTACAAGTCCGTCGCCATCGGTGTCAATGTTGTTGGTGTATTGTCCATCGCCATTATAATCATGCCTAATGCTGTCGTTGTATCCAACAAAGGTCATTGCATGATCGATGGTGGAGTCAAATTCCAAGACAAAGAAATCGCCCCAGTTGGGCGTTCCAAGAGCCAGATGTTGTACGATCCAGTCGCTGGCACCAGCACTAAAATTTGCTAATCCGCCAACTGATTGGTTTTCATCTGCATGATTATAAAACCAAGCCTTTAAGTTATTCAAGCCTTCAGGAGTGCTTACATCAATGCTATAATATTTTAAAGTGGTATTGTGCATGCCGGCATAGTATTTATCATAGCCGCTCATCCATCCGTAGTTGTCGAGATTATAAAGTCCACCATAGGTAGCGCTATTCGGGCAACCCAGCTCCGAGATGATTTTCCAGCCATCCCAATAATTAGATCCATTTTCGCCACTTCCACTGTTAAGGAAGTTATAGGTGAAATGACTTGGATATTGATGAATTGAATCTGTTGCCGGAACGCCACGTACATAATCTATTTCGTAAGTGAAATGATAGGATGTACCACTTGCTTGGCTACAACTACCGCCAAGCTGATTAAATATTGGACGGAAATAGGGCTGGTTGGAATTGTCCAGTTGTGCTGGGAAGTTTTTTGCACTCTTATAGCTTTTAGGGATCTGTAGTTCAGGAATCTCATCGGCTACTTTTGCAGCTTCTTCTGCTGTTAGATCGCGGTCGCCGCCAACATACCATGGCTCTCCGTTAGGATCGGGGTTAACGTTTTGGATTTGCGCCAAAGCGGCAAGGTTGATTGCTAAAGTAAAAATGACGAGTATGACAATCTTCAGTTGCAAGGATAAATGCTTCATTTCGGTGTTTCTTAAACTGTGAAATTTGTATCAAGAATGTAAAAATGAAGAATAATTTGTTAAGAATCAAAACTGATAAATAGTTGTCGGAATTTCCAATTAGTACCAAAAGTAAGCTCCGAAACCGCACAAGGCGAATTTCGGAGCTAATTGAAATGCTAGTTTAAGCTACAATATTACGAAAAAAATAAACAAGCGGCTTATATTTTAAAGCATATACAGCAGAGCACAGTATTTATTCCATGCTTATGCGCCAGATGTTTTTGTCTGCAGTAATTAATAAATTGCCTCGAAGGGGCTGTTCCATAGGTTAATCAAGCACGCTTAGCTCTATTTTGTAGCCACCGTGTTTTCGAATGTTCAATACAGAGTTGTCTTCAAATAGCAAGTATTGGCCTCTTATTCCGATAAGTACTCCGGTATATGAAGGCACTTTGTCAAAGCCAATACTTTTAACTTTTTCAGGGTATTGATTAACCGGATATAGCAATTCTGTGA
The DNA here is from genome assembly GCA_041584015.1 of Bacteroidales bacterium. GTDB lineage: Bacteria > Bacteroidota > Bacteroidia > Bacteroidales > M50B96 > JBFHES01. The sequence continues at coordinate 17,524 of JBFHES010000027.1, forward strand.
TGCTATTATCTGATGAAATGAATTCCTGGAATTTTTTAGGGAGTAATTCGCTTATCCTTTCTTTTTCAGCAAGTAAATTAATTTCTGTGGCTTGTTTATTTACCAGCATGTGGCGCCAGTTTGTCTTATCTGTAAGATGCTTTTTTAGTGATACCTCTAAATTTCCGGCTGTATTCCTATTAGGGACCTTTGCCAGCTTTATTGCTTTCCACGCACCCTGATCAATCCAGCGGGTTGGTATTTGTGTGCTACGTGTAATGCCAACTTTTACCGCACTGGTTAATGCTAAGTATACATAATGATCCTGAAGGCAGTGCTTTTCTGCCCATTCCATATCTCGTGAAATTCCTTCGTGGGCCTTGCACATCTCCGGACGCAGAATGCAGTCGTCGGTTTCCGGTAATGTCTGAAAGCATGGGAAACAATAACCCTGTGCAAAAGACGAACGCGTTTTCCGTCCGCAGGATACACAATTAATTGTTCCTGAATATTCCAGCTTTATGGTTTTGCCCAGTAACTCGTTCATATAAACTTCTGTTTCGCTTAGGGGCAAGTAGTAACGAATCGGATTGTCAAATTCCGTTCGCATCTTTAGAATATTTCCTGTCATGATTATTGTTTTTTATTGTTCCAAATGCGTGGACGTTGCTGACTGATCAGCATGAAGTCGGCAAGAGCAATGGCTGCAACTGATTCGATTATTACCGGAATGCGCAATGCAATGCAGGTGTCGTGTCGGCCGGTTATTTTCAACTCTTCAACCTTATTGGATTTAAAGTTGAAGGTTTCCTGTGCTTTGCTCACACTTGAGGTAGGCTTTACTGCAACATGAAACATTAGTTCGTTACCGTTACTAATGCCGCCGTTTATGCCACCAGAGTAATTCGTTTTGGTTTTACCTTTCTCGTTAATGATTGTGTCGTTATGCTCAGATCCATACATTTGGGCGGCGTTAAAACCAGAACCAAATTCAATTCCTTTGATAGCAGGAACCGAGAATACCAGATGACTAATTACTGATTCAATTGAATCGAAGAAGGGCTCGCCCAAACCAACAGGTAAATCAAAGGCCCGACATTCGATTATGCCACCAATGGAATCTCCTGATGCTATGGCTTTGTTAATGGCAAGCTCAATGTTGGTAAGTCCTCCGGCCTCCACTAAAAGAGCTTTGGTTGTGGCGGGAGCAATTATCTTTTTGGCTATAACTCCGGCTGCAACCAAGCCTAAAGTTAAACGTCCGGAGAATTGACCTCCGCCAGATTGATCGGCAAAACCTCCAAACTTTACATTAGACGTAAAGTCTGCGTGTCCGGGACGAGGCTGATCTTTAAACTGGCTGTAATCTTTCGTGATGGTATTCTTGTTTTCGAAGCGAATTAATATTGGAGCTCCACTTGTAAATCCATTATGAATACCTGTTTCTAGAACGGGCTGATCGTCTTCAATTCTTTTGGTGGTACCTTTAGCTCCGGGTTTCCTTCGTGCTAAATCTTCCTGAAAATCTTCTGGTGTTACTGGGATTCCTGCCGGACATCCATCAATTAATACACCAACGGATTTACCATGTGATGCACCAAAAATACTTATGCTGAATAATCTGCCGAAACGATTCATGATTTTAAAATCTGTGGTTTTTCAAAGATAAACAATTGTAACTTATTCCTGACGATCTAACATAACTCCCAGCGCTTGCAGATTGTTCCAGAATTCGGGGTAAGATTTTGCTACACATTCTGCACCTTCGATGATTACAGGAGCTTGCGCATTAAGAGCCGCTACTGCCAATGACATGGCAATACGATGATCTTTATGTGCATACACATGGCCGCCCTTCACTGGTCCTCCAGTAATCTGCATGGTATCCTCATTCATCGAAATGGCGATGCCCAGTTTGCCAAATTCCTGTTTTAATGCCTGTCCCCGGTCGCTTTCCTTGTGGGCTAATCTTTGAACGCCTTTAATGGTGCTTGTGCCTTTGGCATTTATTGCCAGTGCTACTAATGGCGGGAAAAGATCAGGGGAATTGCTGGCATCAAAATGAAAAGCATTAATTGGCTTTTGGTGAATGCTAAGCTGATTGTTGATTTTGTCAGACTCAGAAAAATTATATTCAATGGCTTCAATAATACGCCGGTCTGCCTGTGAGGATGTGCTATCCAGGTTGTTTAATTGTACGAAGCCATTGATTGTTGCTGCTACAATAAGATTGCTTGCAGCACTCCAGTCGCCTTCAATATTTATTTCACTTTCGTGATAATGCTGCTGCCCCTTTACCTGAAACTTTTTATAATTATCATGAGTAATTGTTACTCCAAAACTGTTGAGTGTTTGCAATGTTAAGTCGATGTATGGTTTGCTGGTTAGCTTATGAACATGTATGACCGAATTGTTATGAGCTAGCGGTAGTGCCATTAAAAGTCCGCTTAGGAATTGTGAACTAAAGGAACCGTCTATGTGGACTGTTCCTCCCTTGAGCGGACCTGATACCTGAATCGGAAGTAATCCATGGTTTGACTTAAATGTTCCTCCCAATAGCTCAATGGCGTCTTTCATGAATTCCTGTGGGCGATTAAGCAGCGAGCCATGACCATGTAATGTGCTCTCTTGCTGGAGTAATGCCAGTATAGGAGAAAACATACGCAGGCAAAGACCTGATTCACCACAACTAAGTTCTTTAGATGTAGTTGTAAGGCCGCCTCTTATTATAAGCTGTTTTTCGGTGTGTTGTACTTTTGCTCCAAGGCTTTGGATGAGCGTTAAAACGGCTTGGTCGTCATTGCTAATGGTGTTGTAGTTAATTGTGCTTGTACCATTGCATAGCAGTGCACCTGCAAGTGCTCTTTGAAAATGACTTTTCGATGATGGTACCTCAATGGTGCCTTTTATTGCAGATGGATGAATCTTTATCCTCATACGTGATTGGTATATAATCCAAGGAATTTATACATCTCGGTAAGTTCGGTGAAAGAATGCTGGCCTGGTGCTGTTAATTTCAATTGTTCAGGGGCTGCATAGGTGAATGATGCTCCTATAAGTGGTGCGATAACTCTACTGTATTGTCCGTTATTACCCATGGCAAATGCAATAATGTTCTTATTGCCTGTATATAGATTAAGCAGGTTGCGAACATCTGATTCAAACTTGGCGAAACATGCAATTTTTATAATGTCCGCATTTTTCTGTAAGCCCGTTTTGATGATGTTTTGCAGTTGAACTTTATCAGGAGTTTGTAAATGGTCATGATAAGATGTGATAAACTTCACTTTTTTCTGTGAGGCAACAGATAGAAGTTGTGCTTCTATTTGTTCATCATCCACCATGTCCAGATCAATAAAGTTCGCTCCCGCATTTATGGCCAGCATGTATTTTTCAATTCTTTGTTTGTCGTTCAATTGTCCGGTTCTGCAGGTTGCTATCGACCGTTTTGCTTTTTTAAAGAGCGTAATAAATTCTTCATCACGTAAATCAAGCAAGTCTATTCTGATTTCTACAAATGTGGCAGATTCGATGATTGTAAGACATTGGCTAAATGTGGCCGAGCCAATGCTTACACATATGTTGTTTTCAGTTATCATGCTTATACTAAACCAGTAATAATCTCAAGTTCCGATAGTCGTATCTTTTCAACACTTGCCTTACCTATTTTCTTTAGGAAAACGAAATGAACATCAGTCAGCTCTCGCTTTTTGTCCATTTTTAGTGCGGTAAATATTTTTTGCCAATCATAGCTAACAGTGGTTGGTAAATTTAGATTACCAAGTAAGTTGATGATCTTCTTATATTCCGTTTTTTTTAGGTAGCCCCACTGTATGGACAATAAGGCACTTAAATTAATGCCGATGCTTACCGCCTCTCCATGTGTGAGATTGTACTCTCGCTCAATTGCATGTCCGAAGGTATGTCCAAAGTTGAGCAGTTTGCGCTCGCCGGCTTCTTTTTCATCTCTGGCAACAATGTCTGATTTTATTTGAACTGAATTGATGATTACTTTTTCTACAATGTCAGTTTTGAGAGCCAACATCTCGTTATGGTGCTTTTCAATGAAAGCGAACATTTTAGGATCTGCAATAAGTGTGTGTTTAACAATTTCGGCCATGCCAATTGAAACTTCCTTTGGAGGTAATGATTTCAGTAGTTCAAGATCGCAGATGACAAAATCTGGTAAATTAAAATTGCCAATTAGATTTTTGAACCCCTGGAAATTAACCCCGTTTTTGCCCCCAACGCTGGCGTCAACCTGCGCCAGTAGCGTGGTAGCTACAAAACCAAATTGCAAGCCTCGCATATAAATAGATGCGACAAAGCCGGTAATATCGCAAACAATTCCTCCACCTACTCCAACCAAAAATGTTGAACGATCTGCATTTATTCTAATCAAGGCGTTGATGATCTTTTTCACCGTAGCATAAGTTTTTATCTCCTCGCCAGAACCAATAACAATTGCCTTGTATGGAGCAAGTCGGTGTTTGTAGAGCCCGTGGACATTCGAGTCGGTAATAATTATAGCTTGTTTGTTTCCCAGATATTTAGGCAAATTATCAATGCTTTCACCAATGATTATTTCCGATGTGCTTTGTTGTCCTTGAATTTTATGTCGATACATTATTAGCAATATTTAATGTAGTTCTCAATCATCTTTTTACCATCTGGCGTTAATATAGATTCAGGATGAAACTGAACGCCTCGTATGTTTAATTCTTTGTGCCGGATTGACATAACATTTCCATCATCGCTAAGAGCGGTAATTAATAGACAATCAGGAAGCGTGGCTTTGTTAATAACCCACGAATGATAGCGTCCAATGGTGAAATCATTTGAGATATTGGTATATAACTCCTCTTTATTGGTTGTTTGCGATACTGGCGTGGCAATTCCATGATATACTTCTTTTAGATTTTCGAGCTGTGCCCCAAAGCATTCACCAATAGCTTGCATACCCAGACAAACACCCAGGATACTTTTGCTTCCGGCATAGCGTTTAATGAGTGTGTTCATGTTACCGGCATCTTTTGGTAATCCTGGCCCCGGCGAAAGAATAATGTGAGTAAATTGCTCAATGTCATCAATGTTGAATTCATCATTTCTAAGAACCTTCACTTTTAGATTCGTGATGGCCTCCACGTAATGCACAAGGTTAAAAGTAAATGAGTCGTAATTATCTATAATAACAATGTTTTTCATCCCGGAACCGATTAGGTTAGGCAAGATAAGTATTTCTAATCACAGAAAAATATTTTTATTTTTTTATGGAAAAGCAGCGCTAGTTGTACCTGTATAATAGTTGTTCGGGTTTTTTAATCATTAAAGATTATATGTTTTTTAATGGTTAAAAATGTTTTGTCGGAACAGGTAGATTTATATACATTTATGCACTCAAAAAATAATTAGAGATGGAACCGAAAAAGACGATTAAAGCGAATCTGGAATCAAAGAGAACAGTCTTTCTTCAAGTTGGATTTGTTATATCTTTTAGCCTTATGTTGTTGGGCTTTGAGTGGACAACATCAACCAAAGCTGTAAGTAGTTTAGGAGAAGTTGCTGCACAGAATATTGAAGATGAAATGATACCGGTTACACGTCAGGAAGAGATTAAACCTCCACCACCCCCGCCAAAACCACAGGTTACTGAGATCTTAAATATTGTTGAAGATGATGTTGAGATTGAAGATGAGTTAGAGATGGAAGATACCGAATCTGACGAGGATATGGAAATCGAAATCATGGACGTTGAGGAAGAAGAGGAAGATGCTCCTGTGTTTTTCATTGTTGAGGACATGCCGATTTTTATGCCTGAAAAGTGTAAAACCAAAGAAGAAGGTGACGTTGAGTTGCAGAAGTTTATTGCTAAAAACATTAAATTCCCAGATGTAGCTCGTGAAAATGGTATTTCAGGTAGAGTGTATATTTCTTTTGTTGTGGATAGGAAAGGTAAAGTAAAAGATGTTAAGATTCTTAGAGGTGTTGATCCATCATTGGATCAGGAAGCCTTGAGGGTAATTAATAGTTTGCCTCCATTCTCCCCGGGTAAGCAAAGAGGAAAACCTGTAAAGGTTGCCTATAATGTACCTATCAATTTTAAATTGAACTAATTCAATCAAGAATATTTTGAATCCCGGTTTATTAGTAAACCGGGATTTTTTTTGCCAATTTTTTGAGGTCTTGATAAGAGAAGAGATTGACTATATTTGTCCAACAATACAAACAGATAATAAATGTCGGGATATTATACAAATGATGAGCAAGAGCGAGTTGTTCTTGTGGGTGTTATCAATCAATTGCAAAACGAAAGTCAGGTTGATGAGTTTCTTGATGAACTTGCATTTCTTGCAGAAACAGCTGGTGGATTTCCGGTGAAGCGTTTTGTGCAAAAAGTGGAAAGTTCTAATCCGCGTACATTTGTTGGTCCCGGTAAGCTTGATGAAATTATAAAATTTGCGCGTGCTAATGAAATCGACACCATCATTTTTGATGATGAATTAACTGCAACTCAGTTAAGAAATATCGAGAAATTAGCGGAATGTAAAATCCTCGACAGAACAAATTTGATCCTTGATATCTTTGCGCAACGAGCCAGAACAGCTCACGCAAAGGTGCAGGTTGAGCTGGCTCAATATCAATATTTACTTCCACGCCTTACAGGTATGTGGACTCACCTTGAGCGTCAGCGTGGTGGTATTGGGTTAAGAGGTCCAGGAGAAACAGAAATCGAAACAGACCGTCGTATTATCCGCGATAAGATATCGAAGCTGAAAGAGCAGCTGATTAAGATTGACAAACAAATGGCCACCCAGCGCAAAAACAGAGGTCATCTGGTGCGGGTTTCTTTGGTGGGATATACCAATGTGGGTAAATCAACTATCATGAATATGTTGAGCAAGTCTGATGTGTTTGCGGAAAACAAACTCTTTGCTACCCTCGATACAACTGTTCGGAAAGTTGTAATTGGCAATCTGCCGTTCTTACTCTCAGATACGGTTGGATTCATACGCAAGCTTCCACACAATTTGGTTGAGTCTTTTAAGTCGACACTTGATGAGGTGCGCGAATCCGATATTCTTTTACATGTAGTTGATATTTCTCATCCTGGATTTGAAGATCAGATCAATATTGTAAATCAGACCTTGCAGGATATTAAAGCGGTTGATAAGCCTACATATATTGTCTTTAATAAAATTGATGCTTATTCATATGAGCAAAAAGAAGAGGACGATTTAACGCCAATGACCAGAGAGAATTACAGCTTAGAAGACCTAAAAAACAGCTGGATGGCGAAAGAGAATCTTTCCTGTATTTTTATCTCAGCAAAGGAGAAAAGTAATATTGAGGAATTCAAAGAGACCATCTATAAGCATGTGAAAGAGATTCACGCAAAGCGCTATCCATACGATCATTTTCTGTATTAATAGCTTAACACTGTAAGCGTATTAGTTGTTAATCCTTAGCATAAAGGTACCATGCATTTGGGTTTACCTTTTCCGTAACTTCTGTAAGATTGTAAAGTGCTTGCTGTTTTGTAGGATAAGAATTGTAGCAGACTCTGTAATAGCCATTTCTAAAACTTACAATTCTTGCATTGTTAAAACCACGTTCTCTAAGCTTTAGGGCAAATTCATGTGCCTCTGATTTGTCCTGGAAGCTTGCCGCAATAATATGATAATTCTTATTTTTATTAGCATCTACCGGATCAGCGCTTACAGGTTTATTAACTGTCTCGTTAATAACTGCTGGTCGTTCTTCTGACACTTGCGTTTCCTGCTTATTCACAGATGAATTTTCTTGTGGTGTAGTGTTGTTGCTTTGTGCGCCTTCGTCTAATTCAACTGCATCCGTATTTTGCTCAGATGCATTCTTATCATCGTTTTTTGTATTCTCTGAATTTGCTGGATCCTGCTTGTTGTCGTTTGTGTTTTCAATATTAATATTCACCGGATCTTGCTGCCCATTATTGGGTTTGTCGAAAATACCAAGAAAGTATAAAAGAATTAAGATGATAACCAGAGCTAGTATAAGTGTTAGAAAATATTTCCAGATAGGTAATAATTGCTTCTGTGGTTTTTTGGGTGCCAGCTTTACTTGCGGTGCAGGTTTTGGTTTAGGAACTGTTTTGCCTGCCGTTGGTGTGCTTTCTGTAACTGGTCGTTCTATCTTACCTATAGGTGCTTGTTTGTTTGCTGGTTCCGGACTTGCAATTGGTCTGCTGAAAGCTTTCTCCTCGTTGCTGCTCAGTGGAGATAAGCCTGTTTTACTGCGCTTGGGTGCTTCTGTAATTTGAGGAGGAGTTTCTTGCTTTATTGGTTCTTCCTTGGCAGTTGGTTCGTCGCCACTTTCTTGTCTGAACTTTAAAAGTCCCTTTTCGTCTTTGTACAGTTCACCTATGCTTTCAAGTTTATAACTACCCTGATTAATTAACTGGTATTGTACTTTAGATATAAACTCCTTTATTCGGCTTTCTGCTGCAGATTTGTCGATGCCATCACGAATGGCTACATGATCGATGAGCAGACCATCGTTGAATTTTAGAAAATCATTAAAGCTAATCTGCATCAAGGCTCTTCCGTCTTCTGTTGCCTTATACTTTTCTTTAAGCATAAATGCACCAAAGTTAGGGATGATGACTCTACTGTGTTCTCTCAGTAGTTCGTAGATGTATTCCGGTTTCATAGCTTTAGTTCTTCAGCAGGGTTTATTTTATTTCAATTTTATTCTTATCCAAGGACCTAATGCTGTCTGTTAATGACATAATCTCTTCGCGCACATCCTTGTAAAACTCTTGCTTCTCAATTAATTTATGTTTGTTAGCCCGAAGATTTAAATCCAAAGTGGTCAGTATTTTTTGCTCATCAGCAAGGTATTTAATAAGTACAGAGTCTTTTAATAGATTGTTTTCTGCATCATATCTTAGGCTTTTTAACTGCTCACCTGAAAGTGAAAGCTCTTTTTGAAAATGCTGATACTTGCTCATGAATTTGCCAAGTTGTTTATTTACATCTCCACAATAATCAAGTGTTTTTAAATAATCTGCTCTATTGGTTTTGGGCGCGTAGCCTCGAAGTACCTTTAACGACTCACTCGTCTCATCTATTTGAAAATTGATGGTATCGATGTTTAGAACGATCAATTCATTGTGTAAACTATCTACAACCGAAATTAGGCTGTCGATGTGATTTAATTCTTCTTGATTTTTAGGCGAATTGCAGCAGATGAATAGAAAGATGCTTAATGCCAGTAATGGGATTTTATTCATGTTAATTATTTATTTATCAGCTAAAGTTCGTAAAAATGTAAAGATAAAAATATTCCTTCGCTTGTCGAAGTAAAAGCCTTAAGTATCGTGAATCATGTTTTTAATCATACAATTGACTTTTAGTGTATTCTTGTTTGTTTTTTATTGTGGGCTGACTATTTTCGTACTCTAATAAAATGCTGATGGAAAATAAGAAAAATATTTTTAGCGCTATCATTCTTTATCCACTGTCATTGATTTATGGTTTCATTATATTTATTCGTAATCGTTTATTCGATTATAATATTCTGCTCAACTCCAAGGAATTTGAGATTCCTGTTATTTCTGTTGGCAATATTACCGTGGGTGGTACGGGCAAAACACCGCACATTGAGTATTTAATTAAAATCCTTAAGGAAAATTATAGCGTTGCCACCTTAAGTCGTGGTTATAAAAGAAAAACCCGGGGCTTTAAGTTGGCAAGCAGTGAAACTAAATTCTTCGAGGTTGGCGATGAACCTCAACAAATTAAAAGTAAGTTTCCGGATATACACGTAGCTGTTGATGAAAAAAGAGTTCGTGGCATTGAGAAGCTTACAAAGCAGTTTAATGGTGATCTCGACGCCATTTTATTAGACGATGCCTTTCAGCATAGGTATGTGAAACCCGGACTTTCGATATTGTTGGTAGACTATACACAGCCAATGTTTGATGATCATATGTTGCCTTTTGGCAGATTACGCGAGAACAGGCATGAAAAACGAAGGGCTAATATTATTATTGTTACCAAAACTGCAAGAGATATAAAACCAATAGAAAAACGCATATTGGTGAAGAATCTTCATATCTACCCTTATCAGAATCTGTACTTTACCACAATGATATATGGTAAATTACAAGCTGTGTTTCCTGGTTTAGCTGAGGGTGAAATTGAAGATAAAGTCACGGGTAATGATTTATCGGTGCTAGTTGTCACAGGCATTGGTCGCCCGGAAAGCTTGCTTGAATACGTTAAAAAAGAGGTGTCGGAAAATGTGCGCTTCTTGCAATTTCCTGATCATCATCATTTCAATAAAGCAGATCTGGAAAAAATTAAAAATGAGTATGAATTATTGGCATCAGAAAACAAATTAATCTTAACAACAGAGAAAGATGCCACCCGTTTAAAAGAAATTAAAGGCAATGAACTTATTAGCTCATTACCCGTTGTTTATCTTCCAATGGAGATTGAATTCCTTGGAGACGATGAACTCAATTTCAGTAATCAAATAGTAAATTATGTTAAAAAGAATAAAGGAAACAACCAGCTTCATTCAAGATAAGGTTGATTTTAAACCTAAAGTAGGAATTATTTTAGGCACAGGACTTGGCGGTCTGGTTAAAGAGATAGAGGTTGTAAAGGAGTTACCTTATAATGAAATTCCAAACTTTCCGGTGTCAACCGTTGAAGGGCATGCCGGAAGTTTAATTTTTGGTAAGCTGGCAGGAGTTAATGTTGTTGCTATGCAGGGCCGCTTCCATTATTACGAAGGCTATTCTATGCAGGAAGTTACTTTCCCAATACGCATACTTAAGTTCTTAGGCATTGAAACCTTAATGCTTTCGAATGCCAGTGGTGGTTTAAATCCAGGATTTAGCGTTGGAGATATAATGGTGATAACAGATCA
>JBFHES010000028.1:0-27701 GCA_041584015.1 Bacteroidales bacterium
GAGCTAAAAATGCGCGATCAATACTTCAATACCATCCAAAGCATTTTAACGGGTAAAGATATCGACCACATGGAAACTGTTCAGGATCCGGACTCGAGTTATGAAGATATTGATTTCTCCATCTCCAAGGAAGATTCCTTATTACGCGAACGTGTTGCCCGCGAGGAACAATTTCATTTATTAGGCCTGACCGAGAACCGTCAAAATTTCGATTTAGGCTTGCTTCATTTTTATACACCGGTTAAGGGAATTGTAACATCATCATTTGATGCCAATAAAAACCATTTTGGAACCGACATTGTAGCACAGGCCAACCAAGCTGTTGCAGCCGTTCTTGATGGAACCGTTGTATCTTCAACCTGGTCGGTTGAGTTTGGCTATGTTATACAAATACAACACGCCAACAACTTAATATCTGCATACAAGCATAACTCGGAATTGCTAAAATCTGCCGGAAGTCGTGTGCAGGCTGGTGAGGCAATTGCAATTATTGGCAACTCCGGAGAACTTACCACCGGACCACATCTGCATTTTGAGCTGTGGTACAATGGCACACCACTAAACGCAGAAGACTATATTATTTTCTAAAAAAAGCACCCAAACAACAAGAGATTAGGTATGAAGAGAGTGGCAATATTGGGTTCAACAGGTTCCATTGGTATACAAGCCCTGGAAGTAATAGCAGCAAATCCCGAAGAATTTCAGGTAGAAGTACTAAGCGCATTTAACAACGCCAACTTAATCATCAGTCAAGCAATTACCTTTTTACCAAACACGGTGGTTATTGGTAATGAAGATGCCTACACGAAAGTATCATCGGCACTTGAAAACTACGACATTAAAGTATTTGCCGGAAGTCAATCAATCGCCGATGTGGTGGAACTCGACTCCATTGATATTGTAATAAACGCTATTGTTGGATACGCAGGTTTGCTTCCAACAATAAAGGCTATAAAGGCAGGAAAGCGCATTGCTTTGGCCAACAAGGAAACCCTGGTTGTGGCTGGCGAACTTGTTACCAAACTGGCCATTGAAAATCGTGCTTCTATCATTCCGATAGATTCTGAGCATTCGGCAATTTTCCAATGCCTTATCGGCGAAGATCACAATCCTATCGAGAAAATTATCTTAACGGCATCTGGTGGTCCGTTTCGTGGAAGAGAGCTATCATTTCTTGAAAAGGTAACTTATCGCGAGGCACTTAAGCATCCCAATTGGGACATGGGAGATAAGATCACCATTGATTCGGCATCGCTTATGAACAAAGGGCTGGAGGTTATTGAAGCTAAATGGCTATTCGACCTTCGACTGGATCAAATTGAAGTGGTGGTGCATCCGCAGTCTATTGTGCATTCGCTGGTTCAATTTCAGGATGGATCGATAAAAGCACAAATGGGATTACCCGACATGAAGGTACCGATACAATTTGCACTGAGTTACCCGAAGCGCTTAAAATCAGATTTCGCGCGTTTCGACTTTTTAGAATACCCTTGTCTTAATTTCGAGAAACCCGAATCTGATAAATTCAGGAACTTACAACTTGCCTACAATGCAATGGAACAAGCAGGCAACATGCCTTGCATTTTAAATGCTGCCAACGAAATTACCGTTGACGCCTTTCTGCATGAGCAAATCGGATTTTTACAAATGGCTGACATTGCAGAGGCTGTCATGCAAAAAGCCGCATTTATAAAGCAACCTGGCTATAGTGATTATGTAATGAGCGATCAGGAAGCAAGAATCATTGCACGTGAACTCATCAACAAATAATTTGTTCTTGACAATGTTTGCGACCCGGGGTCGTTAAAAGAGTTTTTATTGTTTAAATTATTAAATGTTTCTTTGCAAACTATATTTGAAAATCAGTTAAAATGGGAATATTAACACAGGTACTTGGACTTTTACTTAGTCTCTCGATATTAGTTGTTCTACATGAATTCGGTCACTTTCTATTTGCCCGCTTATTTAAAACTCGTGTAGAAAAATTCTACCTCTTTTTTAATCCATGGTTCGAGCTCTTTAAATTCAAAAAAGGCGATACCGAATATGGAGTTGGTTGGTTACCTCTCGGCGGTTATGTTAAAATATCGGGTATGATTGACGAATCGATGGATAAGGAAGCCATGAAATTACCTGCCGAACCGTGGGAATTCAGAAGTAAGCCAAGCTGGCAACGTCTATTAATAATGACTGGTGGTGTTTTGGTTAACTTTATTCTGGCCTTGGTAATCTATGCATTTGTGCTATTTACCTGGGGGAAAGAATACCTCTCGGCTGAAAACGTAAAATACGGTTACGATTTTCATCCGGTAATGCTCGATCTTGGTTTTCAGGATGGTGACAAAATTCTAAAGGTTGATACTTTTAGCATTGACAATTACCGTGAAATTACAACCCTACTGTTACTGGAAGATCCAAAGTCAGTATCGATCGATCGTAATGGCCAAAAAATGGATATTGCCATTCCTTCCGATTTTGAAAAGCAAGTAATCAAGGATGAGATAAAAACACTTTACTCTTTGCGCGTACCTTTTGTAATCGACAGTATTACTGATAACAGCGCAGCAAAAGAGGCAGGATTCATGAGAAACGACCGAATTGTTTCCATTGACGGCAAACCTGCAGGTTTCTATACGCAGTTTAACCAGGAGAAACTCAACTATGCCAACAAATCAGTAGTAATTAGCGTAGAGCGTAACAATCGAATTATCGATCTTAATACAACGCTCGGTGAGAATGCTATGCTAGGCATCTACAACAAACCTCTGGATTATCATTTCAATGTTTCCACTTTTGAATACACATTCTTTCAGGCCATCCCTGCTGGTATTGAAATGGGCGTAGATAAACTAGCCTTTTATGTAAAACAGATGAAGCTTGTTTTTACGAAAGAAGGTGCAACACAGCTAGGTGGATTTGGCGCTATTGGCGGCCTGTTTCCAAAACAATGGGACTGGATGGTTTTCTGGAACATGACAGCATTTATTTCGTTGGTACTTGCTTTTATGAATATACTGCCAATTCCGGCGCTTGATGGAGGTCATGTAGCATTCCTATTATACGAAATGGTTACCGGACGTAAACCAGGCGACAAGTTCATGGAGTACGCTCAAATAGTTGGAATGGTTATTCTATTATCACTATTATTATTTGCAAATGGTAACGATATTTACCGCAATTTCTTTAAGTAAGAATTAATACATCAGGTATTATGTTTAAATCTATGACCGGTTTCGGAAAAACAGTTTGCGAACTGGAAACCAAAAAACTAACCATCGAGATAAAATCTTTGAATAGTAAGAATCTTGATATAAATGCACGAATTCCGGGCTTGTACAGAGAAAAAGAAATGCTGGTTAGAAACGATCTTGCAAAAACCTTGGTGCGCGGAAAGATTGATTTTCTAATGTATGCTGAGACCACATCAATTGCAGGAACAAGCAAAATAAACAAACCAATTGTTCTGGATTATTATCGTCAGTTAAAAGAAATTAACGACGAATTAAACATACCGGAAGATGCTGGTATGATGCAAACTATTATGCGATTGCCGGAAACAATGGACGTAGCTCGCGAGAAGCTAAACGAAGCAGAATGGAAAATCATTCAGGCTCAAATAAATGTTGCCATTGGCGAGCTTGACAAATATCGTAAAGATGAAGGTGCCGTGCTTGAGAAAGATATTTTGAGCAGGGTAAAAACCATTGCTTCATTTATTCCTGAAATTGAAAAATTTGAGGAAGATAGGATTAACCGTGTACGGGAAAGAATAACTGATAATCTGAACGGCTTAAACATAGATGCGTCGGTAGACAAAAATAGGTTTGAACAGGAATTAATATACTACATTGAGAAACTTGACATAACCGAAGAGAAAGTTAGGCTGGCAAACCACTGCGATTACTTTCTTAAGACTGCCGCGGAAAAAGACTCAAATGGTAAAAAATTAGGTTTCGTTGCTCAGGAAATGGGCCGCGAAATAAACACAGTAGGATCAAAAGCAAATCATCAGGAAATTCAACAGATAGTTGTGCAAATGAAAGATGAGCTTGAAAAAATAAAAGAGCAATTGCTAAACGTATTGTAGCAATTCAATAAGCTATTAAACAGCCATGCACTTAACAGAGCATGGCTGTTTTGGTTTTATGCAAATTCATGCGGTTTAGTATATTGCAATTAAGATGTTAAATTTGTGTATTCACCATCTATACACTCGTGGAAAAACTAAAGGCATTTTACACAAAAGGAATTATTGAAGCAGGTTGCGATGAAGCAGGACGCGGCTGCCTGGCTGGCCCTGTAATAGCAGCTGCAGTAATACTTCCGGAGGACTTCTCGCATCCATGGCTGAACGATTCAAAACAAATCTCTGAAAAGAAACGTGAAACCCTGAAAACAATAATTAAAGAAGCAGCAATATCTTACGCAATTGGCAGTTATTCCAATACTGAAATTGATGAGTTAAATATTCTAAGAGCTTCAATAATGGCCATGCACAGAGCAATAGACCAGCTTACAATAAAACCCGAACACCTGATTATCGATGGTAACAAATTCTTACC
Organism: Bacteroidales bacterium; assembly: GCA_041584015.1. GTDB lineage: Bacteria > Bacteroidota > Bacteroidia > Bacteroidales > M50B96 > JBFHES01. Next base: position 4,563 of record JBFHES010000028.1, read on the forward strand.
TTACAAGGACATCCCGGCAACAACAATTGTTAAAGGCGATGCGAAATATAAGTCCATTGCTGCAGCATCAATATTAGCCAAAACATACCGTGATGAATTAATGCAGAAACTGCATCTGGAGCACCCGGAATATAATTGGCAAAAAAACAAAGGCTATCCAACCAAAGAACATCGATTGGCCATCATGCAACATGGCATTACAGATCATCACAGAAAATCATTCAACCTAATCTCATCTCAACTTAGCATTAACTTTTAGAAGCTATGGGCGACTACAAGAATTTAAGTATTAAAGACTGGGCACTTGAAGATCGCCCGCGAGAAAAACTAATTTCTAAAGGATTGCAAAGCCTCAGTGACGCAGAGCTAATAGCCATATTAATTGGTTCAGGCAGTAGAAATGAATCTGCTGTTGAGCTATCGAAAAAAATTCTTAACGCCTCAAAAAACAATTTACACGAGCTCGGCAAAATGACCATTACCGACTTGTGCAAGCACAAGGGCATTGGAGAAGCAAAGGCGATAACCATCATAGCATCGCTGGAGCTCGGGCGACGCAGGAAACTGTCTGATGTGTTGAACAAAGAGCAAATTACATCGAGCAAGGATGTTGCTGATTTTTTTCAACCAATACTTGGCGACCTGCCTCACGAAGAATTCTGGGTTCTGTTTTTGAATCGGGCTAACCGCATACTATCCTGGCACAAGCTTAGTCAGGGAGGTATTGCCGGAACTGTTATTGATGTGCGCTTGGTAATTAAACAAGGAATCGACAACCTGGCTTCATCAATGATTGTTTGTCACAATCACCCCAGTGGAAATACCAAACCCAGTGAGGCTGACATAAGTATTACGAAAAAACTAAAAGAAGCAGGCAAAATTATGGACATCCCACTGCTGGATCATTTAATTGTTACCGACGGCGGTTCATATAGTTTTGCCGATGAAGGATTAATTTAGAAATGCATTAACGAATCGGGCTAAAGATTTTACCTTTGTCCTCCTGAAAAAAGAATAAAACCTATGTTAAGAATTATAGCAGTTGTATTGCTTTGTTTGTCTACCACCAACCTATTATGGTCGCAAAAGAAAATTGAAGAGAAAGTTAACATTCCGATGTTTTCGGCATCCTATGCAACACAATTCCCATTGAATGATTTAAGCGATCGTTTCGGCTGGAACTCCAACATTGGTGGCGACTTTCAATTTAAAACCAAGCAAGGTTGGATATTTGGAGTTGAAGGTTATTTCATGTTTGGCAACCAAATAAAAGAAGATTCAATTCTGGATGGACTAAGAACTTCTACGGGTGACATTCTTAATGAGAATGGCGAATACGGGAACATACTTTCGCATGAACGAGGCTACTATGTGGGAGGTAAATTCGGTAAAGTATTTTCGCTCTCGTCTGGCAATCCTAACTCAGGAATCATTGTAACTGTTAGCGCCGGCCTGCTTGAACACAAGATAAAAATCGAAAATCAAGGAAATACGGTTCCGCAACTTGTTGGCGATTATAAGAAAGGTTACGACCGACTGACAAATGGCCTGGCACTTCGCGAGTTTATTGGTTACATGTATATTGGAGAAAATCAGTACACCAATTTCTTCGCTGGCTTTGAGTTTTACCAATCGTGGACCATGAATCGCAGAAGTTTAAATTACGACACCATGCAGCAAGACACCAAGGAGCGTCGTGATGATTTAGTTGGTTTTAGAGTTGGTTGGATTATTCCGCTTTACCGACACATACCAGACGGATACTATACAAACTAAAACAATGACTTTTCTTTATCAAATCTCGATTTGGCTTTACGGTGGCTTTATGCGTTTCGCAGCACTCTTTAATGTCAAAGCGAAATTATGGGTTGATGGCAGAAAAGAGCTAATCAGTCGATTGCCCGCTTCAATTACCAAAGCTAAAAAACTGGTTTGGTTTCATTGTGCATCCCTAGGCGAATTTGAACAAGGTCGCCCGCTTATCGAAACGATTCGACAAACAAATTCAAACGTTAAAATTCTGGTGACGTTCTTTTCTCCATCGGGTTATGAAATTAGAAAGAACTATACCGGAGCAGATCATGTCTGCTATCTTCCGCTTGATACCAAACAAAAAAGCAAGCAATTCATTAACGCTATTAATCCTGACCTGGTTGTTTTTGTGAAATATGAATTTTGGTTCAATCATTTGCGGGAGATCAAGAATCGTCAGATTCCGCTCTATCTTGTTTCTGCCATCTTCAGAAAAAAGCAATCCTTCTTTAGATGGTATGGTGCTTGGTACCGAAAAATGCTCCAGTACTTCACGCATATTTTTGTGCAAGATCAAAACTCCGTAAAACTACTTGCCAATATTAATATCAATAATGCAAGCCATGCTGGCGATACCAGGTTCGACCGGGTTGTAGCAATCGCCGATCAATCGAAGGAAGTTTCCATTGTAGAGCAATTTAAGAACACCCATCAACTGATCGTTGCCGGAAGCACCTGGGAGCAAGACGAAACACTTTTAGCCCAATATATGGAGCAATGCCCGGCTACAATCAAACTTGTTATTGCACCGCATGAAATTGATAATTCGCATATCAATAAAATCGAACAACTATTCAATGTGCCAACTGCACGATTCACTAATACAGCAACGAGTAATTTGGAAGAGGTAAAAGTGTTAATTATCGATAACATTGGTTACCTCTCATCAATCTATAAATATGCTGATGTGGCCTATGTTGGAGGCGCCTTTAAAACGGGACTGCACAATGTACTAGAACCGGCTGCATTTGGCGTGCCCGTAATCTTCGGTCCTGTATATAATAAGTTCTCGGAGGCAGTTGGTCTGATAGCTGCAAAGGGTGCATTTTCTATTCAAAACTACACGCAGTTGAAAGCTAAATTTGAGTGGTTATTTTTTGACAAAAATAACCTAAAACAAAGTTCTGAATTAGCTGGTGATTTTGTGAAAAAAAATTGCGGAGCAACACAAGTCATTGATTCAAAACTCAAATTTCACTATTTAGACTAAATTAACACAAGAAAACATTTTTATTTTTACTCATTCCAGTTAACTAAAAATTAACACTAGTTTCACCTGAACCTTAATTACTTAGACATTTTATGTTGAAAAGTAATTTAGAGATAATTGCAAACACTACCTATCTTTGATGCTGTTCTATTTCCCTTAAGAGGCACGGATTCTTCAAGGTATATAGCAGAGATAACTGAGTATAACAGCAATAACCATATAAGTAAACAATAAACGGCAATAATAATGTTCATCGAAGAAGCTACCATTGATCAAAAAGAAACGCAAAAAACTTACACCAATGACGAGGCATTTCAGAGTGCACTGGCGTATTTTAAAGGCGATGAATTAGCAGCTAGAGTTTGGGTCAACAAATATGCATTGAAAGATTCTGATGGCAACCTCTATGAGTTGAATCCGGATCAGATGCACCGACGTATTGCAAAGGAGATCCACCGAATTGAGCAAAACTACAGCAACCCAATTCCAGAGGAAGAAATTTATCAGGTACTTAAAGATTTTAAGTACATAGTGCCGCAAGGTGGTCCTATGAGCGGAATTGGCAACAATCATCAGATTGTTTCACTTTCCAATTGTTTTGTTATTGGTCATGAAAAACAGGCCGATTCATATGGTGGCATTATGAAGATTGATCAGGAACAAGTTCAATTGATGAAACGGAGAGGTGGCGTTGGTCATGATTTATCTCACATCAGACCCTCAGGAAGCCCCGTTCTAAATAGCGCGCTCACCTCAACAGGAATTGTGCCATTTATGGAGCGTTACTCTAACTCTACCAGAGAAGTAGCTCAAGATGGTCGACGTGGAGCACTCATGTTAAGTGTATCCATTAAGCATCCGGATGCAGAATCCTTTATCGATGCAAAAATGCAATCAGGTAAAGTTACTGGTGCCAATGTATCTGTTAAAATTGACCACGACTTTATGAAGTCGGTTAAGGAAGAAAAGCCTTATCACCAAAAGTTCCCAATCGACTCGAACGAACCAACACATAAGAAAACCATTGATGCTACAGAGCTGTGGAAGAAAATTGTTCACAACGCATGGAAGTCTGCAGAACCAGGAATTTTATTCTGGGATACCATTATCGATGAATCAGTACCGGATTGTTACGCAGATTTAGGATACGAAACAGTATCAACAAACCCATGTGGAGAAATTCCATTATGCCCATATGATAGCTGTCGTTTATTAGCCATCAACCTATACAGCTATGTAAACGATCCATTTACTCCTGAAGCAAAATTTGATTTCGAACTGTTCAAAAAGCATGTTCATTATGCACAGCGCATTATGGATGACATCATTGACTTGGAACTTCAAAAGATTGACGGAATAATTGGTAAAATCAACTCAGACCCGGAAGACCATGAGGTAAAGAGAGTTGAAAGACGCCTATGGGAAAATATTAAGGTTAAGGCCGAAGAAGGCCGAAGAACTGGTATTGGCATAACTGCTGAAGGCGACATGCTTGCAGCTTTAGGCTTAACCTACGGTAGCGACAACGCCATTGACTTTTCTGTAGAAGTACACAAAACATTGGCACAAGAGGCTTATCGCTCAAGTGTGCATTTAGCAAGAGATCGTGGACCATTCCCTATCTATAATTACGAGCGCGAAGAAAACAATCCATACATTCAGCGTCTGGCAGAAAGCGACCCAAGCTTACTTGAAGAAATGAAAGAGCATGGCCGTAGAAATATTGCCTTACTTACCATTGCTCCTACCGGAACCACAAGCTTGATGACCCAAACGACATCAGGAATTGAGCCAGTGTTTATGCCTGTTTATAAACGCAGAAGAAAAGTGAATCCAAACGACAAAGATTCAAATGTGAGTTTTGTTGATGAGATTGGCGATTCATGGGAAGAGTACAATGTGTTCCATCACAAATTTATTACATGGCTCGAAGTAAATGGCTACAAGCTTGATGAGGTGCTTAAATATGACGAAAAGCAACTTGACGATTTGATTGCATCAAGCCCATACGATAAGGCATCGTCAAACGATGTGGATTGGCTACAAAAAGTAAAAATGCAAGGTCAGATTCAAAAATGGGTAGATCATTCCATTAGTGTTACTGTTAACTTGCCGGAAGACGCCACCGAAGAGTTGGTTTCAAAAGTATATCTTACAGGCTGGGAGTCGGGATGTAAAGGAATTACCGTTTATAGAGAAGGATCGAGAAGTGGCGTACTTATTTCTAACAAGAAAGAAGAAACAGCTACAGTTGAGCCAACCTACTTTAAGCGACCGAAAGAATTAGAGGCCGAGATTGTACGCTTCCAGAACAACAAAGAAAAATGGATTGCCTTTGTAGGTTTACGCAACGGACAACCATACGAAATATTTACAGGATTAGCAGACGAAGAAATATTGCCAATTCCGAAAACCATTACAAAAGGTGTAATTATTAAGCATCGTAATGAAAATGGTGAATCAAGATATGACTTCCAGTTTACCGACCGATTTGGCTATAAAAAAACACTTGAAGGATTATCGCATCAGTTCAATAAAGAGTTCTGGAACTACGCAAAATTAATCTCAAGCGTTTTACGTCATGGCATGCCGATCCAGTATGTTGTTAACCTGGTAAGTTCGCTTACACTAGACAACGAATACATTAATACATGGAAAGCAGGTATGGCCCGTGCACTTAAGAAATACATTCCAAACGGCACAGAAGCCAAAGGCGATATGGAATGTGGCAATTGCGGATCTACCTCTCTTGTTTATCAGGAAGGATGCTTAATCTGCCAGAACTGTGGCAACTCTAAATGTGGTTAGGCGCTAACATAAACTGATTTAGCAGACTCATTACGGTGAGTAACTAAATATAATCATCCTAAAGAAGGGGGGCATTTGTCTCCCTTTTTTGATTTAGAACAGGTGCTATCGAAATTATTTTTACTTTTGTACAAAATGAAATTATTATGAATACAGCATTTCTATTTGTTTTGTTAGGCATGGTTGGACCATGGCAAATCGTTTTTATCGTATTGGCATTGATACTTCTCTTTGGTGGTAAAAAAATCCCGGAACTTATGAAAGGTCTAGGACAAGGAATGAAGGAATTTAAGAAAGCCACTGGCGACGAGAACAAGGATAAAGAAGAAAAAGATAAGGAAGAAAAGTAGTTAAACCCTATTTATACAAAACAAGAAAGGCGGATCAAATTGATCCGCCTTTCTTGTTAATATATTCAGTGTTATTCGTTAATTCTCATTTTGTAGAATGATCTGTACACAAAGTAAAGTGCTACTAATAAAAACACACCACCTACATATGGAGCAATTTCTCTAAAATGCTCAGACAATGCAATCTCCATTGCTAATAAGCCAAACAGAGTTGTAAACTTAATAATAGGATTAAGAGCTACTGATGAAGTATCTTTATATGGATCTCCTACAGTATCACCTACGACAGATGCATCATGAAGCGGCGTACCTTTCTCTTGCATGTCAACTTCAATCACTTTCTTGGCATTGTCCCATGCACCACCAGCATTGGCCATAAAGATTGCTTGATACAAGCCAAAGAATGCAATAGACAGTAAGTAGCTTACGAACATTGAAACAGGTGCATTAGACTCAGCTGGTGCTGATAAAAATGCAAATGCCAGCGCAAATGAGAAAATTGCAATAAAGATATTCCACATACCTTTCTGTGCATATACGGTACAAATCTTCACTACTTCTCTTGATTTCTCAACATCAGCTTTTTTAGGAGCATTCGGGTCCAGATTAATGTGCTGTTTAATATATTCAACTGCTCTGGCAGCTCCGGTAGTAACCGCTTGTATAGAAGCACCAGTAAACCAATAAATAACTGCACCACCTAGCAAAAATCCAAAAATAGTATATGGATTCAACAGGTTAAGAATCTCAGCAGGTTCAACCCCTAATGTTTCTTTAATTACAAGAATCAGTGAGAAGATCATGGTAGTAGCTCCAACAACCGCAGTTCCTATTAATACCGGCTTAGCAGTTGCCTTAAATGTGTTCCCGGCTCCGTCGTTGGCCTCTAGGTAATATTTAGATTTTTCGAAATCAGGTTTAAAACCGAAGTCCTTTTCAATCTCCTCGCTAATTCCTTCTGTTTCTTCAACAAGCGAAAGTTCGTAGATTGATTGTGCGTTATCGGTAACCGGACCATAACTATCAACAGCAATGGTTACAGGCCCCATACCAAGCATACCAAATGCAACCAAACCAAAGGCAAATATCGAAGGATAGATCATTAAGTTTCCGAGACCATAAGTACTTGCATAATAAGCCATAAACATCAACACAAAGAAAACCATTCCTTTCCAGAAGGCGCTAAAATTACCGGCTACCAAACCTGAAAGAATATTTAATGAAGCACCACCTTTCTTTGAAGCTTCAACTACTTCGTTTACGTGAATAGATTTAGGACTTGTGAATAACTTGGTAAACTCCGGGATTAAAGCAGCACCCAGGGTTCCAACACTTATAATTACAGATAAGATGATCCATAAATTCTCAGGTAGTTCTCTAATGGTAAAGTAACTTACAACAAATGTTACAACTATGGAGAGTATAGAGGTAATCCAAACCAAAGAAGTTAACGGCTTTTCAAAATCAAGATCATCAGCATTTTGATATTTTGCTTTAGTGATAACTCCATTAATCCAAAAGGATACGATTGATGTAACAATCATCAATATTCTCATCACAAAAATCCACATTAACATTTTAACCTGAAGAGCCTGCGTAAGGATATTAAGTGTTTCACCATTATTTAATGAGAACGACTCAACGTTTAATGAAGCTGCTAAATCCTGAACAAACTGCGGATTAAAACCAGCAATATTCTCCAGATTGTAAGAAATAGCTAAAAGGATAAATGTAATAAGCGCTACACCCGTTACACCATAAGTTTCAAAACCATCAGCTGTTGGACCAACAGAATCGCCGGCATTATCTCCAACACAATCGGCAATTGTTCCAGGGTTTCTTGGATCGTCTTCACCAATCTTAAAAATCACCTTCATTAAGTCGCTACCGATATCGGCAATCTTTGTAAAAATACCACCAGCAATACGTAACACAGACGCACCTAAAGATTCTCCAATTGCAAAACCAATAAAACTGGCGCCTGCATACTCTCCCGGAACAAACATTAGTATAATGAGCATCATAATAAGCTCCAGCGATATTAGAACAACGCCAATACTCATGCCTGCATTAAGTGGGATATTTAATAACTTAATTGGCTTGCGCTCTAACGATGCAAAGGCCATTCGCGAGTTGGCCAACGTATTCATACGAATACCAAACCAAGCCACACTATAAGATCCTAAGATACCAAGGATGGTCCAACCAAGAATTATTGCAACACCTTTAAAACCAAAGTTGGCTTCAGAAAGATAGCCAAAATAAAAGGCCACAGCTGCGCCAATAAATATGAATAAAATAGCAAGGAATCGCCCCTGCTGGATAAGATAAGTTTTACCTGTTTCGTAAATTACATGAGCCACATCAAGCATTGATTTGTGTGCTCTAATTTTCTTGACTTTTAAGAATTGGTACAAGCCAAATAAAAAACCTCCAATGGTAATAATGAATCCATAATAGAGAATAGACTGTTTCTGAATCAGTTCCGGTATCACCAGATCTGCCTCGCTGGCCATAGCTAAAAATGGCAAGCTAAAAAGTGCAGTTAATGCTAAAATTTTTTTCATGGGGATAATGTTTAATTTGTTTATGAAACAAATATAGAATTACATCCGACTTTTAAACCAAGCAGTAAAATAGAGGAAATCAATATCTTCTCATTCCTGGATCCGTCCTCTCAAACGCAAATATATCTAAGCTATTGGTATTAATAAGATTACCGATTATTTCTTTAAAAAGAAGGGATAGCCAAGTGAAGGGAACTCTTTTTTACAAAGAATGTAATTTAGACTAATTACAATTAAAAATTCGCTAAGCGACTGACAAACAATGGCCTTATGAGACCAGCAAAACTTCTTTGGCAAGTTACAAATGTATCTGACATATGCGAAATAACAAATTTTATTCAGGTTAATTTCATCTCACTAATCAAATAGTATAAAACTGAATTAATAAGAGTCCCGAAAATTTGTGGCGAGCTAAAGAAGTGAATTGAATACAAATAAGAACGGCCACTTAAAAAGTGGCCGTTTAATATTTTATAGTCCGAATTCTGGTTTGAGTTTTTCAACCCAAGCTTTAACACGTTCATCGGTCATTTCATCTTCAAAATCTTCATCAATTGGCAAACCAATAAACTCATTATTGTAAATGGCATGCGACTCTTCAAATGAATAATCATCGGTAGAAGTACGGCCAATAATTGTTGCATTCTGTGCCATTAGCTTTTCTGCCAACACACCCATATGATCAACAAAATTTTGTGAGTAAGTAACACTATCACCCAAACCATAAATAGCAACCTTTTTACCGCTTAAATCAATTTCCGAAATTGTTGGCATAAATACATCCCAATCGTTCTTGGTATAAACTCCGTCCCAGGTTTCTCTTCCGAGTGTAGAAATTCCAAAAATTATTTTGTCATATTTATCCAGTTCCTTAATGCCAGCTTCTTTAACTGGAATTAATTCGATATGTTCTTCGCCGAAGGCTTGAGCAATCTTCTTTCCAACTTTATCGGTTGATCCACCAATAGGGCCAAAAAATAATCCGATCTTATCCATAGTTATTAATTAGAATTCAACTTACATTTTTCGTAGGTAAAAGTAGCTATTATTTGAACAAATCATGAACTATTAATTGTGTTATATATTATGAGACTATCACAAAACAATGACCAATTGAACAGATAAAAGACAATATTGTCTTTTATCATGTTACATTAATACAGAGTTGCTAACTTTGCAGTGTTTAATAGCGTTTGATATGGAAAAGAATATAGCACAGATATTAGAGCAAGATGATTTTACAAAAGCAGAATTGGTTAAACTGCTTGCCACCGAAGGAGACGAAAAAAAATTGCTATTTGAAAAGGCCATCGAGGTTAAGCAAAAATATATAGGGAATACCGTTTACTTTCGGGGCTTGATTGAGTTCTCAAATATTTGCGCAAAAGACTGTTTGTATTGTGGTATTCGTAAAGGGAATAAAAACACCGAGCGTTACAACATATCCGACGAAGATATTCTAAAAGGTGTAAAATTTGCCTACGACAACAACTACGCATCTGTAGTATTGCAGGCTGGCGAAATTGACAGCCCCGTGTTTGTCGATCGAATTGATGAGCTGCTTAAAAAAATGAAGGCCATCACCAATGGCGAAATTGGCATTACCATCTCGCTTGGCGAACAAACCGAAGAAACTTATAAAAGATGGTTTGATAGTGGGGCGCATCGTTACCTTCTGCGTATTGAATCGAGCAATAGAGATTTGTATGGAAAAATTCACCCACAAAACAAAAAGCACGATTTTGATGAACGCCTTAAAGCCTTAAAGCTGCTTCAGAAAGTAGGTTACCAAACCGGAACCGGTGTAATGATTGGATTACCATTCCAAACGCTGGAAGATCTTGCCGATGATCTGTTATTCTTCAAAGAATTTGACATCGATATGATTGGCATGGGACCATACATTGAACATGAAGAAACACCTTTATATGAACATAAGGATAAGCTTAAGCCACTGAAAGAACGTTTCGACCTGGCGCTTAAGATGATTGCCATCACACGGATTCTAATGAAAGACATTAACATTGCTGCTGCAACGGCAATGCAGGCAATCGACCCTATTGGCCGTGAAAAAGCAGTAAAAATTGGTGCCAACGTGATTATGCCAAACATCACTCCTACCGATTATCGTGGATACTATCAGTTGTACGAGAACAAACCATGTATTGATGAAAGTGCTGATGAATGTCAGAACTGTCTTGAGGCGCGTATAAAATTTGCGGGTGATAAAATTGGATATGGCGAATGGGGAGACTCTAAACATTACTTTAAGAGAAGAGAACAGTCTGAAGAATAGGCACAATTTTAGCTGGATGATACTTTTCTTGAGGACTGGAATTTGAATACGGCAGCAAGAAGACACTGTTTGCATCAGCTAAAAATATTGGCTATCTTTTCCATCCGAAAAAAATGAAAACACTATTCGCTTGGGCAATCTACTTTCTATAGCATTAACTGCAACATCGTTCATCTGGGGGCTATTTATTAACTTAGAACCTCTGTTTACATTAGCAGTCCTCAGGTCCGGAAATAACATTAACCTGGACAAACCCACCATCAACTCAAATATGTTTCCCGAAAACCTATTTTACTTGTTGATAGCATTGGTGGTAATAATGCTGATAATTATATTGCTTGTAGTAAGAAATAACAAACGCACCAAGAGCGAGATGCAGGGAATGACTAAGAATCAGCAACTGCTTCAAAAAATAAACGACGATTTCAAAAAACAAATTACCAGCCTGCGCACAAAGAAAACCGATAAAGCTACCAGACCAGAATTCTTTAACACCACCAGCAACGGCATTGTAATTACAGATAACACCGGCGAAATACTTGAAATGAATGATGGATTTACGAATTCATTTGGTTTTACCAAAGAAACATTCATTGAAAGATATGGCACAAATTATAAGCAGAGCAGCAGTTATCCAAAGGCGATTGATGAGGCAATTAACTCGAAGCGAAATGTAAACTTTCCTTCGGTTAGAGAAAATAGCGAGGGCGAACAAATATGGATTAATACTGAGGTGTGCCCAATAATTGATAAAACTGGAATTATCAACAAACTCTATTTTTTGGAAACAGATATTAACCTTTATAAGATAATTGAAACAGAAATTTTACAGCAGCGTGATGAGGTTGAAATAGAAAAAACCAAGGCAGAAATGCAGCGCGATAAGATGCAAAATAAATACAAAGGCTTCTCAGATAGTGTTAATTACGCGCGTCGCATTCAAAAAGCAATACTGCCATCGGACCAAAGCCTAAAGCAATTATTCTCCGAACACTTTGTATTATATCAGCCACGCGACGTAGTAAGCGGCGACTTTTACTGGGTTTCAGAAAAGGGATCGAAGAAGATTATTGTAACTGCTGATTGTACCGGACACGGTGTACCAGGAGCCTTTATGAGTATCCTGGGAATTAACTTCTTAAATGAAATTATTTCGAAACATCGCAAGATTAGTGCTGCCGGAATCCTGGATAAACTTCGATCTCTTGTTATTGAGGCATTGAACAATCAGCAAGATAACGAAGAGGCTAAAGATGGCATCGACCTGGGTTTATGCATCTTCGATTTGGAGAAGAAAACGCTGCAGTTTGCTGGTGCCAACAACTCCTTATACCTGATTCGTAACCGAGAACTGAACATCACCAAAGGAGATAGAATGCCTGTTGGTATTCATCCTAAAATGCACTTATCATTTACCAATAAAGAAATTGAGCTGCTGGAAGGTGACGCCATTTATATGTTTACCGATGGCTACGTTGATCAGTTCGGCTGGAGGAATGGTAAGAAATTTAAAACACGACAATTTCAGGAGCAATTAATTCAATTGCAAGATATCCCAATGAAAGGTCAACGGATAATACTGGAAAACACAATTAGTAACTGGAAAGGTGATTTAGAACAAGTAGATGACATTCTGGTTATGGGAATAAAAATATAGAAAATGGCTAAGAAGAAACAATCCTATAAAGAAGCAATCTCGGAAATCGAGAATATTTTAGCACAAATTGAAAACGAAGAATTAGATGTTGATGAATTAGCATCGCAGGTTGAGAAGGTATCGAAACTGATAAAAATTTGCAAAGACAAATTACGAAACACAGAAGAAGATGTTGAAAAAATACTCCAACAAATGGGCTAAAGCTTACCTTTGCATAAGACCCTGATGATAACTGATTAAACCCTCTGATGGCGATTTTACAAATCGAGTAAAATTAAGCTGATATTGCGCTGCTAATGCTGCAAGCTCTTCCTTAAAGTAATAAGCAACACTACCCACAAATCTTATCTCCGATTGATTCAATTCTTTATGCGCCATCAAGCTGTGCTCAATAAAACTCGAAAATGATCTCGTTAGCAGTTGCGAACAATAAGGCTCGCTGCGATGCAGATAAAGAAATTTAGAGAACTGTGCTAAAAACCTGTTTGCAAAAGGCTCCTTATAAATCTTATGAATGATTGTTTGCTGACTGAGTGAAAAACTTGCTTCGAATTGTTCATGCAAACTTCGGCTTAATTTATTCTCCAGATAATCTTTAAGCAGCAAACGGCCCAAATGATTGCCACTGCCTTCATCACCTAAAATATAGCCCAAAGAAGGCGGCGTAAAAATGATGCTTGTTCCATTATAATAAGCAGAATTACTTCCGGTACCAAGGATTGCAACAATGCCACTTTTACTCCCAAACATGGCACGACAAGCAGCAAGCATATCAGTATTTACTTTTATTACTGCATTGTAAAAAACCGAGCTAATTCCGACCTCAATGATTTGATTCCGCTCAGGGGACGAACAACCGGCACCGTAAAAAAACACCTCTGTAACCGAAGATGCAAAAGCATCCAAAGCTACGCGCCCCAGCTCAGCTTGAATACGCTTACTGTCAATAAAAAAAGGATTCAGACCAATTGTGATAAAACTTTTACGAGAGCCATCATCCATTAGCAGGCTCCACTCAGTTTTGGTCGATCCGCTATCTGCTATGAGTATCATTTGATTTTTGAACTTTTTTTAAACTTAACAAATTCATTGCATTACTTCCCAATTGACGGATACTATTCTGAGAAAAGCGCACAACCATATCATAATACAGAGGTACCACGATCGCCTCATCAATAATCATCTCATCTAATTTCCGATAATAATTCCACCGTAGCGAATCGTCTTGTGTTTGAATAGCCCGCTCGTAAAGCTCATCATACTTTACATTACTAAAATGAGTATAATTTGGCCCATTGGGACTATGATTCTTGCTATAGAAAAGCGACAAGTAGTTTTGTGCATCAGCGTAATCCGCTATCCATGATCCACGGAAAAAAGCCAATTTCGAGTTAGACACCATTTCCCGAAAGGTAGCACCGGTGCCCACCTCTATTTCAATCGGAATTCCTATGTTGGCTAGTTCATGCTGAATATATTCGCAAAGATCAAGATAGTCGCTGTTGGTTGTAAGTTTGATAACAGGCATGCCAGCACCATCTGGGTAGCCAGCTTTTCGCAAGTATGAAGCAGCTAAATCAGGATCATAATAAAACCCCTTCGGCAAACTATCCAAAAATGAAGGCAAACCTTTAGGAACAAATCCCGAACTGGCAGCAATCCCAATATTGTTGCGCATATAAGCCATCATTTTCTTTCTATCGAATCCATAGTTTATAGCCTTTCGCACATTTTTATCCAACACAACTTGCTGCCCACTGTCAAGCTTTGCGCTATCTACCATAAAAGCCAAATACTCTGTATTCAGGTATGGGTGCAATGACATTGAAATTTTACCAACATACTTCTTACTAAGCGTACCATCTCTGGTAAGTATTTCGTCTTTATACGATGCATGCACTCCAGTTATGAAGTCGAGATTTCCTTTCACAAACTCCAAAAACTCCGACTGCTTGTCTTTTATAAAAGTGATTGCGACCGCATCAAGAAAAGGTAATTTATTGCCAAACCCATCTTGTTCGAAATACCGATCATTCTTTACCAAAACCAGCTTCTCCCCTTCTTTCCATATTTTGAAAACAAAAGGACCAGTTCCAACCGGGTTGGCTCTAAATTCTTTTCCAAAATGCGCCAGTATTTCATGAGGGACTACTGAACAATACGGCATGCTCAGCATACTCAAGAATGATTGAAATGGCTTCTTCAGTGTAATTTCCAATGTTTCAGGGTCAACTGCAACTATTGCCAATTCTCCGTTTAAAGAATCGCGGGCTACCGTATTTAAAACCCAGGATCCGGGTGATGCCGTTGCCGAACTTGCAATACGTTTCAAGCTAAACACAAAATCATCAGCAATAACTTTCCTTCCAGTTGAATCAGGAAATAAAGGATGATCATGAAAATAAACATCATTTCTCAGATGAAACAAATAGCGAAGCCCGTCATCAGAAATTTCCCAGAAACTGGCAATGCAAGGCTTAACAATCAATTGTTCATCCAACTGCACCAGACCATTAAAGAGCTGATTTACCGGCCATATTTTAGTTTGATTGTTAGCGTATGCCGGATCTAAGGAAGCAATGCCCTTTGATTCGTTATAACGAAAAACAGTTTTATTATGCCGCTGCACATGTTTACCACACGATGTGAACAGCAGAACGAACATGAGCAGCAATAGTAGAAAACCGGACCTATTTTTTTTCATAGTAATGTTTACAAAGATAGAAAGGCATGAATTCTTTCAAAATTCACTTGTGGCCAAATTATTTACTTTATTTTTGCATCAAACCTTCAACCATCAAAATATGCCTGCTGAATATAAAATGATAATTATTAATGCAATTGCCTTAATTGTTCTGGTAATAGTGCTGTTTAAAATTAAGGATTGGGTAAATAAAACAGCAGAAAACATCACTAAGAAGGGCGGCAAGAAGGCTCGATCTATAGCGCATAAACGCTATGCTAAACGAGTGAATAAAGAGGAAGCCAAAATATTTGGTAAAAACCACTCAAAGTCGAAGCACTAATTACAATTTGTTTTTATTAACTCGTAAGCTGGCTTGTAACCCAGCCGATAAGCCTTTTTCAAATCTCTACAAGCTTTTTCTGATTCCTGCATATCAAGGTATAAATATGCACGGTTAACATAAACCTTATAATCTCCAGGGTTTAAATCCAGTGCCATACTGTAACTGCCAAAAGCATTATTATAATCCTTTTTCTTGTAGTACAGATTTCCACGAAGTAAGTAAGCCTGGTCTGTCATTTCATTATCCTTGGCAAGCAAATTAACAAGCTCCATGGCTTGATTAATTTTGTCTGCCTCAAAATAGCAATTGGCCAATAACAGCCTTGCGTCACTATCCTTTGAATAATAGCTAAGGTACTTGTTAAGATGCACTATTGCAGCTTCGCTTTTATACGCATCATAATAAATTTCACCCAGCGTAAGTTGAAAGCTTAATATATACGGATTTAATTCCAGTGCCTTTTTAGCAGCAGCAATTGCCTTTTCATGTTTTGATATTTTGCTTAAGGTTTTTGCTTGAAACATATAGTAATTGGCCTGCTTTGGTTTTTCAGCGAGGGCATTTTGAACATCATCATTGGCTTGATGAAAATCTTCTAATGCAAAATTTGCTTGAGCTCGTATATAGTATGCCTTGTGGTTTCTATCGTAATTTAACAACAACCCATCCAACAGTTGCAAAGCATCTTCAGCTTTATTTTGCTTTAGAAGATAGGCCGCCTCTTCCAGGTCTAAATCCAGACTAGAATACCAATCTTGTTTCCATAATTGCTGCCAGTCATTTTGCTCCTTTAAATATTCAAAAGCAGCCGTTCGTCTAATCTCGCTCTTTGTCAACTTCTCTGAAGATTTCAAATGATTTTCAAGATACAGCAATGCTTTCTCGTCGTTCTTTTGGAGAGCATAACATTTTGCCAGTTGATAATTTGCTTGAACAGGGTTTTGCTGCTCAAGCTTTTTAGCATCGGCGATGGCTAAATCTATTTTACCAAGAGAGAGGTAACATTCAATTCGTTTTAGCAAAAGCTCAGCATCTGCTAATCCATCATGCTGTGCCAAGGTAAAATATTCAACAGCCTCATTGTAATTTGAATATTCCATTTGCGCTAGCCCATGATAATAATTATCATATTTGGCTTGTGCACTTATATTCTGAGCAACACTTAACAAAGTGACAAGCATCAATAATGCAGATATTTTAATGTAGCGATTCATAATTATTCTGGATTTGATGCAGGTTCGGTATCCTTAAATATTTGAACAAAACCAACCAATGTTGTGTGCTCCAATCCGGAGAGTCTTTGGCTATAGACATCGCAGGTATAATAATATACTCCGTCGGCTAATTTTTCATTGGTATCTAAATAAGTTCCATCCCAATTTATTGCCGGATCTTCCGTTTCAAAAACCAAATTCCCCCATCTATTGAAAATTTTCAAATCTATTTTTTCCACTAAATAATAAGGTGCATATTCCGGGTCGATATATACCGGCACAAAGAAATCATTGATTCCATCATTATTTGGGGTAAATACATTTGGCAGCTCGTAACTGAAACAGGCATCAACACAAACCCTACTAACAATTGGGCTTTCGTTATCAAATGAATCGATAGCAGTTACGGCATAACATGCCGCCATCGATCTGATATCAAACAGGTCATGATCAAAGGTTGTTACCGATGTGGTATCAATTGTTCCCAACAACTCCCATTCACCATCGTAGGTTCCTGTGTAGTAAATCTTATATTTTACTACATCGTTTGCACAGTAATTATTCGGGTTGGTCCAGGCCAGTTTATTAATAAAATTTTCGCACAAGGAACCGACCATCAAATCGGGCTGACATGGTGGCACTGTATCAACTGGAATTCCGCAACGCTCTTGCGAGTGATTAATAAGCGGATGAATAACTGATTTAGTGTTGTAATATCCAATGGCCTCAACTTTATAACAATATTCCGTTCCATTATTCAGACTGTCATCAGAAAAATTCGTTGAGTTAGATATACCTATGGAGTCGAAATCCTGTAATGTTTCGTCCCAACGATAAATTACAAAGAGCGAGTCAATCCATGGAACATTTCTATTAATCATCAAATCCAGTCGATTATCTGTTGCAACTATTTCCAGAAACTGAGATGAAGCTACCTGTGGCGCTCCAATTAAAAATCGATCCTGCGGATCTGCATGATACAGCTCCACTTTATAGGAGTATGGTTGATCGAGGGTATTGAGGTTAATGTCGGTAAAAGTTGTATCTTTTCTGCTTAAGGTAGAATCGATTAAAACCAGATTCTCGCCCCATAAGCCCGTTGATCGATAAATTAAATAATGAAACGGCCCGTTCAAACTCATGGTATCCAATTCCTTCGGATCCGACCATGCTAAATTAATTGCGCCCTGTGTATCGCTGCTTGTAATAACATCAACATTGGTAATTATTGGAATTCCATTTTTCAGGAATCCACAAATTTCTTCAGATGCGTAGCTTTTTGCTCCATCGGCAAAAATAGCATTCACCATATAACAATACTCAATTCCCTGGCGCAAACCAGCGCCTCCATCGTCATCAACAAAAACGGTATCCGACCAGGCATCGAGGGTTCCCACTAACTCGTACCCTGTGTATGCTGGCACACCCGTTTCGCACTCATCTGGCACAAATCCATATGATCCTTCCTTACGATAGATCTCATAACCGGTAGCATTTTCGCATTTATTCGGACTCCAGGTAAGTGCCATGGTTTTATTAGATGGTGTTAGAGTAAGGTTCTTAGGAGCCGGGGCAATAACTGTAATCTGGAGGTTTTCCAAATCAACCAAATTTGCAAGTGTTCCTTCGTCGGTGGCTTTAAATGTAACCTGATACGGATATTTATGTACATGACTGCATGTTGTATTCCAGATAAAAAGATATTTATGAGCATCAACGGTAGATGCTGTACTTTCAAAAGTTGCAGGACTATCGGAGACCAATAAAGGAATACCAATGGCTTCCATATTTACGTCATCGCCATTGGGATCTGATACACTAACCAAAACGTACACGGTATCACCAGCCTCAACACAAACGGGCTCAACAGGTTTTATGAGTGGTGGATCGTTATCCGTTTCGACAACTTCAATTTGCATGTCGCGCACAATATTGCTCATTACAACCAAACTCCCACCAATACGTCGCCATTCAATTATTTTCATCGCCACATTATAAACGCCCGTAACTGTTGGTGCATCCCAAACCAAATCGCCATTAAACTCTTCTACATAGAAGGAATTACTGTAAGGAGGAAATGAATAATCCGCGATCTCAACACCATCATCGGCCAAACACTTTGTTAATTCATATGAGATGCTATCGCCATCAACCGTATCAACAGCAACCGGATTGTGTGTAAAAAGCCTGTTCAAAGCTGCCTTATCAATGGGTGCATTCAACATAACTGGCGAACTGTTCTCAATTAGATCGGCGCCGAGTTGTAAGGTGGTTTTAATGGCAAATACTACATTCACAGAGTTTGGTATGTTCAACACTCCAAAATTCCTGTTTGGGTCTTCAACTACAATCTCGTATACACCAGGCCCGGGAAAAGTATGAGTAGTTACATAGGTATTCTTTTTATAAAAATCATCTAAATAAATTTGCTCAATTCTATCAGCCATTGAAACCTGGCCATCATCCCAGCTCACCTCCAGAAAGTCGCGATCAGCCGGACTTAAAGAATATGTATAAGTTGTAATGGTAAATTCGAAGGTTAATCCTTCCAGGTGCCTGTAAGTTATTTCCCCTGCACGGTTATGCGTAGCAATGGCCTGCAAGCCTGCAAGCATTATAATTAATATGGTTATGAATTTCCTCATCAATGCTAATTGGTAAGTTCTATTAATTCGTTTGTATTTTTGCTGTTAAAGATCAATCCCATGGTTTCCTTACGAAAGTTAACAAAAACCAAGTTCTTTTGATCAGGAAATTGAGCAATTAACATTGTATTAAACAGTTTGAATGGTTGCTCTAAATCCAGATTATGTAAATGATAACTAAGGTAAACGGCTTCTTTGTCTACTTTAATATTTGTGCATGTACCTAATTTTATCACTTGCTCATCAATTATAAAATAAAACGTCCGATTTATATAATCACTTACTTGCTCATTAATTCTTTCGGAGAGCGAGTCTGAACGCTCAATTATTATTCCATTTACATCACCAAAAACAGCCATTGATAAATCATCCTGAAAAAGTTTTATTTCAATTGTTGCAGAATTATCATCAACATGCACCTCAATATTGCTTACCGACATATGCAGTGGATGTGGTGCCATTAGCAAGGTCCAGCTCAGTAAATATGTAAGACTTAGCAACATCAATAAATTCAATTAATTCCATCAGTTATTTCATCCGACAACTTTATTCCGGCAAGCGTTTAATAAAAAACACGAATCAATTGACAGAATAAGGTACAATAAGTTGGATAAAGTTCAAAAGTACATTTTTAATGCGCAAAATAATTATCAATTTTACCTCAAAATTTCCCCAATGAATGTATTCGAAACATTTTTCAAACTAGGTATACATCATATTTTAAATATGGGTGCCTACGATCACATTTTATTTCTGGTAGTATTATGTGCTATTTATCAACTAGTGGACTTTAAAAAATTGCTAATCCTCATTACAGCCTTTACCATTGGGCACTCACTCACTTTAGTTTTAGCCACCTATGGTTGGATTAAAATCTCATCAGACTTTGTCGAATTTCTCATTCCGATCACAATACTATTTACATCAATCTTCAATCTGTTTCAGAAGAAGCGCCAAATAAGTAACACCAATCATTGGATTAGATATGCTACAGCTCTCTTTTTCGGGTTGATTCATGGCCTGGCATTTTCCAATGAATTAAAAACCTTGCTGTTTAAATCCCTCAACCTTGCCAAGCCTTTATTGGCCTTTAATCTTGGTGTTGAATGTGGACAGTTGGTTTTTGTTATTGCTTTTATGTTACTTACATTTGTTTTAGTTCGCATTTTTACCGCAAAGCCACGGGATTTAAACCTTGTTTTATCCGGAGCTGGCATAGGTGTATCGCTGCTCTTGATAATAGAAAGGTATCCATTTTAGCGAACATTATTATTATTGTTGTGTTTAACCGCAAACTACTATTTTATGGAAAGCATGTGGAACCAAAAGTACGCAGGCGATGACTTTTTTTATGGTAAGGCACCGAATCAATTCTTTAAAGAATATCTGGGAATCTGTTCGCCGGGAAGCATTTTACTCCCTGGCGATGGTGAAGGGCGAAACGCAGTATATGCGGCCAAACAGGATTGGGATGTCACCGCGTTTGACTTAAGTTCGGTGGGGCGAAAAAAAGCACTCGCCCTGGCAAGAGCAGAAGAGGTAAACATCAACTTCACCGTTGACAATTTTCTTGATTATAAAGCTGCAAAGCGATTTGACATGGTCGGCCTTTTCTATACGCACGTTCCTCCTGAGGTTCGAAAACCATTTCATAAAAAAGTGCAGGAGTGGTTAAAACCTGGTGGCACTTTAATCATGGAAGTATTCGAGAAAAAGCAATTCATGCGCCCATCGGGAGGACCTAAGGACCTAAACTTATTATACAGTGAGATTGATTTACTGAAGGATTTTGAGAAAATGAAAATCATCAAATCTGAGAGTGTAATGATTGAGCTGGATGAAGGTCCTGCCCACCAAGGGGAAGCCTATGTTGTTAGATTAATATTAAAAAAAGATAAATAACACTATGACTCACAATGAGATTTTTGATCGGTTATGGACCGATTATACGATTCAAAACCCATCGGCTCAAAAAATTTACGATTTATTTACTGATAGAGGTGAGGTGGTTGAGAACGATCACATCGCGTTTCGAACATTTAACGACCCACGTGTAAATGTTGAGAAATTAGCACAAGTATTTTTAAAGGCCGGTTACGAAGAAATTGGCACATACGACTTTGAGCAAAAGAAACTTAATGCGATTCATTACGAGCACAAAACCGACAAAACAGCACCACGGGTTTTCATTAGCGAGCTGCGTTTAGAAGAGTTTAGTAATGAGCTTCAAGCCATAATTAAGACAACATTAGACCGTATTCCTGAAGCGATGTTATCTTCTGATGAATTAATATTCTCTGGAACTGTTTGGGGAGCAACCAGCTTTGCAACCTACGAGCAATTACGTAAAGAATCGGAATATGCGGCTTGGCTTTATGCATACGGATTTAGATCGAACCACTTTACGGTAAGCATCAATAAACTAAAAACACTACCTGCTATTGAGCAGGTAAATCAGTTTTTAAAAGACAACGGCTTTCTAATTAATGCTTCGGGTGGAGAGGTAAAAGGAACACCATCTGAGTTATTGGAACAATCGAGCATTAAAGCTGGAATCATCTCTTATAATTTTGAAGAAGGCCAATACGATATACCTGGCTGCTATTATGAGTTTGCTAAGCGTTACGCCGATAATGAAGGTAATCTGTACAATGGCTTTATTGCAAAATCAGCAGACAAGATTTTTGAAAGCACTGACTTTTACAAGAAATAATCAATCGTTGTCATCAAGGACAAATTAGTCCAATTGAGATAACGATAAGCTTCCCTGGCGATGAAGAAGCTTATGGTTTGAGTATAAAAAAAAGGTTTACAATTATGTAAACCTTTTTTTATGACTTCAATAGAACCATTTAAATACCTTGTTTATTATTGGTGTATTTCGTAATAAGCTCATAACGCATATCTACAAATAATTTGTGCACACGTTCCATTCTTTCAATTGTGAGCTCAGTTAAATATTTCTCAACTTGGAGCGGATCTGTTTTAATCATTTGAACTATTTTCTCATCAAGTTCTTTTTGCTCATCAAAAAAAGATTGCTCTAAGGGTTCTCTCTTCGCGCGTAAATCTTTTACTGCATCTTGCCAGCGCAGGTACAGTAAATTATCAACAAAGTCTACACACCACCTTATGGAGTTATTATCAAATTGCTCTTTGTCATAAATTTTATAACACTCAGCAACATCACGTGTACCGCAGTAAATTGGCACATAAGCACTGGTATAGGCATTGTCTACATAAAACCAATAAATACCACCAACCTCATCAGGTAGCCAATCGCGCAATTGGGCAATCATTCCATATTCACCGCGGGCTCTAGCCACATTTCTTCGCATATTTATATTAAGCACTTTGCGCATTTCACTGGTTGGAAATGGAGTAGCAGCTGCACTGTGTTTTAGCTTACCTTCTGCATCCGGATAATACCAGGCCGGTGCATTCTCTTTGTCATAAATGGTTCCTGAGAAGGTTGAACGCTGAAAAGCCATTACGTCTTTAACTCCAATTAAAGAGTCTGGCTTTACAGAAAAAGGATACATACTTAAGGA
>JBFHES010000029.1:0-27622 GCA_041584015.1 Bacteroidales bacterium
ATGGCTTCGTATAATTCCAGTAGCGTAATTTCCTGAGGTGGTTTGTTTAATCTAAAACCTCCGCTTGGTCCACGCGAAGAGTTAATAATATTGTCTTTCGCAAGACGCTGCATTACTTTTGCAACATGATGTTTTGAAGAGCCAGTCTGATCAGCAATGGCTTGTACATTGACCAGCTTGTCAGCCTTAGCAATTATTATAAGCGCATGCAATGCAATTGATGCAGCTTCACTTAAATGTACTATGTTTCCCATGATGCAATAATTATTAGATTACTTTTTGTTTTGGAGCTTTATGCTCATCAACCTTTAGAGTGTTTTCCTTCTTTTTCTTGCGATGATATCTCCACCATACAATGGTACCTGATATAAGAATGAATAGTATTGACAGGCCAAATAAAGGAACAACCAGGATATAAAAATCTCCGAGGAAGAACTTGTAAAAACGACCTGTATGAAGTTCTAATGCCAGGCTCCACCATGACATTGGATTTTGTTCTAATAATTCTTTCGACATAGCTGGAAAGCTATTTTTTGAATTCAATGCAATAGCGCCGTGGTTGTATTCAAAAAGGTACTCGTTCCCGTTTTTATGACTAAAATAACCGCTTGTTACAATGTTGCCGATAGGAGGCCCGGATCTTTTACTCGGAATGTAAACTTCGTTGCTTACATAGTCGAGTACCAGATTAAGCTCTGGTTGCCAAAGGTATAAACCACTAAAGGAACCTACCAGGTATTTTCCTTCGCAATGTTTCTCAAAAACATTGATACCCATTACGCTTGTTGGTGGTTGCAACCAGTACGACTCGGTTTTTGAAAAATCCGACGGGCATTCATAAATTCCATCCAATGTACCTAACAGAAAGATGTCTTTTGTTTCGTCATACAATAATCTGCGCAGCTTGTCATTCCACGGATTTGGATCATCCAGGTGGGTGTATTTTATTTTATCAACTTTTGTGTTGGCGATGGGAATTAATAAAGGGGGGCGTAAGAACATGCCGGTAATAGTGGTGATGATTAAAAAGACTACTGCCCATATTCCTAAATGGTTGTGCCATTTAATATTCAATCTATTGAATCGAAACAGTCTTTGTTTCAATTGTAGTTTGCGCTTTTTTGCGGTTCTCGGAATGATGAAGAAGATAACACCACTAATACTTAAAAATATAAAAATTAAACCTAACAGATCAACTAGCAAAACGCCCACCGTGCCAATAAATGCACCGCTATGTATTTCCCATAAGGTTTTAAACATACTTATCTTATTGGAATAATTTGCGGGAAGCGGAAGGCTGATTTCTGAAAAGCTCCAGTTTCCGGGAGTGTCCTTGGAACTGAGTAAATGCGATCTACTAAGCACAAATAGCGAGTCTTGCTTTTCCTGAATATCAATAATCCTATTTTCCTTAATCGGAAGCTCAATTAGTTCCCATTCTTGTATCCTGTTATTTCTGAAATATAAGCCAAACTGTGTGGCTGCATACAAGTTGTTTTGCTTTGTGTAAAGTATCGATTCAATTTTACGGTTATCAATACCATCACTAAAGCCCTGATTGAAATTGCTGAATTTAGAGAAGAGCGAATCGCTTCGCCAAACACCAATGTTTCCATAAATCAAATAATCATCTTCAAAAGGAACTGCTTTTTTAACAGCTGCATTGTTCCAATTATTATAATGATACTCTTTGGGCATCCATGATCTGGAAGTCTCAAATCCGGAAAACAGATTGCGATGATTCATTACAATACCGGAGACGGCAAAGATGATGATGAAGATAGCCAAAAGCAATCCCAACCATTTGTGATATTTTCGGAAGAATTTCAAAGTTTAAATTTGATACAAATATAGAAGATATTCAGTAATAGAATACCTCAATGGTTCGATAATACTAAATTAATGGGTTTATTGGGGCGGTTCTATTTGAATGAATAGTCTTGAATGTTTTGAAAGCCTCGAAGGAAATCAATAATTGGAAGACGTTTTTTTCCAGCTACCTGAATACTTAGGATGTTAATGAATCCGTTGGTGGTAGCAACTTTGAGATAGGATTTGCCATCGCTCTCAATAGTGCCGTTCTCCAGAGAATGTTGTGCATCTTCCTTTTTAGTATCAAATATTTTGGCTGCCGTTTCTTTACCATTGATGTTCGCTAAAACCGACCAGGCGGCAGGATAGGGGCTCAAGCCACGGATTAGGTTATATACCTTCTCAACTGAATTATTCCAGTTTATACGGCAATCATCTTTAAATATTTTAGGGGCAACTTTTAGTTCGGTAACAGCATCAATCAAATCGCTTTGTGGAGTTTCAGTGAAGTCCTGAGCAATAATGGAATCGACTGTTTTGGCAATGAGTTTGGCGCCCGAGAGCATTAACTTATCGTGAACAGTTCCGGCATTATCATCATCGGTAATGGCAATTCTCTCATTAAAAATTACCTTACCTGTATCAATTTCATGCTGCAGGAAGAATGTTGTTACACCGCTTTCTTTTTCACCGTTGATTACGGCCCAGTTAATTGGAGCTGCGCCCCTGTATTGAGGAAGCAATGATGCATGTAAGTTAAAAGTGCCAAACTCGGGCATGTTCCAAACCATTTCGGGTAACATGCGAAAAGCAACAACAATAAATAGATGGGCTTCGAGAGCTGCGAGTTCCTCAATAAAGACTGGATTCTTCAACTTCTCAGGTTGCAAAACACGTAAACCTTCTTGTTCTGCATACACCTTAACAGCCGATTGCGAAACCTTTTGACCTCTGCCTGCTTTTTTGTCGGGTGCGGTTATTACGCCAACAACATTATAATTGTTATCCACAAGTTGTTTTAAAGATGCAACCGCAAAATCGGGTGTGCCCATAAAAACAATTTTGAATTTATTTTTCGTCATAGTTCCGGGTTAAAAATTATCGTACCAGCTTTTACGTTTCGCCCATTTAAGGTCTTGTAATGCGCCTGGTTTAACATTTATCTGGAAATTATAGCTCTGGTGATAACCAAAAGGAATCCATGTGAAGCGTGCTTCCCAACAATGCAAGTCACGATAAATATCAATGGTTGTATATGAGATTGTCTTTTTTGTAAAGTCGTAACCGGAGCTTGCTGAAATCTTCCATTTCTCCGTAATGCTTATATCGCCAGACATTCGGAGCGTTTTGGTAATAATTGGATCAACAATGCTTGGTTTATTGTAATGCCAGGAATAATCGAACTTAAAACTCCACGGTACATTAAAATCAATGAAATCTTCAGGGTTACCAATAACTTCTTTTTCTTTCTCTTCTTTGTCTTTAGCCGACATTTTACTTTTGCTCTTGGCCTTAAAGGTGTATCCTGTGGTAAAACTTGCATTGGTTAGCCTTCCTATTTTTCCGGTGGTCTTAAACTCCGATACATTGGTTTTTTTGCCATCGGCATCCAGCCCATAAGGATCAACTGTTCCGCTAAAGTTCAGACTAAGACTTTTAAATAGAGTAGTTCTTGCAGAAACCGATACCGGATCCCAATTATTCTCCTCTTTAAACATATCGTAACGTGTGGAGAAATTGAGGCTTTCCAATAGTTTTATTTTTACATCTTCATCAATGGTGTCGTTCCTGCTTTTAACCTTCATCTCAAGATTGTTTCCGAGCCCAAGGTTAACGGATCCTGATTCGCGTTTGGTAGCAGGATTCCCCATAATTGAATTGCTGAATATAGAATAAGTCTGGGTAGCACTTAGGCTGTCGGGTCCAACAGGAGTTGATCTCCAGATCGAGCTATCGTCTTCACCAATTTTAGGTTTGTACGAAACGCTAACCGATGGTGTCATTACGTGGCGAATAGCTTTAATTGGGCCACGCCGGTATTGGAACATTCCATAAACAGTTGGATTGAAGGATAGATTGATTGAAGGGTCGATGGTTTGTGTATAGCGGATCTTGCTAATGGTATCCGTGGAAATAGCTCCGAAAGACCCGTCCGTGTTCATGTAAGTTCGATCCCACCTTTTTTCGATGTAATTCGGATAAAGTGTTCCCTGATACCTTACGCTTGGCGCTATGTTGAAATATCTCAGGAACTTGAAATTGGCACTTAATGGAATGTCCTGTCTGAAACCATTTTCCATATTGTCGAATACCTTGTTGGTAAATAAGAGAGAATCTCCGATGTCTATACGGTTTTCAAACTTCGACTTGTATTCAATCTGAATATTCTCAAACCATTTAAAATCTCCACTGCGATTTTTCTTCCTGAACGGATATTGCCTAGAAATATTCAGATTCATGGAAGGCAATGTCATGTTTACAATTTCGGTTTGGCTGTTCTGCGAGTGACGTGCATCTGCCGAGAAATTTACAATTCCTGCCCATGATTTGCTAAATGAAACACTTGAAGATTTTGTGTTCTGCAGATAATTACCTTCGCTATAGGAATGGTTTTTATCAAACGAGGTAGAACTAAAGTTTACATTGGCAGAAAAGTTCATGGTTGGATTGGCCTTGTTGTCCTGTCTATGACTCCAGATTACAGAGTAGTCTTTGGAAGCTGTATAATTGTCAAAGTCCTTTTCCCCACTTACGTTTTTATAGTACTTAAGGTCAACGCTACCACCGTAACTGTATCTCTTTTTATAATTACTATGCGTTTTTAGTCCCCATGTACCTCTTGAGTAGATATCGCCTCTCAGGGCAAAATCAAAATAATCGTTAATGGCAAAATAGTAACCACCTTCTTTTAAGTAAAATCCTCTGTTCGCTTCTTCTCCATATTCAGGAAAAAGAACCCCGGAAGTAAATTTCTTTTGATTGGGCAGGAATCCGAAAGGCAAAATAACCGGCGTGGGAATATCAACCAGAACAACATTTGCCCATTTAAATAGAATCTTGTCTTGCGGAATCATGATAGCTCGTTTTAGAGCAATGTAAAAGTGAGGATGTTCGGCATTACATGTAGTATACTTACCATCCTGAATGCAGATAACCTCATTCTCCAAACGTTTTGTAGTTGTACTATGCAGGAATCCTCCTTCTTGCTCAGTAACTACACCTTTAATAAATCCTTTCTTCGATTTGAAATTGTAGTTCATCGTATCGGCCCTAAACTCCTGATCGCCTTGTTTAAAATGTGGTCGTCCAATTTTGTTACCCAGGCTATCTTTCAAGCTAGTGGCATAAATACTGGATGTCGCCATGTCAACTTCCATATACTCAGCAGTAAGTTCAATATCTTGATAGATGATTTTACCATCACCATATAAATATAGCTTTTGCCTTTCAATAAAGAAGGGCATGGAATCCGTAGCAAAGTATTGTACCGGATCATCCATCGCGGCACTCGACTTTTTTGCGAGCGTATCGCCTACAGCAGTGGTGTCAACCAGCATGGTGTCGCGCCTCACTACTTTTAGCGAGTCTTTAAATGGATTGTTTGCAAATGGTGTTGGTAAGCTAAAAACAGTGCTGTCTTTTATGGGTGCTACCTTTGACGAATCTGCCAATTCTTGTGAATAGGACAAACTGCTGCCAAAAAATATGAGCAGTATAAAAAATGTATAGGGTATCTTGGTTAACAATATATATACTATTTTTGTCCTAAAACCAGTTTAAATGGATGAAAGAGCTTAAAATTAAAAGCCTTGATTCCTCCATTTTTACGGGGCTCAAAGCTAAAGAAAAAATGTCAAAACGGATGCAGATTTTAAACCACAACAAAACTGAAATCATAATGCTGTCTTTTTTTCGGATAATGAACCCATTAATGCCAACTAAACGCATATTCTTCAGTTTTCTTATTCTATTTACAATCATAATTACAGGATCACTTTCGGCGCACTCGCAAGAAAAGGACCAATTTGTTTTAGTTATTGATGCCGGACATGGAGGAAAGGATCCGGGAACTCAAGGGGTGAAATCCTATGAAAAGGATATTGCATTGGCAATTGCCTTGAAATTTGGTGCTTATGTTGAGGAACGATTGAAAGATGTAAAGGTGATTTATACCCGAAAAACGGATGTATTTATTGAGTTGCATGAACGGGCAAATATTGCAAATCGTAACAGAGCTGATTTATTTGTGTCTATTCATGTGGATGGGGTTGAGAATAAAAAAGTGAGTGGCACCTCAACTTTTGTTATGGGACTGCATAAAAATGATGAAAACCTTGCAGTGGCCAAACGAGAGAATGCGGTTATTATGAAAGAAGAGGATTATAACCAGCAATATGATGGATTCGACCCTGCCTCTCCTGAGTCATACATACGTATCTCTTTGGAGCAAAATGCATCCCTTGATTTAAGTCTTAGCCTGGCTGCTCAGGTTCAGGATCAATTTGAAAACCGTGTAAAGCGTAAAAGTAGGGGCGTTAAACAAGCGGGTTTTTTGGTGTTATGGAAAACCACCATGCCAAGTATTCTGGTTGAAACAGGCTTCTTAACCAATAGAGCAGAGGAGAGTTTCCTGAATACAACGGATGGTCAGGATTATATGGCATCAGCAATTTACAGAGCGTTTCTCGTTTATAAAAAGGATGTTGAAAGCAAAACTGCCGTGATTGTTGAGCAGGAGGTTGAAGAAGCGGTTGTTGAAGACCCGTGCGCCGGAACAGTTTTTAGGGTGCAGGTTGCGGCATCTCCTAAGCCAATTGATTTGAAATCATCAAGTTTGAAAAAGCTTGAAAATATAGTTGAGCACAAGGAAAACAATGTTTATAAATACACCGTTGGTTGTGAGAAGGATTATGAGAAAATCCTTAAATTGCACAAGCAAGTTAAGGTAGATGTTAAAGATGCCTTTGTTGTTGCTTATAAGGATGGTGAGAAATATTCAGTAAGGAAAGCACGAAGCGAACTGAAAAATTAAAGTACAAGGTTTTGAAAATTCATAAGAATACATACATAGGTTTTTTTGCAATTGTCGTATTGGTTATATTAATCTGGGGAATTAGCTTTCTTAAAGGATTAAGCCTGTTTCAGGCAGAGCGTAACTATTACGTGGTATATGAGAAAGTTGGAGGCTTGCAGCGCTCAAGTGCAATTATGCTCAAAGGATATCAGGTTGGGCAGGTGCAAGATATTTATTTCGACACAATAGACTACCAAAGCATTATTGTTAAACTTATGGTCGATCAGGATATTAAAATTCCTTTAAATAGTGAGGCACGTATTGTAAGCTCCGATTTAATGGGAACCAAAGAAATTCAATTTATTTTCTCAGAGTCGGATAGTTTGCATGCGCTTGGTGATACGCTCAAATCGGGTATTGAGAAAGAATTGTCGGAAGAGGTGAATGCCCAGATAGCTCCACTAAAGGCGAAAGCTGAAGAGCTAATTAGTAGTTTCGACTCGGTGCTTGTGGGTGTGAATAGCGTGTTTACCGAAAATACAAGAGAGAGTTTACGCAAAACATTTCTCGAGATTAATAATACAATTAAGAACCTTACTGTTATTACCGAAGAGCTAAGCATTTTTGTTGAAAATGAAATGGGACATGTTGCCAATACTTTTGGGAATATTGATTCTGTTAGTCAAACCCTAAAAGCTAATAGTGGCAAAATTGATAATATCATTTCCAATCTATCAGTATTTTCCGATTCTTTATCAACAGCTGATATTGCTTCAACAATTAAGGAAGCCGAATCTGCTTTTAAGGAAATTAATATGATTACCGAGAAGATTAATGCAGGAGAAGGCTCTCTTGGTTTGTTAATCAATGATGAGGATTTATACCTGAATATGGAGAAATCAACCAAAGAGCTTGAAATATTATTAAAGGATATTCGCGAAAATCCTAAGCGCTACTTGAATGTTTCAGTTTTTGGTGGCCGCAAGAGTGGAGAAACAAATACGCAGGTTGAATAAATGTCTCAGTCAATTCCATTATTTACAGATATTCAAAAAGCTCACGAACGAATTAAGCCGTTTGTGCATCATACTCCGGTGTTAAGTTCACAGAGTATTAATACAATCTGTGGTGCCGAAATATTCTTTAAGTGTGAAAATCTTCAAAAGGTTGGTGCGTTTAAATTTCGTGGTGCTTGTAATGCGGTGCTCTCTTTAAGCCCAAAGCAACTTAATAATGGAGTCGGAACACATTCAAGTGGGAATCATGCCCAGGCGCTTGCTTTGGCGGCAAAAATGAATGGCGCAAAGGCCTACATTGTTATGCCGGATAACTCCCCTGATGTAAAGAAGAAAGCGGTAGCTGGTTATGGTGCCGATATTACGTTTTGCCAACCAACACTGCAGGCAAGGGAGTCAACCATGGAGCATGTCTTGAAGCAAACAGGGGCTACTTTTATTCACCCATACGACGATCCTCGAATTATTTGTGGACAAGGAACAGCTACTCTGGAATTGTTAGAAGAGCAATCGGATTTAGAAATTGTTATGACTCCAGTTGGTGGTGGCGGTTTGCTAAGTGGCACTGCCATTGCAGCAAAATCAATTAATGCTAAACTAAAGGTTATAGCCGCCGAACCCAAAGGAGCTGATGATGCATACAGGTCGTTTAAGAGTGGAACTTGGGTGCCTTCTGAAAATCCGCAAACAATGGCTGATGGCTTACTAACTTCTACAGGCGAACTTAATTTCGAGATCATACAAAAATATGTAGATGATATTTATACGGTCTCAGAAGAATCAATTGTGACCGCCATGAAACTGGTTTGGGAGCGTATGAAGCTTATTATCGAACCATCATCTGCAGTGCCGCTTGCTGCCATACTAGAGAATCCCGAAGCATTCAAAAATAAGCGAATCGGCATAATTCTCTCAGGAGGTAATGTTGATTTGGCAAGTCTTCCATTTTAGAAATTCCTACAAGCTCTTAAGATAATTATATATAGTCTTGAAAAATAGAAGCTTTAGTTTAACTGATAGAGCAGGCTTATGTTGAATCCTGCGGATAGATGCATGTTATCAACGATGCCAATTCCCGGAAGATAGTAAGTTGGAAAATTAGTGTCTTCAGTATTTAGCAAAACCCATGTGCCATGGATGTTTAGCGAAAGGATCATATGTTCACTAATTTCAGCATTGAAATCAATACTTGGCTCAATTCCAACTGCAAACAAATTTCTATGCTTGTAGCTTGCTATAAAATCATTAAAATAGTCGCCTTGTAAATAGAATGTATTCTTGATTTGGTATGAAGTGGCAACAATACTAATGTAGGGAACTATATAGTCATTACCTGAAAATCCGATTCCTTCTTTAATGTAAAATCCTTGTGTTTGTAAGTTGGAGTTTTCATAAATCGAGTCGCGCTTAACCAGAGCGTATCCAACTATTGACTTGAAGTTGAGATTCATTTTTTCAGATTTGTAGATATGAACAGGTTCGAAAACAAAACCGCGTGAATTGGATACAATATTGCTCGTTATAGTTTTGCTTAACTCGAGACCGACGATATTCGTGTTTTGCCCCAATGCAGTGCAGGAAACAATTAACACGGCAATTGTAATGCTAATTAAATATTTCAATTTGATAGTCATTTTCGTTAACGTTAATTGGGAATTCAGTTGAATAATCAAGGATTGTAAATGCAACACTGTCGAAAGTGGTAGTGCTTAGTTTTTCAAAAGAATGAAGCGTTATTGTAAATCCACATTGCTTTGACTCAAAATCGAATGCTCGCCTGTATTTAAACGAGAGCGTATCTGTATGATTTGTCCCATAAAAGAGGTAGGTGCAAGTATCCGAGTTCATGTTTAATGGAAGACTTACGGTTTGTAAAGTCATATCAATTTTCCCGGTCGCGTTAATTGCCTGAATATAATTGTACTCTTCTGTAATATAAGGAACAAGATTAGCAGCAGGTTCTGATGTATCTTCGCAGAGAGTGCAGGATGACAGAAAAAATGTAAACAAGCAAAGTAGTTTGAATGACTGTTTCATTTATAGTAGTTTAATTGTCGTATTGTAAAGGTAGTCATTTTGATAGATTATAGGATACTTTGAAACTATAAACAATGATTATTACTTTAAACGTTGGAAGTTTGTAATTATTATTAAAGCAATACTTCAATAAAAAAATGAAATTAGTGGCAGGTCTCTCTGGCAATTCTATTATGATTCCTTAGCTTTGAACAAATCTAATTCATTAAGCTTAGTATTCCCAAAACTTATACCTATGAAAAAGTGCTTCTTAAGTCTGTTACTAACTTTTGTTTTTGCAAGTTCGCTATTTGCTCAGAATTCACCTTTATGGATGAGATATCCGGCAATTTCTCCAAACGGAGAAACAATCGCTTTTAGTTTTGGCGGCGATCTATACACGGTGCCGGCCATGGGTGGTGAAGCTAAAATGTTAACGATTAATGATGCGTATGATTTTATGCCGGTTTGGTCGCGAGATGGCAATCATATTGCTTTTGCATCTAACCGATCTGGTAATTTCGATGTGTTTCTTATACCAGCCAAAGGAGGTAAGGCGAATCGCTTAACTTATCATTCGGCACAAGATTATCCATCAGATTTTAGTGCGGATGGTAAGCATGTTGTGTTTTCTTCTTCAAGACTGGATGCGGCAACAAATCAGCAGTTTCCTTCGGGAGGATTGTCAGAGCTGTATCAAGTGCCTGTTAATGGAGGCCGTGTAAAGCAAGTGTTGAGTACACCTGCAGAGTTAGCACGCTTGAATAATGATGGAACAAAAATAGTGTTTCAGGATAACAAGGGCTACGAGAATAAATGGCGCAAGCATCATGTATCTTCTGTTACACGCGATATCTGGGTTTACAATACTTCAGACAAATCATACAATCAGTTAACTAGCTTTAAAGGTGAGGATAGGAATCCGGTGTTCAGTGCTGATGGATCGCATGTTATTTATTTGAGTGAGGAACAAGGCGATTTTAATATTTTTAAAATGAACATTGAAAACCCTGCTGAAAAAACTCAGTTAACCAAGTTTAAAAAACATCCGGTTCGTTTCTTATCATCTAGTAATAACAACAAGCTCTGCTTTGGTTTTGATGGTGAGATATACATTATGAATGAAAATGAGCAGGCGCAAAAAGTTAATATTTCACTGCTGATAGAGGATCGTTACAACCCAGAGCTAACAATCCCAATTAGTGGTGGAATAACTGACATGGCGGTTTCTCCAAATGGGAAGGAAGTAGCAGCCATTGTACGTGGTGAAGTATTTGTGTCGAGCATTAAAGAAGGAACCAGCAAGCGAATTACCAATACGCCAGAACGCGAAAGGAATATTCAGTTTAGCCCTGATGGCAGGACCTTGCTTTATTCTGGAGAACGTAATGGCAGTTGGAATTTATATGAAACTAAAATAAAGCGTGAAGAAGAGAAATATTTCTTCAATGCCACTTTGTTAGAAGAGTCGGTTTTATTGGAAACGAAGAATGAAACATTTCAACCGGCATATTCGCCGAACGGAAAGGAGGTGGCCTTTTTAGAAGAAAGAACAACACTGAAAGTCATTAATCTGAAAAGTAAAAAAGTTAGAGAGATTGTTAGTGGTAACCAGAATTATTCTTATTCCGATGGGGATCAGCATTACGAATGGTCGCCGGATAGCAAATGGTTTTTAGTGAACTTTCTGCCGGGTAAGCTTTGGATCTCCGAACTTGGTTTGGTAAGTGCATCTGGTGGAACAGATGTGATTAATCTTACTAAAAGTGGTTTTAGTGACAATGGTGGTGGCTGGTCGATGAAAGGCCAAATGGTTTATTGGGCCTCGGATAGAGATGGAATGAAGAATCGC
The DNA here is from genome assembly GCA_041584015.1 of Bacteroidales bacterium. Taxonomy (GTDB): domain Bacteria; phylum Bacteroidota; class Bacteroidia; order Bacteroidales; family M50B96; genus JBFHES01. Next base: position 11,711 of record JBFHES010000029.1, read on the forward strand.
GGAAGCTGGGGCTCAGAGTATGATGTTTATGCTATGTTCTTAACTCAGGATGCCTGGGATCAATATAAAATGCCTAAGGAAGAATACGAGTTGCAAAAGGAAGCGAAGAAAAAGAAAAAGAAGAAAAGCAAGAAGGATAAAACTGATGATGAGGGGGATGACAAGAAGGAGGAGAAAGATGAAGTTGAATCTTTTGACTTTGATCTGGAGGATGTAGAGAATCGTAAGGTACGACTTACAATTCATTCATCCAGATTGTCTAATGCCCTATTGTCGAAGGATGGTGAGAAACTGTATTATGTGGCCAGAACCGAAAAGGGATATGATTTATGGACGACAAAACTAAAAACAAAGGAGACCAAGATATTGGTTAAGGGCTTGTCAAAAGGAGGAGCAAGGCTTGTTCCTGACAAAGAGTGGAAGAATTTATTTGTCTTAGCCGACGGCAAAATTTCCAAGGTTGAATTGGCAAAAGGAGCAAAGTCTTCAATAAAGTTCAGGTCAGAGATGATCCTTAATCAGGAGCTTGAACGCAACTATTTATATGAACATGCCTGGCGTCAGGTAAAAAAGAAGTTTTATGTAAAGGATTTGCATAAGGTTGACTGGGAAGACTATAAAAAAGAATATGCCAAGTTTCTTCCGTATATCAAGAATAACTATGATTTTGCTGAGATGTTAAGCGAATTATTAGGAGAATTAAACGCGTCGCATACAGGAGCAAGTTTTTGGCAGGGAAGCAGAATGGGGGATCAGACTGCAACGCTTGCGTTGTTTTATGATGAAAGTTATAATGGTGTTGGTTTGAAGATTCTAGAGGTGATAGAGAAAAGTCCGGTTGTTAAAAAGGACTCGAAAATTACCGAAGGTATTGTTATTGAAAAGATTGATGGTGTTGAGATATTAGCAGATATGAACTATTATCAGCTGCTAAATAGAAAGGCGAATAAAAATGTGCTGTTGTCGCTTTATAACCCAAAAACTAAGATTAGGTGGGAGGAAGTTGTTCGTCCGATTTCTCGCAGGGCAGAGAATGAATTGCTGTATCAACGATGGGTGAAGAATTGCAGAGAAATTGTGGAAAAGGCATCAAACGGTAAGGTGGGTTATGTACATGTTCGTAGCATGAACGATAAAAGTTATCGTGTGGTTTATGAAGAGGTGCTTGGCAAGCATTACCAAAATGATGCATTGATTGTGGATACGCGATTTAATGGCGGTGGCTGGCTACACGATGATTTGGCAACTTTCTTGAATGGAAAACAATACATTAAAATGTCGCCGCGGGGGCAGGATTTGGGCATCGAACCGCGCTTTAAATGGGCAAAGCCTTCGTGTGTTGTTATGAGCGAAAGTAATTACTCAGATGCGCATATGTTTCCTTTTGCCTATCAGGCATTGGGTATTGGTAAATTGGTTGGCATGCCTGTGCCGGGTACGGGTACAGCTGTATGGTGGGAGCGTTTACAGAATGGTGTTACCTTTGGAATCCCGCAGGTTGGTATGCTATCGAATAATGGCACCTACTTGGAAAATACACAATTAGAACCCGATATTAAAGTGGCGAACCAGCCAGCAATTGTGAGTAAAGGAACTGACCAGCAATTAGAAGCTGCGGTAAAGGAATTACTTAAAAGGAAGTAGCAACCAATAATAGCTGCTAATAATGCAATTCAGGTAATGGTTCATACTTTTCTTTATTATAAGAAAAGTATGAACCATTGCTATATTTGAATGTTTCCAAAAATGAATAAAGAAGATAAAATCAAAATTACAAATGCAGACTTTCACCATCATACTTGCCGTATTTTTTATCCTGGCAATGCTTGTTACTATCGCCGCATCGCACTCAAAATTTGCAGGTAGAATGAATAAGTTTTTTACTCGATTTTTTGACGATGGCGTTTAGTCCTTCGAAATTATGGTCACTGGTTTGCCATAAGCCAGACGGCGCCATAACCATTCAACCGGGCCTTGTTTATGTCCTTTCAACCAAATTTGTGTGAGCAATATTTGGGTCGACCAAACTATTACAACCAGAATTATTAGTTGCCATATTGGTAAGGAATTATAAAGTCCTAATCCATGGCCATAGAACAGAAGTGTGCAAATTATTGATTGCAATAAATAATTGCTTAAGGCAGTTTTACCAATGTTTGAAATCCAGGTAAACAATATGCTTGTAGCTTTGGTTTTGGCTAATATATTCAATATTGCAATGTAAGCCAGCGCCATAAATAAGCTTCCAATATAATTGAAATTAACGCCTTTAAACATGGAGAACTCGAATGACCAATTGTGCTGAAAGTTGAGCATGACACCGGTAAGGATTAACAATGAACCTGCAATTATTCCAATGGTGCTAACCAGTGTTAATGTTTTTCTTGATACCTTACCAATTAAAAAACCCGATTTGTAAATAGCCATCCCCAATAACATCAAGCCCAGGCATTTCCAAAGTGTGTAGAAAAAGAATATGCCGAATTGAAACATTAGAGCGGTTTCAGCACGCATGCTCATTTGTCCCCAATAAGGGCCTTTCATTATTTCTAGTTCCTGCTCTATAATTTCGGCTCCTGGCTTCCATTGCGAAGCACTTTCAGCTATGGATGCTTCTGGCCAGAATTGCATGGTCCATGCAAAAAACATATTGAGTAATAAGGGGACGATGAAAAAGATACTGCCCCAGATAAGCAGCTTTTTAAAATTGAGATTTCTGAACATCATGGCAATTAATCCGATGATGCCATAACCTACGAGTATATCGCCATACCAGATGAAATAGGCGTGTACCATTCCTATCAGGATTAACCACATCATTCTTTTGCGCATGAGTTTAACAAAGTTAAACTCGTTTTGAATGGACTTTTCCCAGATGATGAGAATACCGGCTCCGAATAGAATTGAAAAAATGGATATGAATTTCTGATCGGCTATAACATGAACCAGCATCCAAATGATTTGATTCAGTAAGGATAATTCTCCCTGAGCAATTGGATTGCTGTATGCTGCCCGAATTAATCCAAAGCTTTGGATGTTCATTAAAAGTATTCCGAGGATGGCAATTCCGCGAATAATATCTAATTGAATAATACGAGGCTTGGCTACAGTCATTTTGTTAGGTTTGAGTTTGCAAATTAGTTATAATTCAATTCTTGACGAACAGAATCCTGAGTTTATTACAAGCACCTTCAAAACGAATTAATTGTGTTTAGCTATTGTTACCTGGTGTCTCAAATTTCTGCTTTTTTGGATTCCCATTCTTCTAGTTCGGCATGTAACTCTTCCCAATTCTCCATCTCAACTTCAAGCTCTTTTTTAAACTTTCCGTATTCACTAAAAAGTGATTGATCAGATATATTATCGGGGTTTGCTAGCAATTCGTCCATTTCCTCAATCTTGATTTCAAGTTGAGCAATATGGTCCTCGCATTTTTTTACTTTGTTAGAGATTTTACGAATTTCCTTTTCAAGTTCCTTACGCTGCTCGTATTGCTTCTTCTGATCCGAGGTAGAGCTAATTTTCTGTTTGCTGATTATCTTTTTGCGTTCAATCTCTTTCAGCGATTCCAATTTTTTGGTACGCAAGAATTCATAAACGCCTCCAAGGTGTTCCCTTATTTTTTTGTTTGTAAATTCATATACTTTGTCCACCAAACCGTCAAGAAAGTATCTGTCGTGCGATACAATAAGAATAGTACCATCGTAGTTTGCCAAAGCTTGTTTGAGCAAATCTTTCGATGCAATATCAAGGTGGTTCGTTGGCTCATCGAGTACCAACAGATTAACAGGCTCAAGTAGCATTTTAGCTAGCGATAAGCGCGAACGCTCGCCACCGGATAATACCTTCACTTTCTTTTCTATGGTCTCTCCACTGAAAAGGAAGGCGCCAAGTAGATCTCTTGTTTTGGTTCTCATGTCACCGGTTGCAGCATCATCAATAATCTCAAAAACGGTTTTGTTCTCATCAAGTAACTCGTCCTGATTCTGCGCATAATAGCCAATCTTTACATTGTGGCCAATTTTGCAGAGCCCCTGATGTTCTAATTCGCCGATAATAATCTTTGATAAAGTAGATTTGCCTTCTCCATTTTTGCCAATGAATGCAATTTTTTCACCTCTTTCAACAAGTAGCTCAATGTCCTTAAGAACTTCAAGGTCGCCGTAGCTTTTAGAGAGTCCTTTCACTTCGAGCATAATGTTGCCACTATGCGGCGCCGGAGGGAAACTGAAATTCAACTTAGAGCTATCCATCGAGTCAACTTCTACTTGTTCAATTTTCTCCAGCTGTTTAATACGAGATTGCACTTGTACAGCTTTTGTTGCCTTGTATCTAAAACGCTCAATAAATTTTTCGGTGTCCTCAATTTTCTTTTGCTGATTTTGATAGGTGGACATTTGCTGGTTGATTCTGTCTATTCGTAAACCTTCAAACTTAGAATAAGCAACCTTGTAGTCGTAGATTTTGCCCATAGATATTTCAACGGTACGTTTGGTAACATTATCGAGAAATGCCCTGTCGTGCGAAATTAATAGCAGTGCGCCCGGATAATCTTTAAGGAAATCTTCAAGCCATTGAATCGATTCGATGTCTAAATGGTTCGTCGGCTCATCAAGTAAAAGTACCTTAGGTTTTTTTAATAGGATTTTTGCCAGCTCAATTCGCATGCGCCATCCACCGCTTAATTCAGCCGTTGGACGATTAAAATCACTTCGATTAAACCCCAATCCCATTAAGGTGATTTCTAAAGTAGCATGAATACTTTCACCACCCAGGATTCTATAGCGCTCATCGGCTTGGTGCAATTTGTCAATTAGTTTTATATAAGATTCATCATGATAATCGGTTCGTGCGGCCAGTTCTTCGTTGTACTCTTTAATGTTTGTTTCAAGCTGAACTATCTCCTCAAATGCCGACATGCTTTCCTCTATAACTGTTCGGTGATTGCTAACCGCCATTTGTTGAGGTAAGTATCCAAGAGAAATGTCGGTCGGCATGGAGATCGATCCTTCTTCATGCCCCATCTCTCCAATAATTACTTTTAACAGACTCGACTTGCCTGCTCCATTTTTACCAACCAATCCAATTCTATCTCTTGGATTGATTAAAAATGAAATGTCGTTGAACAAACAAAAGGAACCAAAATATACCGAAACTTGATTTAATGAGATCATATCTTACTATTGATTGGTCACAAAGATAAAGGTCTGAATGGATTTTCTAGGCAGGTATTTTTCATAAATTTTATGAACTTGTCCTTATTGGCGTGTCGCTTTACTACCTGCAAGTATCACCTGTTTTAATTTTATAAGTATGAATTACAATCGTTTGCATTCAATATTTGAAGGGTTTTAGTAATTGTTATCTAACATATAGCTACATGTGAAAATATTTAAATGTTTACATGTGACGTTTTCTCATTTCCTTTATATTTGTACCCTCAATAATTGAATTTTAACTAAACAAAATAATATGGAAAATCTAAAAGCTAAATTAGCCAGTGCAGTGCAAGCACATGGTAATGTTTTTACCAATATTTCCAGAGAGGAAATGATTAAGGCAGCTGTGGCAAACAAGAATGCTTTCGTTTCGAAAAATGGAGCACTTGCTACCTGGACACGTACAGAATCAACTGGTCGTAGCCCTAAGGATACAGTTTTGGTAAAGCGCGCCGAAAGTGAGAATAATATCGATTGGACTTCTCCTAATAATGTTCCTATAACTGAGGAAACATTTGATATTATTTATAAGGAAGCATTGGACTTTTTAGCTGAGAAAGAGCATGTATATGAAGTGGATCGAGTAATTGGAGCAGATTCAAAGTATGCGTTACCGGTAAAGGTGGTTACGCCATGCGCGCTATCTGCTGTTTTTATCGATAACATGTTCCGTCCTGTTCCGGGCGATCTTGACAAGAGTGTTTATTTTGAAAATGGATTTTCATTATTACATCTTCCTGCAGATAAGTTAGACGCATCTAAATACAAAGGTCGTTTACGTGATATGCCAAACGGTAATGCATCGAATATGGCAGTTGCTGTTGATATGGATCGTAAGTTAGGAGTTGTTGTAGGTTCTGCTTACATGGGAAGCATGAAGAAAATGCTTTTTACTGTAATGAATTACTTATTACCATTCGAAGGAATTCTTCCTTTACATTGTTCTGCTAACGAAGGTGCCGACGGACATTCAGCCTTGTTATTAGGTTTGTCGGGTACTGGTAAAACTACACTTTCTGCTGATGCTTCTCGTGCATTGTTAGGTGACGATGAACATGGTTGGAGTGATGATGGAATTGCAAACTTCGAGAACGGTTGTTATGCAAAAATGATTGATATTAATCCAAAGAAAGAGCCGGATATTTTTGATGCTGTAATGCACAAAGATGATTATTGGAAGCATGGTGCCATGATTGAAAATGCAACAATGTATCCAGACGGTGAATTCGATTTTTATGATGATCGTTTAACTCCAAATTCACGTGCATCATACCCATTGGCTTTTCTTAAAAATATTAAGGAATCTTCATGCGCAGGACATCCAAATACTATTTTATTCCTTACTGCTGATGCTTATGGGGTTTTACCTCCAGTATCTCGATTAGATAAAGATCAGGCAATGTTATGGTTCTTGATGGGTTATACCAGTAAGTTGGCCGGAACTGAAACTGGAATTACAGAGCCTCAAGCTGCTTTCTCTCGTTTCTTTGGACAACCATTTATGCCAAGCAAACCAGAGGTTTATGCTAAACTTTTAGGTGAGAAAATGGAACAGCACAATACCAAAGTATTTCTTGTGAATACAGGTTGGAGCGGTGGCGTTTATGGTATAGGGTCTCGTATCGATTTGCCATTAACAAGAGCTATGGTAAATGCAGCTCTAAACGGCGAGCTTAATAATGTCGAATATAAAAAGGATGAATTGTTCCATGTAAATATTCCTCAGACTGTTCCAGGTGTACCTTCTGAAATGCTAACACCAATTAATACCTGGGAAGATAAAGAAGCTTATAAAGAAACTGCTGCTAAGTTAGCAAAGAAGTTTTCCGATGCTTTTGATAAAAACTATGGTGGACAAAATATTGATGCTGCAGTTGTAGCTCAGTGTCCAGGTAAATAGTTACTAGATATAAAAGAATAAAAAAAAGCCGCTTTAAGCGGCTTTTTTTTATTCTTTAAATTCAGGTTTAAACATTCGCAGCATAATCAAATAACTTGTTTACTGTTTTCTTCGATGGAGAAAACTCAATTGTTTTTAATAAACTTAAAACTTGTTTGTGCTCATCAAAGTCGTGATTAACCAGATCTTCGCTAGACAATATAAAACCTGTTTCCTTGTCCCTGTTGTCAAGAATGTAAAATAGTGTAGAATTTTTATTCATTCGCATTTTTTTAGATTAAATGTACACCAAGAACGATCCTATTATTTACTTATTGTTTAAATTAGTCTAAAAATAAGAAATCCCGCTAGAGCGGGATTTCTTATGGGTGTTATTATATTTTAATGTACTGTTAAACTAAGGTCTTTTTCTTCAATAAGTTTTCGCAGATTAATTAAGGCATATCGCATTCTGCCAAGAGCTGTATTAATACTTACACCGGTGTTTTCTGCAATTTCTTTAAAACTTAAACCTACATAATGTCTAAGAATAACAACTTCTTTTTGCTCTGCTGGAAGCTCTTCTACTAGCTTCTTAACATCATTTGTTATCTGATCATTGATAAGGTTGTCTTCAACTGTTTTATCAGAAAATTTTGAAGAGTTGAATATGTCCAATTCTGTTTGATCATTAGAGATGGTGTTCATGTTCTTCTCTCTCCTAAAGTGATCAATAATAAGATTGTGGGCAATTCTTACCACCCATGAAACAAATTTACCTGTGTCTTTATATTTTCCCAGTTTTAGCGAATTGATGACCTTAATAAAGGTATCCTGAAAAATATCCTCCGCTAACTGCTCATTTTTTACAAGCAATAAAATGTAGGTATAAACTCGGTTTTTGTGTCTGGTGATTAAAGTTTCGATACTAGACTGCTTTCCCGCAATGAATTGTTCAACTAATTCATAATCGGTTAATTTTGAATTACACATTTTTACCTCCGTAATGGTTAATAAGGTAGATTTGTGTCTATAAGCAATCCTCCGTTTTTAGGTTGTTGGTTTATTAAACGAAACAAGTTCGTATTTGTTGTTAACAAAAAAAGGAAAAATTTGCCAATTATTAAATAGTAAATGCAAATTTTTGTAAAATAATTGAAACATAAATAATGCCAAACGATAAATTCATACATATAAAGGGAGCTAAGGTTCATAATTTGAAGAGCCTGGATCTGTCAATACCTAGAAATAAGTTCATTGTGATTACCGGACTTTCTGGTTCGGGAAAGTCGTCACTTGCATTTGATACCCTATACGCGGAAGGTCAACGACGCTATGTTGAGAGTCTTTCCTCCTATGCACGACAGTTTTTAGGACGAATTAATAAACCGGAGGTGGATTATATAAAGGGAATTCCGCCTGCAATAGCCATTGAACAAAAAGTAAATACCCGTAATCCACGATCAACGGTTGGCACTTCAACTGAAATCTATGATTATTTAAAATTACTTTTTGCCCGGATTGGAAAAACTCATTCGCCTGTCTCAGGGAAGATCGTAGAGCGCCATTCTGTTACAGATGTAGTTACAGCCATAAATGCTTATGAGCAGGGAACTAAGTTGGTGATTTTGGCTAAAGTGATTTTGCCAGAAGACAGAACACTTATAAAGCAATTGGAGATGTTCCAGCAGCAGGGCTTTTCTCGTGTAGAAATTAATGACAGGATTTTTAAAATTGAAGAGGCGCTTTTTGATAAGGAACTATTACAAACAGAGGGCTGCTTTAATTTAGTAATCGATAGAGTAGCTGTTGATGCGGATGAGGATAACCAAAGCAGAATAGCAGATTCTGTGCAAACAGCTTTTTATGAAGGACATGGTGAGTGTTTGTTAAAAGTGTATGTTGGCGATGAAACAGTTTCGAGAGTCTTCTCTAATAAGTTTGAGCTTGATGGAATTGTCTTTGAAGAACCTTCTGCTGACATGTTTAGTTTTAATAATCCACTTGGAGCTTGTCCTAAATGTGAAGGATACGGGCGGGTGATTGGTTTAGATGAAGATCTGATCATACCCAATAAGTCGCTCTCTATTCATGAAGGTGTAATAGCTTGCTGGAAAGGGGAGAAGCTTAGCGCTTGGAAAGACAAGTTGGTGCAGAATGCTGAGAAATTTAATTTCCCAATTCATAAACCATATTTTGATTTATCTGATGAGCAAAAAGAATTGCTCTGGACCGGGAATAAGCACTTTAAAGGACTTGATGCTTTCTTTCAAATGTTGGAGGACGAAAGCTATAAAATTCAATATAGGGTAATGTTATCCCGATATCGGGGAAAGACTGTATGTCCGGCATGTAGAGGATCCCGATTGAAAAAGGAGGCCTTTTATGTAAAAATTGAAGGTGTGTCAATTAATGAACTGGTTGTGAAATCGGTGAAGGACTTAAATACCTTTTTTAATACCCTTGAGCTGAATGCCTACGACGCAAAAGTAGCCAAGCGACTTTTAATCGAGATACGCAATCGGCTAGATTATTTAAATAATGTAGGATTAGGCTATCTTACCCTTAACCGATTGTCTTCATCACTTTCCGGAGGTGAATCGCAACGTATTAATTTAGCAACATCGCTTGGTAGCAGCTTAGTTGGTTCACTTTATATTCTTGATGAACCAAGTATAGGTTTGCATTCTCGTGATACCGAATTATTAATTGGTGTGCTTAAGAAATTACAAAAAATTGGTAATACAGTAATCGTAGTTGAGCATGATGAAGATATGATCCGAGCTGCCGATGTTGTAATTGATATTGGTCCAAAGGCAGGTCGATTTGGTGGGGAAGTTGTTTTTAACGGAAATCATGAGCAATTGATCAAGGAAGGAACTAGTCTTACCGCTAAATATCTAACCGGAGCGATGAAGATTGAAGTTCCTGCACAACGACGGAAATGGAATAACTACCTGGAGGTAAAAGGTGCCCGGGAAAATAATCTGAAGGGAATTGATGTTAAATTCCCATTACATAACATGACTGTTGTTACTGGGGTTAGTGGATCAGGAAAGTCTACGCTGGTTAAAAAAATATTTTATGCTTCGGTAAAGAAGCATTTCGGTGGCTACTCTGAGCGAACAGGTGCCATGGATCGTCTAAGTGGCGATATACATTTGATTGGCGATGTTGAGTTTGTCGATCAAAATCCGATTGGTCGTTCTTCTAGATCTAACCCGGTAACCTATTTAAAGGCTTACGACGAAATACGAAAGTTATTTGCTGATCAGCAGGGTGCTAAACTGAATGGATTTACTGCCACTCATTTCTCATTTAATATAGATGGAGGACGATGTGACGAGTGCCAGGGCGAAGGCGAGATAAAGGTGGAAATGCAGTTTATGGCTGATGTTAGTCTGGTCTGTGAAAGTTGTCATGGAAAGCGATTTAAGGACGATGTGTTGGATGTTTTATACAGGGGCAAGTCGATTTATGATGTGCTTAATATGAGCATTGATGATGCCATTGAGTTTTTTGCCGGTGATACTAAGAACCTTGCAAAGAAGGTTGTGAATAAGCTGAAACCACTTGCTGATGTCGGTCTTGGTTATGTTAAAATGGGGCAGTCATCAAGCACCTTGTCAGGAGGTGAAAGCCAACGTGTGAAGTTGGCCTCTTTTTTGGCAAAGGAGAAAAGTGATTATCACGTGCTATTTATTTTTGATGAACCAACCACAGGTCTTCACTTTCATGATGTGCAAAAACTCCTAGATGCATTTAATTCATTAATCAAGCGCGGTCATAGCATTGTTATTATTGAGCATAACTTAGAAGTAATTAAGTCGGCCGATTGGGTTATTGATTTAGGAAAAGAAGGTGGTGATGAAGGTGGCCATCTCGTTTTTGAAGGAACACCCGAAGCGTTGGCTGCATTTGACGGATCCTATACTGGTGGCTATCTGGCTGAGAAATTAGATCAAGAATAAAAGCAATATGAGTAAGCAATATATCCTTTCATTTGATCAGGGAACAACTAGTTCCAGAAGTGTTTTGTACGATTTAAGCAGACAGCAGATTGGAATGGAATCGGTTGCTTTAACTCCGATTTATCCCAATCCCGGATGGGTTGAGCATGATCCGTATGAACTCTTAAACTCACAAATAGATTCAGCCCGTTTATTGCTGGCTAAGTTTAATATTGCTGCCAGAGATATACTATCAATTGGGATTACAAATCAGCGGGAAACAACCATCGTATGGGATAAATTGACAGGTAAACCGATCTACAATGCCATTGTTTGGCAAGATACGCGTACGTCTGAGTTTTGTCAGAATTTGATTAAAGATGGTTTGGCTGATGTGTTGCTGGAGAAAACCGGGTTAATGGTTGATTCCTATTTTTCTGCCACAAAAATTCATTGGATATTACAGCATGTTCCAGATGCTTTGCAGAAGGCGAAGGATGGTGAGCTTTTATTCGGAACGGTTGATTCATGGTTGTTATGGAATCTTACTAATGGTGAGGTTCATGCCACTGATGTAAGCAATGCTTCGCGCACCATGTTGTTTAATATTTCAAGCTTAGCATGGGATGAGGGGCTCTTAAATTTATTTGAAATTCCAGCAACAATGCTCCCGGTTGTTAAAGGTACAGCTGATAATTATGGTTTTGTTAAGGCTAAATTGTTTGGGAGTGAAATACCTGTAAATGCTATTGTGGGCGACCAGCAAGCTGCGCTTTTCGGACAACTATGTTTTAAACCAGGTGAGGTGAAAAATACTTATGGGACAGGTTGTTTTATGTTGATGAATACTGGAAACAAATTAGTTCGTTCCAATGCAGGACTCATTTCTACAATTGCCTGGAAAATTGGAGATACTGTTTGCTATGCACTCGAAGGAAGTATTTTTATTGGCGGTGCAGTTATTCAGTGGCTTAGGGATGAACTTGAGATGCTGCAAACTGCTGCAGAGTCAGAAAAGCTTGCTAAAACTGTTAATGATACGAATGGTGTTTATTTGGTGCCTGCGTTTTCAGGCTTGGGTGCACCTTATTGGAATATGGATGCTCGTGGTGTTTTATGTGGTTTAACCAGAGGTGCAAAACGAGCACATATTGTTCGTGCGGCACTCGAGTCTATTGCCTATCAGACAAAAGATGTACTTAATGCAATGATTAAAGATTCAGGCTTGCTTTTAAATACCTTAAAGGTTGATGGAGGTGCAGCGGAGAATGATTTTCTGATGCAGTTTCAGGCAAATGTATTGCACGCAAGTGTCATACGCCCAACACAGATTGAAAGTACGGCTCGTGGAGCAATGTTGCTGGCTGGTGTCCAAGCTCAAAGCTGGTCTGTTGATGAGCTGAAAGATATGAAGGAAGATTTACACATGTTTCGGTCAGATATGGATGATGCTAAAAGAAGACAATTGTATGCTGGCTGGAAAGAAGCTGTCGAAATGACGATTCGAAATAATAAATAGTGTTTTATTAATTAATAGATCCATCATGAAAAAAATATTTGCCTATTTTGCACAAGGACTGCTTTATGCTGCTCCTATTGCCGCTACCGCTTATGTTATTTATAAGTCTTTTATTATAGTAGATGGTTTGTTGCAGAATACTCTTGAGGATTTAATCGGATATAAAATTCCAGGCCTAGGCATTGTGGCTATTTTTATTCTTTTAACCATACTTGGTTATTTTGGACAGTCGGTTGTAGCTCGTCCATTCAGATATTTATTTAATCGCTTGCTTGAAAGAGCTCCTTTCCTGAAAGTAATTTATTCATCGCTCAGCGATTTATTTTCTGCTTTTGTAGGTAAGGAACGAAAATTTCAGAACCCGGTTTTGGCTCTAATCAACAAGGAAAACGATTTATGGAAGATTGGCTTTGTTACGCAAGAAACACTTGAGCAGCTGGAACTGCTTGATAAAGTGGCCATTTATTTTCCTCATTCGTACAACTTCTCTGGTGAGTTATACATTGTGCCGAAGAAACACGTAAAACCACTTGATGTACCACCAGCCGAAGCCATGAAGTTTGTTGTGTCGGGTGGCGTTGCCAATCTAGATTAATAGGGCTGTTGGTCTTATAAATATATCTAAAAAATAGTTGGTTCGTCTTCGTCACGATCCAAGCCTGCACCGCTTATACTTGCGTTAAGTTCAAAACCGATTAATAGAATAATAGAGTTTAAGTACAACCACATGAGTATAACCAGAATGGTTCCAATGGATCCATACAACTTGTTGTAATTGCCAAAATTATTGATGTAGAAAGAGAATCCCAGCGATGTAATGATAGATAATAAAGTTGCCAGCGATGATCCTGCAGAAATAAAACGCCACCTGCTTCTTTTAGCAGGAGCAAGATAATAGAGCGATGATATCGAGAAGAAAAACAATGCCAGGATAATGATCCACTTTCCCATGTCGAGCATGTATAACGTGAAATTTCTTTCGAGTAAGTTTTGTTCTACCAAATAGTCGAAACCCCAGTTACTCATAACAATTAACATCACAGCAACAGTTGTTAGTGTGAACATTATAAAAACTAAAATTACTGCCACCAGTCGCTGTGTCCACCATTTTCTAATTTCAAAGGTGTGCTTGCTGGCATTAAAAGCATCAATCATTGAATTGAAACCATTGGTTGAAAACAGCAATGCCGCAATAAAACCAAATGAAAGCAATCCGCCCCGCTGGTTGGTAATAATATCCTGCAAAGTAACCTGTATGGATTTAAACGCATTTTCAGGCATTACCTCACCGAGTAGGGAGAATAGTTGCTCCTGAAAATTATCAACGGGAATATATGGTATAACTGTAAAAACAAATATAATTGCCGGAAATAAGGCAAGGTAAAAACTAAATGCAATGGCAGATGCACGCGTAGTAATGCTTCCCTCTGCAATGCCCTTATAGAAGAAAAGCAAAACATCATATAGCGGCACTCCATCAAAACCCGGCAAGGTTATTTTTTTTGCAAAAGCAACCGGCTTTTCAGTTTTTCTGCCGATCCAGTTTAATAGCGATTCTTTTCTTTCTTCTTTGATAGTCTTATGTTTTAAAATGCTTTCAGACTCATGTCCAAACTTTTTATCTGATGGGTTAAGGCACCAACCGAAATAAAGTCAACACCGCACATTGCATATTCACGCAATGTTTCCAGCGTGATGCCTCCTGAAGACTCCGTCTCATACAAACCATTGATTAACTGAACAGCAGTTCTTGTGTCGGCGTAATTAAAGTTATCTAGCATTATTCTATGGATATTACCAACAGCCATTATTTCTTTAACCTCGGCAAGACTCCTTGCCTCAACTTCAATTTTTAAATCTTTGCCTTTAAGTTTTAAATAGCCTAATGTTTTTGTAATTGCTTGCTCAATACCACCAGCAAAGTCAATATGATTATCTTTAATCATTATCATATCGAATAAGCCCATTCGATGATTTTGACCACCACCTAAACGCACCGCTTCTTTTTCCAAAAGGCGCATGCCCGGCGTTGTTTTTCGTGTGTCAAGAACTTTAGTCTTTAGTCCATCCAGCTGGTTTACATAAATACTGGTGGTGGTAGCAATGCCGCTCATACGTTGCATTATGTTAAGCACTAATCGTTCTGTTTGAAGAATTGCTGTTTTTTTACCTTCAACTATAAATGCAAGATCTCCAACTTTTACTTTGGCGCCATCTTCAATATAAGTTGTGATTCTTAAGTCGCTATCGAATTTATTAAATACTTTTTTTGCGACCTCAATCCCGGCTATAATACCATCTTCTTTTATCAACAGTTTGGCTTTTCCAATGGTGTCTTCAGGAATGCACGATAAGGTTGTGTGATCACCATCGCCAAGATCTTCTTCAAGAGCGGTATCAATAAATTTATCCAGGTAGGTGTTTAAAATATCTTGATTCATGTTGCTTGCTATCGTTTGTTCTTTTCAACTTTAAAAAGTGGAATTATATTTTTGCCATCTTTAACTCTAAGATGATAATAGATGCGGTAACTATTTTCTCCAGACTTGTAGATGCCAATAAAAAACTGATTATTGTCTTTACCTCCTTTGTGCTGAATGGCGAAGGAGCTAGGTGGGTTTTCCTTGAAAAAATCGCGTAGAATAATTTCAGCCTGACTTTTACTGTAGAAGTTTTTAATGTCTAAAATTCCAAGCTCAACCTTGTCATCAAAATAGGCCGAGATTGTTTTTGCATCGCCTTGCTCAATGGCAATAACCACATTGCTCTTATTCTTTTCTTGAGCTTGGGCAGTATAGGAAAATAGTAATGAACCTATGAGGAGGATGAGTATGGGAAGTTTAATTTTCATCTTTTTGACTTTAGGAAAATGATTATGGTAAATGTCGTTCTATTATATGTTCTTTGCACTATTTACGCTTATTCGTGGCAATTTAACGATAATCATTTAAATTTGTGTTGGATCAGGTTTCAAAAACTGAACCAATATGTCTGCAAAAATAAATGAATTGATTGGTAAGTAAAACTATATTTATCATTACGCAATATTTTATCAATGAAAATCACCTTACTGGCCATTGGCAAAACGGATAAAGATTTTGTAAAAAAAGGTTTTGAAGAATACACCAAACGCCTAAGCAAATATGTTAATTTCGAGTTTCAGGTTTTGCCTGATGTAAAGAACTCTAAGAACATGAACGAAGATCTTCAAAAGAACAAAGAAGGTGATCTGCTAAAGGAGAAGTTTAAAAACGCACATGTGATACTTTTAGACGAGAATGGTAAGACGTATTCGTCTGTTGGCTTTGCGAAGTTTATCGACAAACAAATAATGATCGGCATTAA
>JBFHES010000030.1:0-27408 GCA_041584015.1 Bacteroidales bacterium
ATTAATCTGAAGATTTACAAAACTTCCTTTTGGTGCTGGTATGTGATCTCGGCACATGTTAAAGTATAAAACCTCACGAATAAATGATGGATCGTCGTAGCAATTTAAAAGGTTGAGATTATCATAACCATCTATGTCTTGGCCGTCTATGGCAAAATCCATTTCAATGTTGAATGATTTTTTGTCGGTATTGTTTTGCATGTTCGAAGTCTGTCCTCTGAAACGCACGCCTACGCTATCATAGAAGTCTCCCTTGTAGCTTAATGATGCCAAAATTTCAATCTTGTCCTCATAATTATTGGTCATCTGATTCCAATAATCTGGCTGAGCAAATACAAGGTAGATGGTATCAACAACACTTTCATCATACAAGTCAGAGGCTACAACGCCTCCGCGTAAGAGTTGGTTTCCGTCAGTGGAAAAATTAAATGCCCATGGCAAATTTTGGCTGTGTGCCAGACTAGTTGATAATAAAACTAATAAACTGAGTAATCTTATTCTTCTTTGCATATTCTTTGTTTTGAATTGTTTCGACGCCAAAAACGAAAAAAGCATGCGCAAGAAACCAGTCTTTGATAAAATTAATCAGAAGTTCATTAAACTTAATTAATAATTTCACGGCTGAAGCATGGCTTTCCCTTCAATAAAGATACCGTCCCAGAAGGAAAGTTGCCTGCAAGGTAAATGTTAATTAGTAGTTCCGAGCCTTTAGTTTTTGTACAAATTCAAATACCTGCTTTTTTTGTGAGGTCGCCACCTGCACCTTGTCAAGGTAGTTTAAACCTGTTTCAAAATAAGTATTGATCTGTTGCAGGATAATCTCCTTAATACCTAGCTTATTGAAGATGGCAGTTACTTCTGTAACTTTTTGTTCATCCGCTAAACTAGGATCTATCGGCACTGTATTTAATAAACGAAGTTGTTCTTGGTTGGCCAGTTCTTTTGCCCGAAGCATTAAAAAGGTTTGCTTGTTCGACACGATATCTCCACCAATAAATTTTTGAAACTGATCGGGATCACCATAAATATCCAGATAATCGTCTTGCATTTGAAATGCCAGACCAATGTTTCTTCCGAATTCATATAACTTGTTAGCATCATCGTCGGTAGCACCACCAATAATGGCACCTATTTGTAAACTTCCGGCTATTAGTACTGATGTTTTCAGCTCAATCATCTTCAGGTATTCTGGAATTGAAACCGTTTGTGCTGTTTCAAAATCCATGTCGTATTGCTGTCCTTCACATACCTCAATGGCTACCTTGTTAAATACCTTTAGTACTTTCTTCAGATAACGCTCCTCAGTTTCAACCAGCAGGTCGTAGGCTAATATCGACATGGCATCGCCGGAAAGAATGGCAATGTTTTCGTCCCATACTTTGTGAACCGTTGGATTACCACGACGTAACGGAGATTTATCCATAATATCGTCATGTAACAAGGTAAAGTTATGGAATAACTCAATGGCTAATGCCGGATTAACAGCTTGTGTAATGTCACTGCAAAAAATATTGCAGGCCAATAAAACTAAACTCGGGCGGATTCTTTTTCCACCAATGGAGAGAATGTATTCTACGGGTTTGTATAATCGTGAAGGTTCTGGATTCTGATAAATGGATAACTTTTCTAGTTCATCCTGAATAATTTTTTGGCATTCTTCTAAAGAGAACAGTTGCTCTTTCGAATATTCTGTTTGGTTCATTTATCTAGTTTAGATGTCTCTCTTTTTTTATTTTGTAGATATCATCAATCGTCATTAAGATACCTGTGTCGTCCATGTTTTTAAAGTATGGATTGCTAACAGTACCAAATGTTTGCATTGATGGAGAGATGTTCATGTATATATTAATGAGTGGTGGGATGGTTTCACCCATTTCACGCACCTGTTTTGATAAGATTTTAATATTATCTCTTAAAGTCTTACCAGTAAAGTTTTGTTTAAAAATAGTATCATCAATTTCGGTTGCTACTGGATTAATTGCTTTTACCAGCTGATGTTTATTAGGGAAAAAGCTTTGCAAGAAATGTAAGATAAGTTGTCTTGATTTGGGATTTACATTTGTAAATAGTGATACCTGTCCCAAAAAATACTTGATGTTTGGATACATTGTAAGCAAGGAACCAAGGCCATCCCATAAATTGTCTAATACATACAAGCTTTTTCTTACCTGCCCGGTTGATTGATATTCAGGTTGTATAAATGATCTACCCAATTCAATGGTATCTGGTAAGTAGTTTTTAGTAAACTCACTTGAATATTCAAAAAGTCGTGAAGTGCCTAAAAGGTAATCGCCTTGTTCGGTCCTTTCTGCCTCTGAACAAACCATAAAGCGATAGCCACCTAATACTTCATGATTGTCAGGATCCCAGACGATTAATTGTTTATAACCGTCCTCTTTCATGTCCAGTGCATCCAAGTCGCATTCCTTGCCTGTTCCGCTGCCAATATCGCGATAAGATATCTCACGTAAACGTCCGACCTCTCTCATTACGTTTGGTTCCTTTTGCCAGGAGATAATATATAAAAGGTTATTGCTTTTATTTGTGGCTCGTACCAATTTTGCTCTGGAGAGTTCGTCCACAAGAATCGATTTGTCAATTGGTGAAATAATGGCCTGCATTTGTAGTCTCTGGTTTTATTACACTGTTGTAACAAATGTAATAAAATTTGAAATTATAAGCTATAACCTGCTCGCGCTATCTGGGATTGAAAAACAATTATTTCTTATTGCTGATTATTAGGTCGTCCATTTCAATATCCTCTTCTTCGTCAAATACATTTAGTAAAGGTTCTTTAAAGGACTTAGTGGTAATTCGTTTTTCAAGCGATAATAATAACGATGGTAGAATAACAAGGTTTGCAAACATGGCAACTAACAGCGTTATTGATACCAGAATACCCAGGGCAACAGTACCTCCAAAGGTTGAAGCTATAAATATGGAGAAACCAAAGAATAGCACAATTGAGGTATACATCATACTAACACCGGTCTCTTTAAGCGCAAGAATAACCGATTTGCCAATATTCCAGTTGGTGTGTTCAAGCTCTTGCCTGTACTTGGCAAGAAAGTGAATGGTGTCGTCAACCGAAATACCAAAGGCAATGCTGAATACCAGCACTGTTGATGGCTTTATTGGAATTCCGAAAAATCCCATGATGGCTGCGGTTAATATTAGTGGTATTAAATTCGGTAATAGCGATACAAATACCATTCGTAAACTGGAAAACATAGCTGCCATAAAAATAGCAATCAGAATTATCGCAAGAATCAAACTTGTAAACAGGTTCTTGATTAAATAGCCAGTACCTTTAAAGTAAGCTATGCTGGTTCCAACAATTGACACTTCGTACTTGTCTTGAGGGAAAATCTCATAGGCATGTTTAACAATCTCCGGATACAGCTTACGCATTTTTACCGTACCAATATCAGCAACCTTAGTGCTAATTCTTGCATACTGTCCGGTGCTGTCGATAAAGTTTTCCAGCAAACCAGATCGGTCCTGATCTTCAGAAAGGTAAGCAAGTATAAAGCTTCGTTCTGTATTTGTTGGTAGTTTGTAATATTGTTCCTTGCCGTTGTAGTACGCCTGCTTAGCAAATTTAAGAGCATCAACAATTGAAACTGTTTTAGAAAGTACAGGGTTCTCTTCTAAGCGCTTTTCCAGCTTCTCAATCTTCTTTAGATTAGAAAGTTTGATTACACCTTTTTTCTTCTTGGTGTTAATCATTATTTCCAATGGCATTACACCGTCAAAATGTGTTTCAATAAAATGAAGGTCTACCGCAACCTTATGGTCTTCAGCAATATCATCAACTAAATATCCGGTTGTGTGCATCATTCCAATTCCGAAAAAACCAATGGCAATAACAATGGCTGTAGTAGTAAGAGCTGTGCGTCTATGGTGAACAATAATATGAATAAAAGTGTCAACAGTCTTTAAGATGAACTTATTGTCGAGATGATTCGTGTGGCGTTCCTTTGGTGGTGGTAGGAACGTAAAGATGATTGGAATTAGCAATAGCGAAATAATAAATACTCCCATAATATTTAAGGAGGCAATAACACCGAATTCAATAAGTATATCGCTGTTAGTGGTAATAAAGGTTGCAAATCCAAGTGCTGTTGTAAGGTTTGTTAAGAAAACAGCTTTGCCAATTTTGCGAATCACTCGCTGCATTGACATGATTTTATTACCATGTGATCTGTATTCTTGCTGGTATTTATTTAAGAAATAAATACAGTTCGGAATTCCGATTACAATTAATAATGGCGGAATCATTCCGGAAATGACAGATATTTGATAACCAAATAGCACAATACTTCCGAAGGCCCACACCACTGATATGGAAACAATGAGCACCGAAAACAGAACTACCCTAAACGACTTGAAGAATAAGTATAGAATAATGGCTGTTACCAAGAGAGCTAGTATAATGAACATGACCAGCTCTTCTCGTATCTTTTGTGCAATTACTGTTCGTGTATATGGCAAGCCAGAGTGGTGTATCTCAAGATTTTGTCGGGCACCAAAATTATTGCTTATCTCTTCAATTTTAAAGATAACTTCTTCACGATCTCGGCTGTTTAGCAAGGCCTCGTTAATGGTAATTCCCATTAGGTAAACCTTGCTTGAATCATTATAGAGCAAGTCGCGGTAAAATGGAAGCGATTCTATAAGAAGCTTAAGGCTATCAAGTTCTTGTTGGGTTTTAAGATGTTGTCCCCCTAAGGCTTTAATCTCAAAGCGCTTTTCAGCTTTGTTCTTTTCAATGTTTACAAGATGCGCAATAGAGGCTAATCCCTCAACTCCTTCTAATTCAGAAATAGAATCTCCAATTGAAAGCCAGTCGTTGTATTTGTCTATTTGAAAAAAGTTGGTGTCTTGCACTGCAAGTACCAGAATGTTGACATCCTCTTTAAATATTTTTTTAAACCGTAGATTATGGGTGAAGGTGGAATCCTTTTCAGGTATTACGTTTAGTACATTGTATGATATTTCCGTTTTTACTGCATGGAATCCCATAAAAACAGTAATAACAGCAATGGCGGATAAAAATGTAATCCGGTTTTTTAAAATTAACCTTGCAATAGCTGTCCACATAAATAATCTCCTGATTCTTCCCTTTTGTTAAAAGGGCTGCAAAGTTAGAACAATTCTTCTGAAATTCAGATTTATAAACATGTTAGGTAACTACTGAGCTGTGAGTTCTGCTATGCCCGGATGGTGAGCTTATTTGGAGTAATGGATTCTTTTTCTGTGATAAAACTAATGAACTTGCCATTTTGTGGACTGTACGATATTACCTCAAGATGCTTTTGTAAGTCTGAATCAAAATGGTCGAACTTTAATAATTCACCTTTTATAGCAACTTTACCATAGGTCTCAATCCAGAAATCTTCTATTGATGGATGAATCTGTTTAATAGTTTTACCTATTAAATCGATTTTCTTGTAACCTGTTAATTTTTCAAATTCCTGATTAATGTCCAAAAAGCGGTAGTCAATGGCAATGCCCTTTGCATTTACATTAATCTCATGCAGCGCATAAGCGTGATGCCACTCGGTATTGTTATATTTTTGGTGTTCGCGAGTAAAAAAATCGTAGAGCTCAATCTTATCAAAGAAATTAACTTTCTCATTTTCGAACTTGCTCAGGTTCGCAATCATCTGATCATTCAGACTATCGTATTTTTCAAAGTAGAAAAGAGCAATCTTATTGGTGTAAAGATCTTCTGCTTCTTGAATATTGATCTTATTTTTAAGAAGCTTCATAACTTCTCTGGCACCTTCTTTTTTTTGATTTTCTCCGTAAGGGAATATTTTTTCATCGAGATGACTTAGTACTTTAGCGCAATCGAAAGTGGAACTTTTCTTGCGAAAAAACACAAAATAGACAATAGGAATTGATACTACTAAAAGAATACTAAGTACAGGTAACATAAATTTTCTTTAATTCAATCTCCTTTCTACTTACGTAGGGGCTTACAAAATAATTAAAAATAATCGAAATATAAAAGTTTTCAACAACTTGTTAACTGGTTGTGCTGTATTTTGTCCAAGTTAGCTAAGAGTCCTTAATTAAAATCGAATTAATTGATTTTTCAGCGCTTCAATTCTACTCATTTTAGCTACTTTATCATTAGATTTTGTAATTGCATTCACCCAGGATCCATAAATTGGATTTGGAAGCATGATGAACTTATCTCCGAAAAGCTCCTGGTGTTCATCTACAATGTTTTTACCGAAGTTCGGCTTTCTGATTTCAAACATTTCATCAAAGTCGATTAGGTTATCGCCAATTAACATTACAATATTATACTGTTCAGAGGCTTTTTGTCTTCTGTATTGTTTGGTGCTTGTTGTGTCTTTCAGGTGAATGTTATCTGCTGTGGCAAAAGGAAAATCCAATTTCACAAGATTGTTAAGTGTCGCTTGTAGTTCGTCTACCTTGCGATTTGAAATATAAATAACTTGTACGTTTTTAGATTGTGCATACTTTACAAATGACAATGCTCCTGGGATGGCAATGGCATTTTCCATGGATACCCATTCTGTCCAGAATTCTGGTGTATAAGTTTTATTTTGTATAATACATTCTGCCTCAAACGGACTATTATCAAGCATGGTTTCGTCAATATCAACCACAACAGCTGCCGGTTTGTCTCCGTCGTATTGCTTTGTTATTTCATCAATTCGCATTTTTGCAATGTTAAAAGATTGCAAACACATGGCACGATATTCTGCCGAACGTTGCTGCCAGGCTGTAGCCGATAGCATGTATTCCGAGTCGTTGATCTCTATTTTAGTTTGTTCTTTTTCTTTAACTTCAACTCTTCGGCAAGACACAGCACTGAGTACAACTGCAATAATAATAAGGTGATAGTATTTCATATAACTTGGGATTTCTTAAAAAGACAACAATATATTTTTTGTAAATTTATCAAACATTTTTCTAAATAGCCTGTAACTTTTCAAAAGTTTGGTGCGTCACAGGCTTGACAATTTTTTAAACGGATGACAGTTAAAGAGTACAATTCTTGTGTTGACGAACACGCAGATGGTGTTTATCGATTTATTCTTAAGCATATTAGGGATGAAGAGAAGGCTCGGGATATTGTACAGGATTCCTTTGAAAAAACATGGAAGGCAAAAGATGGGGTTGATGGAGCAAAGGCAAAATCATATTTATTCTCAACAGCCTACCATACGATGATTGATTTGATTAGAAGAGAAAAAAAGCAAGTTGACTTTGACAATGTATCAACGCTAAAATATTCGCACGATGAGCAATATTCTGATTTGCATGAAGTATTAAATGAGGCGATTGAAAAATTACCTGAGGTGCAAAAATCAGTTATATTACTCAGGGATTATGAAGGATATGCTTATGACGAGATTGGAGAGATAACAGGATTGAATGAGTCGCAGGTTAAAGTATATATTTATAGAGCACGCTTGTTCTTGAAAAAGTATATTGGAAGTTTAGAAGCAGTTATATAGAAGCAAATGAATAGCATCAACAGAAATAATTACGAATTGTATTTCATCGATTTTATCGATGGTGCTTTAGCTCCTGACATAAAATTGGAGTTAGATGAATTCTTGCTTAAAAACCCTGATCTTAAACTCGAACTCGATCTGATGATGGACAGTGATGTTGCGTTGCTTCCTGATGTGAACCTTACCATGGATAAAGCCGGTTTAAAAAAAACGGAATCTATTGGTTCGGATAATGCTGAGGTATTCAATCAGCAATGCATTGCACGATTGGAAGGAGATCTAACACTTCTTGAGCAATCCGATTTTGATAAGTATATTAAAGTAAACAATGACAAAGCTTCAACTTATGCATTGTTTGCTAAAACTAAGTTGGTTCCTGATGCTAATATTTTGTTTGCCAATAAGAGCACAATTAAGCGTTTAGCTATTATATCAATTACTCATGCTCAATTTAGTAATATAAGAGCTATTGCTGCTGCGTTGATAGTAATGCTGTTTTCTTATGCTCTTTTTACAAATTTCACAGAAGGCAATAAGGTGCATTTTAGTCTGAGTGATGATCATACTTCTGTTCGTACTGTAAATACAACAAGCGAAAAGCTTTACGCCCACGATGTGCGTTTGCATTCGCCTCTCAATAAAAATCATGAAATAAGTGTACAGCAGACAGGTAGCAATATTCTTCCTAAAATAATTCCTGTTTACGAGAGAACTGATGTAGTGCCTAACAAATTAATGGCGCTCACAAATACAACAGTAAAAGGCGGGCAGTTTATCGAAGATCAAATTAATATGAATGCAATTCAATATAAGTTTGAAAGCAACCCAGAACCGGCTGTATTGTTAGAAAACAACGAAAACTCAAACTCCACGGCTCCATTAACAGTGGCCGAATATGCAACCACCGTTTTTAAGAAACAAGTGCTAAATCAAGCTGACGAGCAAATAAATCCAAAGAGTATTAAGTTGTCAGAAATAGCCGATGCAGGATTAAAAGGTATCTCAACATTGACCGACAATAAAGTTATTTTCAAAAAAGATGTGTCGGAGGATGGTAGATTATTGGCCTTTGCTTTCGACGCTGGATTCCTTGGTTTCTCAAGGACTTCAGGGAAAAAATAAATACAATATCATGCATTTTAGTCAAATACTAAGCAAAGAAAAAATGTATTTATAGTACTTTGTTTTGCATAGTACTAAAATTATTACATATCTTTGCATAAGATTATTGTATGTTAAAGAAGGTACTAAAAAATCTAATCATGAAAAAACACATTAACCCACTAAGTGCATTTATTATTAACCTCGTTGCACTTATCATGTTTTCTCTGGTAATTGAAACTGCTTTTGCAGGCGTTAAAGAAGTTGAGTTGAGTGCAGATGCCTCAATTCAACTTGTTGGCGAAAATGACGAACCAGAGCTAAATCTTGAAGAATGGATGTTGGACTTAAACTATCTGAATCAATTGGAACCGCAAGTTATTTCAATTCCACAGGTGATCATTAAGCAGCGTCGAGGATTTACCATGGGGCATTTACCCATAGGAGGTAGTATACCTTATGGATCTGAGCCAACCGATTCGCTAGAGTTAAATAGGGAGGAAGAATAATGAAAATTGAAAATGCTAAAGCACAAATGCGGAAAGGAATTCTGGAGTACTGCATTCTCTCCATCCTATCGGAGAAAGATTCCTATGCCTCCGACATTATTGCTAGGTTAAAAGAAAGCCGGCTAATAGTAGTTGAAGGAACATTGTATCCGCTACTAACCCGATTGAAAAATGCCGGACTGCTCGGTTACCGTTGGGAAGAATCTACCCAGGGGCCACCTAGAAAATATTATGAACTAACCGATGCAGGTAAAGACTCCTTGAGTGAATTGCACACCTCCTGGTTAGATTTAGTTGATGCAGTAAATACCTTAAACAAAAATCTCTAAGATTTTCAATCATGAAAAAAACATTTACAATAAATATTAGTGGTATCGTATTTCATATTGATGAGGATGCCTATGAACAGTTGCAAACGTATTTGAATAAGATTCATAGACGATTTGAAGGAACAGAAGAAGGAAAGGAAATTCTTACCGATATTGAAACACGAATAGCGGAACTTTTTACTGAGCGGATAACGAGTAGTAAGCAAGTGATTTGTGAGGATGATGTAAGCGAAATTATTGGAATAATGGGCGATCCTACCGAGTTCGATGAAGAGGGAGAAGAGCCAGCTGAAGAACCTACTTATTCTCGCAGAAGAGAATGGAAAGTTGGCCGCAGATTATACCGCGATAATGATCATCGTGTTTTGGGTGGTGTATGTTCCGGTATTGGGGCCTATTTCGATATTGATCCGGTAATTATTCGAGTAATATTTATACTCTTGCTACTGGTGCCTGGTTTCATCCTTATTTACTTTGTTTTATGGATTGTAATTCCACAGGCGCTAACAACTGCTCAAAAACTAGAGATGCGTGGCGAAAGGGTGAATATTTCAAACATTGAAAAAACCATAACCGAGGAGTTTACCGAAGTAAAAAATAACTTCAGGAATTTTAGTAGAAGTAGGCAATACGAGCAAACCAAAGACTCGGTACATTCAATTTTTCAGGTGTTCGGAACAATCATTACCGGGTTTGTAAAAGTAGTTCTTGGCATAGTTGGAGTGGCGTTTATTTTGGCGGGAATTTTAATTCTTGTGGTAATGTTAGGCTCTTTCTTTACCGATCAAAGCTTCTTCTGGCCACAGGAAGATTTCCAGGGATTGATTTCCACCGGATTGTTACTTTTCTCAGATATTGAGAACATCAGAATATTTTTAGTCGGTTTAGTAATTGTGATTGGGGTGCCAATTCTTGCCATTATTTATGGTGGATTCAAACTTATTTTTAGGTTTGATGCAAACGATAAAGCGGTTGGTGGTATTGGATTCATTGTGTGGGTAATTGGTTTAATCATCGCTGTTGGATCAGTTTTTCTGGTAGCCTCAGAAATGCGAGCATCCGAGCGTGTGGTGAATGAGGAAGTGTTGCGTACAGTTGATGGCGATATGTTATTTGTTAGTGCAAAACCCGATACACTAAATTATCGCTATAATAATTACTACAATCTATTTGATTTTGATGAGGTGAAGATTCTACCCTATGATGAGCAGAATGTTGTTTTCATCACTCCTAAATTTTCAATTAAAAAAAGTAAAGACAATCGAATTCATGTGTATGAACGCAGAGATGCCAGAGGTGAGAACCGCAGAGATGCATATGACAATGCCCAGTTGATTGAGTACGATTGGGTGCAGAATGATTCTTTGATTATTGTTGATAGATACTACACCTTAGGCGAAAATGCTAAATGGCGTGGTCAGGAATATAAAATCACCATTGAGCTACCCGTCGGAAAATCAATCTTGCTTGACGAAAGTATGAGCGAAATCCTGTGGGAGTCTTATTATATCGATAACAGAATTTGGCCTGGTAATTTGGTAGATAATGTTTATACCATGACCGATGATGGGCTGGAGGCCAAAGAAGAATAAACACAATTTATTGCTTAAGAAAAGAGACGGCCAATAGCCGTCTCTTTTTGATTTTATCAGATGGGTTAATTTTTAAAATCCAATTTCAATACCAATTTGGTAGGGTTCAAATACTGGTGTGTATTTCATTATTTCGCTCATTCGGTAATCAAAGGTCAATGCCAGTTTGTTAGAACCTATTCTGGCAAAAACTCCCCAGTAATCGTTTTGTACCGATGCAATTCCTTTTTCCTTCACCTTAACTTTTGATGCAGAACCATCGCCCGGCGTATAGGTGTATATGTTTCGGGTACTGTAGATGTAGTTAGCGGAAACACCCAAGTCTAGATATTTGCCAAGAAAGTTTCCGCGGCGGTCGAAATTTATGCGTTGATACACGCTACCACCTACGGTCATGAATCGAATTACCTGACTGTCCCATTCTTCAATAAGCAAAGCATCGCTCCACTTATAAGTATATTGTTCTTCTTTTAGCCTGTAGCTTAATCGGCCAACATTGGCTTCCGCTCCAAGCGCATAAAAATTACAAACCTTAAACTTATAGCGATATCCGAATTTCATATTTGATGAAACGAAGTTGTTGTAGACTTTGCTTCCATCAAATTCTGGCAGTACTCCAATACCAATAAAAAAGTGTCCGTAATGTCGTAGGTTTGCGCCCCATGTTCCCTGGTCTAAACTTTCAGGAACTTCTTTTTCCAGTAGCTTTGTTTGTGCATTCGCAGAAAAAACGAAAGGCAGAAATAAAGCGATTAATAATAATTTTTTCATGATTTATTAAGGTTAAAATTTGTATTCAATTGTGTTTCCATCATAATGAACCCGTAGAATCTGGCCTTCAGAAAAGTCGGATTTTTTAAACTTAAAAGCTTCTTTTTGGTATACTTCAATTACTGCATATTTATCCAGATAGCCTTTGTTGTTTTCAATATGATAGTATAAATAATTATGCTCCGGGTTTATCTTAGTATCCAATACAACCGCAACAATCTCGTCTTCTCGTACATCAAGTCGGAAGGTCTCTTGAGCCTCTTTTTCAGTTGGCAGAAAGAATGAGGCCTGAGGAATACCATACCCATGCGCATAATCAAAGTAAGGATAAAGGTTTGCTGATTGTTCAATTTTATGGAATAACTCCATCGTTTTTAAATCAGGATTGAGCTGTAGCGCACAAGCTGCAAATCCAGAAACCAAAGGACATGAAAATGAAGTGCCCTGGGTTTTGGTGAGGCCTTTAGAGCCTGCTGCTTTTACATGGCCAAATGCAGTTACGTTGGGTTTTAATCTTTTGTCTGAGGTTGGTCCAAAAGAACTAAAGCTGGTATGGTAGTATGTTTTGTCGTTAACAGCACCAATTGATAAAACGCTGTCGGCATCAGCTGGTGCACCCATATATTCCCAGTTTCCGGCACCTTCGTTACCCATCGAATTTACAACCAGTATGCCTTTTGATGCCGCCATGTTTGCAGCTCTGGTAACATAAGAAGTTTTGCCATCCATATCTTTTGTAAAGTAGCGGTGATGTGTATATCCCAGCGAAGAACTAATAATGTCTGCACCATTTTTATCAGCCCATTCGGCAGCAGCCAGCCAAAACTTTTCTTCAGCAAAAGGTTCACGTTTAGTGTATTCTGTTCTGGCTAATAATACTTCAACATCAGATGCCAGACCAATTTTCTTTCCATTGTAAATACCACAAATACATGAAAGGGTTGCACGTCCATGTGTTCCATAGTCATAAACAAAATCATCTTTCTTGATAAAATCGTAGGTGTTTATGATTCTATTATTGGCACGTAAGTGATCAAAAGCTGCATGCTGATCTACCAGTTTAAAGCCATTGTCGAGAACCGCAACACGAACGCCTTTGCCGGTAACTTCATTCTTTGTAAATAAATCACCCCCCATTGAGGTAAGCTGTTCTTTAAGTAAAATGTCTGTTACTTCGGTGGTAATGGTATCTTCAAAATTAGCAACGCGTCCTTCGCTTGCATACATTAATTCAACACGATCAACAAAAGGTAAAAGCGTTACATGTTTAATTTGATCGTCAGAGGCAAAAACAGAAACAGCATTAAACCAGCGGCTTACAATTTCGGTTTGCTCTACCAGGTGAGCAACTTCCGATAAATAATTGTCGTTCACCGGAAAATCCGAAATGTGATGTAAATCAATGTTGTTTTTAATTCTGCGGTCAATGGCCTTTGCATCGAAGTAGGTGTACGGGTTAAATTCAACATTTGCCTTGTCAGTAAAAAACACCCAGTATTCTTGCTGGCCATAGGTGCTTGTAAAGCAAATGGTGGCCATTAAAAGAATGAATAGATTTTTAATTTTCATTGGTACTATGTTTATAGGATTAGAAGTAATTTATAATTTGATAGATTTTATAACGATGTTTTGCCGATAATGTAACCTCACTTTTGTGGAGGATAATACTTAAATATTACGAAACACAAATTTATCAAAGAATAGTTAAAGAATCCTAATTTTAAGATTCTCGGCAATAAAAAATCCAACTGTTTGTTTAATTATTATATTTTTACACGCTGCGAAAGTAGGTATGTGCCTAAAGCGGAGGTATCTGGAGTTAAACTAATTAGATTTAAAATGAATAAAACAAATACCCGGTTTATCAATCGAATGTTTTTAATTGCTGTGTTATTGCTTACTGTTACCGCAGTGGTGAATGCTCAAACAGCGCCAAAAATAGATTTAAAAATTACCGACTCGAAGGGAAACAAAGTGTGGACCTATAATAATTTAACAACGCTGTATGTTACGGTTACTAGTTCTGCATTAAATACGAATGCTGCTGCCAAAGATAAAGTTCAGGTTATGGCCAAGTGTGAAATGGAGCCCAATGGTGAGCCGTTAACAGTTGTAGAAACAGGTGTGAATACTGGTATCTTTAAAGGAACATTAAAACTGAAAGAAGCGCCAATGCCATTTGCCAACAGTGGTTTTCTTGAAGTGGAAAAAGGAGCTAGAATTACAGTTTCATACCTTATTTCAAAAGATGATAAAGGAGTGCCGGAGACAGCCGAGGATGAAATTTATTTTAGAGGTCCAAAGTGGACTTTTACCAATACAGGCCAAAACCACATTGTTTTAATTCCTGATGTTGCAGAGATTACCATTGATGGTGAGCCAATTCAACCAGGTGATTTTATTAGTGTGTACTACCATAAATATACTGGTGATACTACAATTTTAAAGAACTGCGGCGGAATGGGTCGGGATATTTCTCCGGCTGGCGTTCGATTTACTGGCGAAACAATTGCCATTGCCGTTTGGGGATCGCAAGAAGCAAAGAACAATGGATTGGCCTATAACGAAGAAATGAAATGGAAAATCTGGAGAGCAGCCGATCGAAAAGAATACGATGCAGTTGCCAGTTATATACCCATTGTTGAAGGACAACCTTTTACACATCAGGGGAAATATGCCAAGGATGGTATTAGCGGATTAACTGCCTTAAAAGTTTCAACCAAAAAATAAAGCGCAAAATAAAGCGTTATCAAATTGTAGCTGATGCTACATGTCCGTTCAATTGTCACGAGCTTCCTGGTTTATTTAAAATCAGGAAGCTTTTTTTATGGCAAAAATTAAAGAACAAATCCAAAGCTTGGCGGTTTGGTTGATGCACCTTGTTATGACACTGAATGGCTGTTAAATAAGCTAGTGTTCAGGAAATTAAATTTTGGTTAAATTGAATGAATGTTTTATGGTTTAAATGTTTAGTTCAATTATCTTGCTACTTTTGGATAATTAATTTGCATCAATGAAAAAGTTTCTATTCTATCTACTCCTCATATTCGTAACGAATTCCTCATTTTCACAACAAGGACCTCCTTGGTATTTTATAAATACTGGCGTTGAGAACCAGCACATTGTATTGGTACTGCCTACCGTTGCAATTACCATTGATGCTTTGCAGGTTGATTCCGGAGATTACATTGGCGCATTTTACAAGTTAAACGATACCTTGTTATGCGGAACAGGAACCGGAGTAACCGGAGATATTGGTGGTATGATGTACACCGGAGATGTAAATGCCGCTACAATTTGGGGAGCCGAGCCTAATGTAACCAATGGATTTCAAGATGGAGAAGTCCTTCGCTGGAAAATTTGGCGTGCATCAGATGGTTCCGTTTTTGATGCAATAGCAGAGTATTACCCGGCAGGAAGCTTACCTTCCATAAATGCAGACAGTCTTTACCATGCCAACTATCAAAGTGCTCTTATGTCATTAACTTCCTTTACCATACCAGGAATTGATATGAGTGTAAATTCACAGTCTTTACCCTTGTCGGGTTGTGGCTTAGATACCAACGAGGTAATCACCGTGTTAATCGAAAATCATGATACCACTGATGTGTTTGGTTTTTACATAAACTACAGCTTAAATTCCGGTGACACCATAAGTGAGTTTATTGGCGATACGGTATTTGCCGGATCAACAATGGAGTATACCTTTTCGCAAACTGCAGATTTATCAATCACTGGTACTTACGATTTTAATGTTTGGTTAAAGATTAGTGGTGATGTGAACTATACCAACGATTTTAATACATTAACGGTTGAGAATCTTGAATCGCCCCTTGTTTCGCTTGGGCCAGACACGGCTATTTGCACTGGCGATACGATCATACTTTATCCGGTAGAATATTACGAAAGTTATTTATGGAACAACGGCTATACATCTTACCATAATTATGGAATAGAAGAAGGCATGTACAGCATAACCGTAACAAATGAGTTGGGCTGTTCTTCTGCTGATTCTGTGTATTTAACAAACAATGCGAACCCGGTGCTAAACATGGGAGACTCAATTGCTTTTTGCGAAGGTGGGGAGGTAAGTTATTTGCTACAGCAGGATTTTGAAGAGATTGAATGGAGTAATGGTGCTAGCGGCAACAACTTTACTGTTGATGTAGCGGGAACCTACCTGGTGACTGTTACCGATGAGAACGGTTGTTTAGCTACTGATTATATAAATGTTAGCGAGTTGCCTTTGCCAGTTGTTGATTTAGGTCAGAATATTACCACATCGCAACTGGACACAGTAATGCTTAGTGCTACCGAAGGCTTCGATCAATATTCCTGGAGCACTGGAGAAATGACTAGCTCGATATATCCTGACACTTTTGGGATTTTCACCGTAAAGGTTTGGAGAGGAGAATGTTTTAGCTCCGACTACATTAATATCATCTATGATGATACTGATACAATTTCTGATTTACAGGACGTGTACATATGGCCAAACCCAACAAGTGACTATCTAAATATCTTGCATCATAAAACCGAAAGTGGATCTATTAAGGTTTATAATGCAATCGGACAGATAGTTAGATCTTACAAATATACGTCTGAAAAAGAGGTAGTGATTGATGTAAGTAATCTGAAACACGGGGTTTACATCATCTTTGTAGAAACAGGTAAAAAATCATTCACCAAACGAATTGTAAAAGCTTAATAATCTTTACATAGAATTACGTAAGAATTAACATTGAGCTTTTATTTAGTCAATTATATTGACTAATATTGTAGGTTCAAATGTCTAATTTTTATAATAAAACTATGAAGAGATTTTTACTTTCAATTATTGCCCTTTTCGCTATTCTTGCAGTTAATGCACAGGATTGCACTTATCTATTTATTTCGGAATATGTAGAAGGAACCGCCAACAGTAAAGGCGTCGAGATTTATAATCCAACAAACACCGCTATCGACCTTTCAGATTATCTTATTGTGCGTTATAGCAATGGTTCTGCTTCTGCTTCAGAAGGATACAAAACAGATTTAATTGGAACAATTCAGCCGTATAGCACATTTGTTTTAGTTAATGGTCAAACAACATCTTCAGAAACATCACCGGCATGTGACCCTGTATTTCAGGCGATGGCTGATCAGTTAGATGGAGAATATCCTGCACCAATGTATATGAACGGAAACGATGCCATAACATTAGAAACCAAAGATGGTTTGGTTTGGGATATTTTTGGTAAAGTTGGTGAAGACCCAGGAACAGGTTGGTGTGATGTTGATTCATTAAACTATGTTACTGGTGCTACTTATTGGTGGTTAGCTTGGTCAAAGGATCATACTTTAAGAAGAAAGCCAGAAGTAAAGCACGGTGTATTTATTAACCCGGGTGCCCCAGGTTCAACTTCAAACTATTTTGACGTAAGTCAGGAGTGGGATACCGTTCCAGGTTATTGGAGTGCTATTGATACAGCATGGGTAAGTGCAAACATTTGGGACGGAATAGGCTCACATGATTGTGAATGCGACCCGAACTATAACTCAGTTGGAACAACTCTTCCTGTTGAGCACAATGCGTTCTTCTTCCCGAATCCATCTGATGGTAAATTTACAATTAAGGCCAATGCTTATATTGAGTCTATTGAAATTATGAATGCCTTAGGTCAAAGAATTTATACCAACAAAAACAATATGTTACGTGGTGATATTAAAGTTGATCTTGAAAAACCAAATACAGGATTGTATTTTGTGAAAATTCATTTTACCGATAACACAAGTATGACCAAGAAGATAATTGTTAAATAATTATTTGATATCAATAATAAA
The DNA here is from genome assembly GCA_041584015.1 of Bacteroidales bacterium. Classification (GTDB taxonomy): domain Bacteria; phylum Bacteroidota; class Bacteroidia; order Bacteroidales; family M50B96; genus JBFHES01. The sequence goes on from JBFHES010000030.1 coordinate 17,628, forward strand.
AAGGTATTTATCTGCTAGTGGCAGACAAATACCTTTTTTTAGCTTTAATAAGCATGCATAAAGCATAAACGAATTGTAACCAGTGTTTTATACAGACAGCTGGTTTTGTATTTTTAAAATCTTCTCAAATGAAAAAACATTTACTAATTGCGCTCTTGTCAATTTTATCAATTGCAGGTTTCGGACAAACCTACACTCTAAGCGGTGAGGTGTTAGACAGAAGTACTGGCGAATCATTAATCGGTGCTACCATTGTGGCATACGACAATGTGGGTACGGTAACGAATTTCGATGGAGAGTTCTCACTCGACCTGAAGGCCGGTGATTATTCGCTTACTATCTCATATGTTGGCTTTGAACAGGAAATTAAAAAAATTAGCCTGACCAAGAATATGAGTATCTCCATTAAACTTAAAACGCAGTTTCTTGATGAGGTAAGCGTTGTAGCAGATGTTGCTCGTTCGAGAGAAACTCCTGTTGCTTTTACCAATGTGTTGCCTGCTAAAATTGAAGAAGAGCTGGGAGCACAAGATATTCCTATGATTTTAAACTCAACACCTGGTGTTTATGCAACACAGCAAGGTGGTGGCGATGGTGATGCCAGAATTAATATTCGAGGTTTTAATCAGCGCAACGTAGCTGTAATGCTCGATGGTATTCCGGTTAATGATATGGAAAATGGTTGGGTGTATTGGAGTAACTGGTTTGGCCTCGATGCTGTTACCCGAACCATTCAGGTGCAGCGCGGGCTAGGTGCTTCTAAGTTGGCATTGCCATCTGTTGGTGGTACCATGAACATTATTACCAAAGGACTTGATAACAAGAAAGAATATAGCGTAAAGCATGAGGTTGATAGTGAAGGTAAATTCAGATCTTCATTGGGCTACACAAGTGGACGCTTAAAAAATGACTGGGGAATAACACTGGCTACTTCATTTAAAAAAGGTGACGGTTATGTTGATGAAACACCAACACAAGCTTTCTTTTATTATGCTAAGGTTGATAAAAGAATCAAAAATCATATCATATCATTTTCGGCAATGGGCGCTCCTCAGGAGCATGGACAACGCGCGTATAAAAATGCGATAGCAACTTTCGATTCAACATATGCAAGCTCCCTAGGTGTTGATACCTTCCCATCTGTAGTAAACAGAGGAATTAGATATAACGCAAATTGGGGAAGCTATTATTTAACGGGTGCACCTACCGATTCAATTGTACATCCTGTAACCGGACAAGCTACCTACACAGCATATGACACAATCAGTGGTCCATTAAAAACACATTATAAAACAAATAAATATCACAAACCAGCATTTAGTTTACGTGATTTTTGGACGGTAAGTGATAAGTTTTCTATTTCAAATATTCTTTATCTCTCAAAGGGGCATGGTGGCGGAACCGGAACCAAGAGTTCCTTAAAACTTTCCGATTTGGATGAAAACGGGCAGATTAATTGGCAGAATATTTATGACGGAAACAAAGAGAATCTGGATACTAATTACAATTCAGTTTCTGGAAACTATAGAATCATAAATATGAATGACCATCTCTGGTATGGTTTGCTTTCAACCTTTAATTATGATTATAACGATAGTTGGGACTTCTCAGGTGGTGTCGACATAAGATCTTATACCGGTTCTCATTATCGCGAAGTATATGATTTGATGGGTGGTGATTATTGCGAAGATAATTGGGATGCCAATCAGGAATCGAATGTTAAACGTGTAGGTGATAAGGTGTATTTTAACGACGATGTTTCTGTACGATGGGGTGGTGTTTTTGGTCAGGCCGAGTTTAAAACAGAGCGTTTCTCATCTTTCATTAATTTAAGCGGTGCTCGTACCGGATTTAATAAAGAGAACTTCTTTGCTTTGCCAGAAGATACCGCAAGAAATTCTGGTTGGATTTGGAAAACAAGTTATACTGCTAAAGGTGGTGCAAACTTTAATATCGATCGCTTTAGTAATGTATTTGTAAATATGGGTTACCTTTCAAAAACTCGTGCTTCTAAATACATATTCGAAGGGTATACAACACAATTCAGAGAGAATACAGATAATGAAGTGGTGCAGGCTTTAGAGCTTGGGTACTCATTTGCAAGTCCAATGTTTAGTATGAATTTGAACGGATACTACACTCGTTGGAATAATGTTCCGATGAATGATATCTCAACGGCAGAGGGATTTATTCGTATCCCTGGAATTGATCAACTTCATAAAGGTATTGAGTTTGATTTTATTTATAAGATTGCTCATAACTTAGATTTTCAAGGTTTAGCATCAATAGGTGATTGGCGTTTTAAATCAAAACCTCAAACCGTAACAACATATGATGAGTATGAAAATATAGAAGGTACATTTACTTTCGATCCGTATGATGTGCATGTGGGTGATGCTGCACAAACTCAATATGCTGGTAGCTTGCGATTCGAGCCACTCAAAGGCTTATACCTGAGCACACGTTACACATTCTTCGATAGATATTATGCTGATTTAGATCCAGCATCGTTAAATGGAGAGGGGTATGCAATTAATGATGATGGCTCACCAAGAGACTCTTGGCAAATGCCTTCATATGGTTTGCTCGATTTTAATACCGGTTACACATATTATTACGATGATTTTAAGGTGAGCTTCCGTTTATCAGTATTTAATGTGTTGGATGATCTTTACATTTCCGATGCACGAAACAATGATAGTTACATTTACGGAACACCTCCAGGAACTTTCGATGTTAATGCTGCATCGGTATTCTTAGGTTTGGGCCGTCGTTACAATGCGTCAGTGAAAATTACTTTTTAAGAAATATACGAATGAGAAAAACACTTTTATTACTTAGTATTTTAAGTATTGGTTTGGGCGTTTTTGCACAACCACTTAATTACTATGACGGAACTGAGGGGATGGATGGAACTGCTTTAAAGGCAGCTTTAAATGATATTATCGACGGACATCAACAATATTATTACGGATCGGTAAAGCAGATTTTACGTCAGGCTGATGTTGATCCAAATAATCCAAATAATATTATACTCCTGTATTCAGGATGGTCAATTCCAAGTTCAAATTTTGCTTCAAATCTCGATTCATTGAATTTTTGGAATCGCGAGCATGTTTGGGCAAAATCTCATGGCGACTTTGGAACAGATCAGGGACCAGGTACCGATGCACATGCCATTAAGCCTGTAGATGCTACTGTAAACTCAGCACGCTCCAATAAGGATTTTGACAATGGTGGAAGCGAGTATTTTGATGCAGGTGTAGCAACAGGTTGTTATGCCGATGCTGACTCATGGGAGCCACGCGATGAGGTGAAGGGTGATGTGGCCAGAATGATTTTCTACATGGCAACACGTTATGCTGGTGAAAACGGAGAACTCGATTTGCAAGTGGTTGATCAGGTGAATAACTCGCCTTATCCAAAGCACGGAAAATTAAGCACACTTTTACAGTGGAACCAAATGGACCCGCCGGATGCATTCGAGAGGAACAGAAATGATGTGGTTGCCGACTGGCAGCACAATAGAAATCCTTTTATTGATTATCCGCAATTTGCCGATTACATTTGGAATAATGTAAGTGCAAGCCCAATTGAAATAACAGCAGTAAATACGAATCCAATCGAGCCTGACTCAAACAGTGTAGTAACAGTTGCCGCCAATATTGAGCACAGCACTGGTGCAACAATTGTTGGAGCCACCATGTGGTGGGGAACTTCCTGGGGCGATTTAACAAACCAGGTAAATCTAACTGCGGCTGGTTCTGTTTATTCAGGGCAGATTCCTGCGCAAGCACCGGGTACCAAAATATTCTTTAGAATTGATGCCAGCTCTTTAACTGATGAAAATTCTTTCGTGGGTTTTTATAAGGTGGCCATTGCTCCTTTTAATGGAACCATTACGTCCATTTATGATATTCAGGGACAAGGACCAGCCACACCATTTAATGGTCAGGTAGTTTCAACAACCGGTATTGTTACCGGTGCCTTTGGCGATAACTTCTTTCTTCAGAGCGGTGTAGGTGAGTGGAGAGGTATTTATGTGTATCAATCAGGCTATTTCTTGAGCGTTGGCGATAGTGTTATTGTAACAGGTAATGCCGAAGAGTATTATGGCAAAACCGAGATTACCAATGTAACTGATGTGTATTTTATTTCTTCAAATAATCCATTGCCAGAACCTATGGTAGTGCTTTCGGGCGATATGGAAGATGAAGCGCTTGAAGGTGTTCTCGTAAAATTATTAAACGTACAATGTGTACGAGATACTGGATTTGGAATGTGGATTGTTACCGATGGATCGGGTGATGCCTTAATTCATAATTCATCTACTTATTCACATCCGTATGTAATTGGCGAGTTCTATGATATTACAGGACCACTCAATTACGATTTCGATCAGTTTAAAATAGAGTTGCGTACAGCCGATGATGTTGAGACTGGAACAGATGATTTAGCTCCAACAATTTTATCAGCTACTCCAGCTACTCCAACAATTGTATATGTTGATTACAACGAAAGTGTTGAGTTGCTGTCGGCTCAGGATCTTAGTAATTATTCAATTGATAATGGAATTACCATTACAAATGCCATGCGTCACTCCTTTGATACTAAACGTGTTATTCTTACTGTTAGCGAGTTGGGCACCAATACCTATACTTTAAGCATCAACAATGTTGAAGATTTAAGTGGCAATGTTATGACACTTTCAGAGGTGCAGTTCTCGTTTACCGGAATTGAAGGAATTAATGAAAATACAATGGTGCTTTATCCAAATCCTACAAATGGAATGGTTAATTTTAGTGTTCCTGAGTTAGTTGGAAGTACTGCTAATGTTACCGTGTATAGTTTAACGGGCGAGGCTGTTTATAGCAAAGAAGTGAATTCAGGTGCACAAAACCTCGATCTCTCCGAACTAAGCAATGGTGTTTATTATTTAAGAATGAGTTCTGGTAAAAATGAGTACATTTCAAAATTATCAATAATTAAATAGAAATGTTTACACTAAAGAAAACTGATGCTTATAGCGCATCCGAAAATTTGGTAATCATTACCAAAAAAGACGCTGATCTTTCTTCATTTCCGTTTACTGCTAATGAGCTTGATTATATCAATAAGAGCTTTGCTGAAAAGCAGAAATTAGTGCAAATCAATCAATACAGCCGACAAATATTTGTGCAGCTGCTTGATACCGGTAAAGATCATTATCTATTAAAAGAAGATGCCAGACAGGCAGCTAATAAACTAAGCGAATTGGCCAATAAATTAAAGTTGGCTCACTTGGTATTAGTAGATAATTTAGCTTGCGATGAATGTATGTTGGCCTATGCCGAAGGTATAGCCTTGTCGAGCTATCAGTTTTTAAAGTACTTTAAGGATAAGAACGAGCAAACTAACAGCTTGAAGGAAATCAGCATTTTAAGCAAGAAGGTAAGCGATGCAGATTGCACCGAATTGCAAAATGTATCAAATGCAGTTTTTGCTTCGCGCGATTTAATTAATGAACCATTGTCCTACTTAACAGCCGTGCAGCTGTCGAAAGAGATTAAGGGTTTGGGCGAAATAGCTGGCTTGCATGTCGAAGTTTTTGATAAGCGAAAAATTGAGGCCCTGAAAATGGGAGGATTGCTTGCGGTGAATAAAGGAAGTATCGATCCGCCTACCTTCACAGTTATTGAATGGAAGCCTGAAAATGCTAAAAACGAAAAGCCTGTTATTCTGGTAGGCAAAGGAGTGGTATACGATTCTGGTGGTTTAAGCTTAAAGCCAACCAAAGACAGCATGGACTATATGAAGTCTGACATGTCGGGAGCAGCGGGTGTAATTGGAGCCATGTATGCTACTGCCATGAACAAGCTGCCTATTCATGTAATAGCCTTAATTCCGGCGACAGATAACCGCCCCGACGGAAATGCTTATGTTCCGGGCGATGTGGTGAACATGCACAACGGCATGACCGTGGAAGTGCTGAACACCGATGCTGAAGGTAGAATGCTTTTGGCCGATGCCTTAAGCTATGCACAAAAATACGATCCCGAATTGGTTATTGATATGGCAACCTTAACCGGAGCTGCAGCAGTTGCAGTTGGTAAGGAAGCAATAGTTGGAATGGGTAAACTCGATAGTGATATTTTTACTCAATTGAAAACAGCAGGTGAAGAAGTGTATGAGCGTATTGTTGAATTTCCGCTTTGGGATGAATACGATGAGTATATTAAATCTACCATTGCCGATGTAAAGAATATTGGTGGTCGTGATGCAGGTGCCATTACAGCTGGTAAATTCCTTCAGCGATTTACAAATTATCCATGGGTACATTTGGATATTGCCGGATCAGCATTCTTACATGCAAGCAGTAGTTATCGCGGCAAAGGTGGCATTGGCGTAGGTGTTCGCTTGCTGCATAATTTCCTTAAGAATTACTAGATAATTTAAAGCATATTGATTAAAAGCCCATTGGTGTAGAACTACATTAATGGGCTTTTTTCAGCTGCAGGATTTTTTACCTGAATTAAGTAGCTATAGTAGGTCAGAATTTGGCCGCCCTTCCCGGATGTACACTGTTACCAGCTTTGCAGCTTAATAGCTCTATACAATTAGAAAACTATTATCTTTGCAAACTAATTTTTAACAGTGGTTGAGTAATCAGTAAATAAAAGCAGATGAACGAATTGTTTTTGAGCGAGCAGGAGATTTTGAGAAGGAACTCATTAGAGGAGATTAAGAAACTTGGTATTGATCCGTTTCCGGCAGAGGAATTTAAGGTGAATGTTACATCCAGGGAGATACTTGAAAACTTCGATCCTGAAAAGAATAATTATCAGGAGGTGATTTACGCTGGTCGTATCATGAGCCGCCGGATTATGGGAAATGCTTCGTTTGCTGAGATTATGGACAGCGAAGGACGCATCCAGGTTTACTTCCGTCGTGACGATATTTGCGCAGGCGACGACAAAACAATGTACAACACTGTTTTTAAAAAACTGCTTGATATTGGTGATATAATCGGCGTTAAAGGCTATGTGTTTAAAACACAAGTTGGCGAAACATCGATCTATGTAAAGGAGTTTGTGGTGCTTTCGAAAGCCATTCGTCCGCTTCCAATTGTAAAAGAGAAAGACGGTAAAATTTACGATTCATTCTCCGACCCGGAATTGCGTTACCGCCAGCGTTATGTCGATTTAATTGTAAATGATGGTGTAAAAGATATTTTTATCAAGCGCACCAAATTGATGAACTCCATGCGCGAGTTTTTCAACAACAAAGGATATCTCGAGGTTGAAACACCAATTTTGCAGCCTATTCCGGGAGGAGCTTCAGCACGTCCGTTTATCAGTCATCACAATGCATTAGATATTCCGCTTTACTTAAGAATTGCCAATGAGCTTTACCTTAAGAGATTAATAGTTGGTGGTTTCGATGGTGTGTATGAGTTCTCTAAAGATTTCCGTAACGAAGGAATGGATCGCACACATAATCCTGAATTTACCGTAATGGAAATCTACGTTGCATACAAAGATTACCATTGGATGATGGACTTTACCGAAGAAATGGTAGAGAAAGTAGCCCTCGATCTGCACGGGCAAACAAAGGTAACTGTAGGTGATAAGGAAATTGACTTTAAGCGACCATATGCACGTGTGCCAATTTTACAGGCCATACAAGATCATACCGGTATTGATGTTTCAAAGATGAATGAAGCCGAGCTTCGCGAAACATGCAAGAAGCTGGATATCGAGGTTGATGAATCGATGGGGAAAGGAAAACTCATTGATGAGCTATTTGGCGAGAAATGTGAACATACGTATATACAGCCAACCTTTATTACCGATTATCCTGTAGAGATGTCGCCGTTGTGTAAGCGACATAGAGATAATCCGGAATTAACCGAACGATTCGAGTTAATGGTAAATGGTAAGGAATTATGTAATGCTTATTCAGAGCTTAACGATCCACTCGATCAGCGTGCTCGCTTCGAAGAGCAAATGAAGCTTTCGGAGAAGGGAGATGATGAGGCCATGTTCATTGATCAGGACTTTCTACGCGCATTGGAATACGGAATGCCACCTACATCGGGTATGGGTATTGGTATCGATCGTTTAACCATGTTAATGACCAACCAACCTTCAATTCAAGAAGTATTGTTTTTCCCGCAAATGCGTCCGGAGAAAGCTCAAACCAGCGATGGACCAGACAAGTATATTGAACTTGGAATTCCAGAAGAGCTTGTGCAATTGGTACAAAAGGCTGGCTTTTTAAAAGCTGATGCACTTAGCGAAGCAAACCCAAATAAACTGTTTCAGGAGATTTGTGGATTAAATAAGAAACATAAACTTGGATTGACTAATCCAAAGATCGAAGATGTAAGAGCCTGGTGCGGTAAGTAGTTTATAAGCCGGGTAGTTCATCCATTTATTTTGGGTGATTCATTAAAATGAAATTTATGTTCGAAGACAAAAAGATAGCGGTATTCGGTGGCGGTAGCTGGGCCACCGCTTTGGTTAAACTATTGCAAAATAACCGAAGTCAAACCAATTGGTACATGCGTAATTATTCCACCATTGAATACATTCGTGAATTTGGGCGTAATCCGCGCTACTTAAGCGATGTGGCAATTGATAATACCAAAGTTTTTGTGTGCGACGATATTAATAAGGCCGTTGAAGAAGCAGATATTTTACTCTTTGCCATACCTGCTGCTTACTTGCAAACAGCAATGGATAAGCTTGAACGTAAAGATCTATCCGATAAATATATTCTGTCGGCCATTAAGGGAATTGTGCCCGAAGAGGACATGATTATTGGTGAGTACTTTCATAAGAAATACAATGTACCTTATACGAATATTGGAATTGTTGCCGGTCCGTGTCATGCCGAAGAGGTAGCGCTCGAGCGTTTATCCTATCTTACCATTGCCGCCGAAAACGAAGAGTTTGCAAGCTACATTGCCAATGATCTTAAATGCAGGTACATGAAAACCTTTGTCTCGGATGATATCTTCGGGACTGAGTATGCAGCTGTTCTGAAGAATATTTTCGCGCTGGCAGCTGGTATCTGCCATGGCTTGGGTTATGGTGATAATTTTCAGGCAGTGCTCATTTCAAATGCCATTCGTGAAATGAAACGATTTGCAGATGCGGTTCATCCAATTACCCGTGACATTAAAGATTCGGCTTATCTGGGCGATTTAATTGTAACAGCTTATTCAAAGTTCTCGAGAAACAGAACCTTTGGTACCATGATAGGAAAAGGCTATTCGGTTAAAACCGCGCAGTTGGAACTAGGTATGGTGGCTGAAGGGTATTTTGCTGTTAAGGGCATCATGCAAATTAAATCTAAATTATCCTTAGACGTAGATTTACCAATAACCGAGGCCGTATATAACATCTTGTACAAGCACGAAACAGCCAAATACGAAATCAAGCGTTTAACAGAACTGCTTAGTTAGGGCCTTCCTGTTTGAAGCATCAGCATCTTTGTTTCGATTATTTTACCTTGTTTTTTGGTTCATAGGATGATGCTATTGGGAGGCCAGCGTCATTGGAATTAAATACTTAAAATTCTTCAGTTGATCTGTCAGGGCAAACGATCGCCGCGAGCGGTGGCTTGTCCACGGATGGCGCGAAATGAAAGTTGCCGTTCTAGATTAATACAATATCATTTAATATACCTGACTAGTTATTAGTGAAGGTGCCATTGAACTAGTTGAGGCAAGCTTTTATTTGGCATCTGTGGTGGGTTTTTGGTTCGTTTTGGGCGGTAGCCAAAATGAACAGAAGAA
>JBFHES010000031.1:0-27138 GCA_041584015.1 Bacteroidales bacterium
AAGTATAATTATATCTTTGCCTCGTTGTTTATTATACCATAATTACCTGATTAAAAGATCGCAAACATTTAATAAATGAACTTCTTGAAATTCCTGTTCAGCAAAGTATTTTTTAAAAATTTACTTATTGCCATCGCAATACTCGCAGCTCTTATTTTTGGAACCTTATTCGGGATAAAAATTTACACTCAACACGGTAAAACCTAACCTGTTCCAAACTTTAAATACATGCACAACGATTCAGTTCAAGCATTGTATAGTCAGGATGGATTCCGTGTTCAGATAATCGATTCGGTTTTTGTGAATGATATTGATGGAGGTATTATTATAGAACAATATCCTGACTCGGGTATTATGGTGAAGGAAAACCGCACCCTCTATTTTACCATTAATGCATTTGAAGCAGAGAAAGTGCCAATGCCATCGCTCATTGAATTAACATTTCGTAAGGCCATGTCGGTGCTCGATAATTCAGGCCTTAGAATTGGCGAAATTAGTTATGAACCTGATTTAGCAAAAAACAGAGTTTTGAAGCAATTAATAGAAGATGCTGAAATTGAATCAGGTGAGCTGGTAGAGAAAGGCTCGTTTGTAAACCTGGTGCTTGGAGCTGGCCTGAGCACGCAAAAAACCCTCATCCCAAGTTTAATCAATTTAACCGTTGACTCAGCAAGACAAATAGCTGCTTCAGCCTATTTAAACATTGGCGCAGTTGTACAGGATGAAACAATTCTTGAAGAAGGAGACCTTGAATTAGCTCGTATCTTCAAACATTCGCCACCTGCCGACGATAAAACCATGATTTTTCTTGGATCGCCAATTGACGTTTGGGTTACACTTGACTCAACAAAACTACCCATGGACACAATAAATATTCAAAATATTGATTCTATAGAATTAGGAATCGAGGATAAACCATTAATTTAATAATGAAAAGAATTTCAATTATAATAGTTACCCTGGCGCTATTTGGCTGCCAGTTACATGCACAAGAAGTTTTAATTGACCTGCAGGAAAATGCAGTGATTAAACAATACATTAAGACAAACCCTGAATTTCTTTTTAAAAGCACACAAGCTCAGGATACTTTAGAGTTACCTTTTTTTGATGATTTCTCTGTAAATAGGATTTTTCCGGCAGATTCACTTTGGGAAGACAATGATGTATTTATTAACCAGTCGTATGCAGACTACCCACCAACAATTGGGGTGGCTACCTTTGATGTACTTGGCAGCGACGGAAGCATGCACTCAAATGCCAGCTCGGTTGGCTTTATTGCCGATGCTTTAACTTCTCGGCCAATCAATTTAGAAAACATAACTATTGCCGATAGCCTCTATCTTAGTTTCTTCTATCAGCCGCAAGGTTTAGCTGATTTTCCAGAACAGTACGACTCATTATTTGTAGAATTCTACTCACCAGAAGCGAATGACTGGTTTTGGGCTTGGGGTAAAAAAGGCACAACAAACCACCCATTTACACAGGTTGTTATTGCAGTGCCCGATACAGCTGTTGATGGCAGCAGCTTTTATCAAAAAGGATTTAAATTCAGATTCTCCAATCGCGCTAGCATGACCGGACAATTTGAAGCAAGCTGGGCCTCTAACTGCGACCAATGGCACCTGGATTATATCTACATGAATACCGGAAGAAATCCAAACGATACAGTACTTACAGATTTAGCATTCCTGTCTCGCCCCAACTATTTATTAAAAGACTACACAGCAATGCCATGGCGACATTTTGCGATCAATTCTGTTCAAATGGAAGATGAGCTTAACTTCCTTTTTTACAACTACCACAACGAGCAAATAGCAGTAACCAAGGACATTGTTGTAACCAATAACAACACGGGAGCTGAAACCATTATCCTCCAAGGAGCAGGTAACAATTACAATACAGGCGAGATTGATCTGATGGAAGACATGGATAATTATTTCTTTACCGCAGCACCTGGAGTAAAATCGGTAAGCTTTGATGTAACGACCGTTGTTAATCCGGGGCCTGCAACTACTGACTTTATTGCCTCTAACGACACTGCTTCATATACTCAGGTTTTTAATGATTACTATGCCTATGATGACGGAACTGCTGAAAGCGGTTATGGCCTGGCCGGACCCGGGACGCAAAATGCACTGGTAGCTCTTAAGTTTCAAAACTACTTTATACTGGATTCTATTCGGGGAGTAGACATTTTCTTTAACAGAACACTTGGAGATGCAAATCAGAACTACTTCTATGTAATGGTTTGGGATCATGATGAAACGACGAACGGACCCGGTGAAATAATCTTTTCTCAAATCGGACTTCGACCTGAATTTGAAGACAGTTTAAATAAGTTTCATCGCTATCATTTCCAAACGGAAGATGAAGTTGACACCGCTTTTGTAACATCTGACATTTTTTACATTGGTTGGCGACAAACAACAGAAGACTTATTAAACGTGGGTTTCGACAAGAATACTATTTTAAACGAGACCAACAATCCAACGCTGCCAAATCCTTTATACTACAACATATCTGGCGGATGGCAAAACAGCTCTTTAAGCGGAGCACTTATGCTTCGTCCTGTGTTCTCTGATGAAGCCTTACTTGAGGTGAAAGAACCGAAACAAACGCATCTTGAATTTAAACTTTATCCAAATCCTTGTAGCAACATCTTACAAATGGATTTTAGCGGACTAAATTCTACCACAATAGACTATCATGTATACGACCTTACCGGAAGAATAATGAAAAGCGGAATTGCACATTCAAGCAAAGAAACACTTGACACCGGGTCATTCTCCAATGGCATTTATTTTATTAAGGTAACAGATGGTGTTGGTAACGCATCAAGTGTTAAATTTGTGGTTCAACATTAAGAGCAAGAATGGACGAGATTTTAGATGAGTTTGACGATCTGGAGAGGATTGATGAAGATGGATTAGCTGACAGTGAAACTCAAGAGCTTTTTGAACACCACAGGGTTGTTGCCGATCCTGGTCAAAATCCACTTCGCATCGATAAGTTTCTTGTGAACAGGATAGAAAATGCTTCGCGAAATAAGATTCAGCAAGCAGCCGATGATGGTAAAATTCTGGTTAACGAAAAACCTGTTAAGCGTAATTACAAAATTAAACCTGGTGATGTTGTTAGTATTGTAATGACACATCCTCCTCGTGAGATTGAGATTATTCCACAGGATATCCCCATTAAAATTGTTTACGAAGACGAAAGTCTGGTGGTGGTAAATAAAGATCCGGGCATGGTTGTACACCCTGCCTATGGTAACTATACAGGAACATTGGTGAATGCCTTGGCGTATCACTTTAAGAATTTGCCTCTTTTTCAGGCAGGAGAATTACGACCAGGTTTAGTACATAGAATTGACAAGAACACATCAGGGTTATTGGTTGTTGCTAAAACAGTTGAAGCCAAGAACAACCTTTCCAAACAATTTTTCGATAGAACCACCGAACGACTTTATACCGCAATTGCCTGGGGTAGCTTTAACGAACCAACTGGTACAATTACCGGTCATGTCGGACGCAGCTTAAAAAACCGAAAAGTAATGACGGTTTTTCCCGAAGGAGACTTTGGAAAACATGCTGTCACTCATTATAAAGTATTAGAACACCTCGGCTATGTAAGCCTGATTGAATGCAAGCTGGAAACTGGGCGTACACATCAGATTAGGGCACATTTCAAATACATCAATCATCCTTTGTTTAACGACGACACTTATGGTGGCGATCAAATACTAAAAGGAACAACTTTCACCAAATACAAACAGTTTGTGCAAAACTGTTTTAAGATATTACCTCGTCAGGCTTTACACGCCAGAACTTTAGGATTCACCCATCCGGTTACCAAAGAATGGATGTCATTCAGTTCCGATATTCCGGAAGACATGCTGAACACCATCGATAAATGGAGACATTATATTGCCAATCGCAAGGATGATGAATAAATTATAGAAGATCAAGTTAAGAAAAGGAACACATTACTATATCATCAATAAACATTATGAAACTAAATATTGCAATAATTGCCGGTGGATTTTCCTCTGAATCAGTAATCTCTCTACAAAGTGCTGCGACTATTAAAGATGTGCTTAACCGAGAAAAATATAATGTTTATACAGTTTCCATAACCAAGGATGGCTGGGAAGTGTGCGGAGATGACTCTTGCAATTATGTGATCAATAAAGATGATTTTAGTTTTATGGATAATGGACAGAAAGTAACATTCGATTGTGCTTTAATGGCCATACATGGTACGCCTGGAGAAGATGGCAAACTTCAGGCTTATTTCGATTTAGTTGGTGTTCCGCACACCACCTGCAATGTTATGGCAGCTGCTATTACATTTAATAAGTTTGCGTGTAAAACTTATCTCAAGAACTTTGGAATTGAAATGGCCAATTCAATTATGATTCGAAAAGGCCAAAAGGTTAAACCTGATGAAATTGTTGGTGTAACCGGACTACCGTGCTTTGTGAAACCAAACGAAGGAGGCTCCAGCTTTGGAACCACTAAAGTTAAATATAAAGCCGACCTGAAAGATGCAGTTCAAAAAGCATTCAAGGAAAAAGTAAGCGAAGTGATTATCGAAGAATACATTCATGGAACCGAGATTACTTGTGGATTAGTAAAAACCAAAGAAGACGAGTATATCTTTCCGGTAACAGAGATTGTAAGCAAAACAGAATTTTTCGACTTTGATGCGAAATATACGCCAGAACTAGTTGAAGAAATAACACCGGCAAGAATCACTGAAGCTGAAGCTACTAAATGTCAGGAAACCTCTTCACTTATTTATGACATATTGGATTGTCGTGGGATTGTACGCGCCGACTTCATTATGAAAGGAGGTAAGCAATATTTTCTTGAAGTAAATACCGTTCCTGGTATGAGTGCAACAAGCTTGGTTCCGCAACAAGCAAAAGCTCATGGAATTGAGCTGGATGAACTATTTGATATCGTAATTGAAGATTCTATTAAACGAGCATAATAGCATCCATTTGCAGAACATTTGCGGAGTGCGAGACAACGCTTAATTGGATGTGCTAAACAATGCTGATTTAAACACATGACCTTAAAGTTGAACTATTCGTTCTAAAATACCAGAAGTGATTATATAATTGATCCGTTTAAAGCAATGGCTAAAAACACTACTCTTCGGTAATATTTAGAAGTTGTTTTCGGTAAACAGAGAACACACTCGATTTAGAAACAAACCCCAAATACACGTCTCCATCAATCACAGGGAGGTTCCATGCATTGGTGTCCTGAAACTTTTGCATGACAAGTTCCATGGAATCATCTGCCTTAATTAAGGTTGGCGGATTAATCATCAGGTTACTTACAAATGTTGTGTCGTACAGCTGATTATTAAACATAATATCCCTTACCTGATCCAACTGAATAACACCCATCAATTCTCCTCTTTTACCAATTACCGGAAAAACGTTTCGGGTCGACTTTGATATAAGCTCCACCAAATCTCCCAAGGTGGCATCAACATCAATGGTTCGAATATCACGTTCGATTACCTCATCGAGATTTAAAAATCGCAGTACAGCTTTATCCTTATGATGCGTAATAAGCTCTCCTCTTCTTGCTAGCTGCATAGTAATAATAGAATTCGGTTCCAGAAACTTAACCGTAACAAACGATATGGTTGTAGACAACATAAGCGGCACAATAAGTTCGTAGCCAGTTGTAATCTCTGCGATAAGAAAGATACCTGTTAACGGCGCGTGCAACACACCGCCAAGCACACTTCCCATGGCAACCAAAGCGTAATTCAATTCAGAAAACTCGACACCAAAATCGAGCAGGTTAAGACTATGAGCAAATAAAAATCCGGTGATGGCCCCGGTAAATAGCGAAGGAGCAAATATGCCGCCTATCCCACCTGCTCCAATTGTAGTTGCCGTGGCAATAACCTTGAGCAGGATTAAAAGCAGAAAGAAAGCACTCATGAATAAAAGAGAGTCGTCGAAAGATGCAAAAAATGATTCAGCCATTACTTGCTTATAATTGCCATCGAATACTAACTTAATTGTTTCAAAACCCTCACCAAAAAGCGGAGGGAATAAGAATATAAGTACGCCTATGATAAGCCCTCCTACTCCAAAGCGAATCCACTTTCTTGAAATGGACTCAAACCAGGCTTCAATTTTTAAAAATACAACCGTAAAATACCACGATACAACTCCCGATAAAATTCCTAGAAGTACAAAAAATGGGATATCAGTATTTATGAACGAATCTGAAATGGTAAACTCAAACAATATCTCCTCGTGATAAAATAGCTTGGTTGTAATGGCTCCACTAACCGCCGACATTAATAATGGAATTAGCGAAAAGCGGGTAAGGTCAATCATCAATACTTCCAGCGCAAACACAATTCCTGCAATAGGAGTGTTAAAAATTGCGGCTATTGCACCTGAGCTTCCACAAGCCAATAGTAGAGTTACCTGCTTATAATTCAATTTTAGAATCCTGCCCAGGTTTGATCCTATTGCTGCACCTGAACTAATTATTGGCGACTCCAGCCCAATAGAGCCACCAAAGCCGGCTGTAAACACACCACCCAACATTGATGAAAACACTTTATGCGCTTTCATCAAACTATTACGTTTAGAGATAGCATGCAGTATGCTTGAAATATTGTGCTTAATATAGTCCTTTATAACAATGTGCTTTAAGGCTAGGGTAAGCAGTATTCCAATTGAAGGATATATTAAAAAGTAATAAGATCGCTCATCATCGTTTACAAACTCAAACAACACTTCACGAAATTTGAAAACTGCAGTTTTAAGCAAAAGCGCAGTTAATCCCGATGTTACACCTACAATCACGCTTAGAATCAGAATAAAACTTTTTGAGCTTAAATTGTCGACTCTCCAAATTAAAAATCTGGAAGCAAAGTTCTGTAAAAAGCCTTTGTAAGTATTCTTATTCACGTGATTCTGCTTAAAGAATCAAAAGTGATAAAATGTAGGCGTATATCAAAATATTGTGATCTCTTATTAGCACTTGCATCTTACCTTTCGACATTTCCGCGCATATTGTTAGCGAGCCGATAAAACTACTGTGAATATATCCTACTTGATTGTGATGTGGATACAAATGAGAATACCCGCTAACCAACGGGTATTCTCTTTGTCTAACTAATTTAACACCACCTATGAAAGTTATGAAGAATAACTATTTCTGTACAAAATGTTGATTTTTTAAATCACCCTGCAAATATATAGCAAAAAACACAAACTGAACCGCAATTATTTAACTTATACAACACATTTATGACATTAATAAATGTGTTGCAACAAAAAAGAGAGATCTTATGATCTCTCTTTATATATTGAATTTGTATATCAGGAATTAGAAACTAGCCACACAATCCGCAAGGGTATCGTGTATTTCAAATACATTATGAAGTTTCATTAGCTTAACCAGCTCAAGTACTTCGGGATTAATCCCACAGATTTTAAAAAGGCTATCGTTTGAGCGGGCCGTTTTAAAAACGGATAACATAGCACCAAAGCCAGAGCTGTCGACAAACTTAACACCATCCAGATTTAGAATCAATTTACTTTTAGGTGCGAGCATCGAGTTCAACTGTTCTTTCACCTCTTGGTAAATAACAGCATTGAACCGATCGTGATTATCAAAAGACGCAACTTGTATCCCGTTTTCTTCTGTTATCTTAAGCATAATATATTTTATTTAGTTTTTATTTTCAGCGTAAATTACCCTTTTAAAACATTCTGAACCTCATCAGCAGATTCGCCTATTGCACTAATAGCCTTATCTACCAAACCTGGAATAATTGAAATTGGTTCACCATTCATAAACTTATCTAACTCAGCTAACATTTCCTTAACCTCCAGCTCATCATAGCCCATTTCAGTACTAATCTTCTTGTCAGATAAATGCTCCAATTCTCTTATTTCGTTCTCAGGCAGGGTTCCGTTTTCCTTTTTAAGATCCAATTGATACTTTGCACAATTTTCACTTAACAATTGAAGCTTTTTTAGATCCGTTGCTAAGTCATTCATTCCAACAATCCCAACAGATCCTTTCGCTTTATGTGCAACTTTACTTAAACGTAAATAATCCTTTACGCCAATTGTATCCTTGAAACCATTAATAAACTCCGGTACCTGTTCTAAATAAACCTCCAGCATTTCGTTAACAATCTCATCGCCACCCATTGATTGCAAATATGTTAGATCAATAACCTTTAGTGCCTTTTCCATCGTTACGATATTTTGCGATTCAATTTTATCCTCACTCCATGTGTTGATATACAAATTAAACAAATTTGAACCAATAATTCAAACCGCATCGGGCATAATTACTAAGAATACTAACATTGCGCAAAAAGTGCACATAAAACCTTTCATGCACAAATAAAATTGTTTCAAACATTTTCCAAGGCAACATTTGAACATTCCATCAGCCCTATTCTTTTAATAACTGTTTAGACTTATAGCCAAGTATCGATAATATGTTTGTAAGAAAGTGACTTTAAACATACCAAAGCAGGCATCGCTAAAATCTAAATTTGCTAGTTTTGCAAAAAACAATTAATCAATATTAATATGAAAAGAACTGCATTTACACAATTTCATGAGGCACTTGGTGCTAAGATGGAGGCATTTTGTGGTTATTCAATGCCTATCTCTTATGCCGGAATAAATGAAGAACACAACACTGTTCGTAATAGCGTTGGTGTTTTTGATGTTTCACATATGGGAGAGTTTTGGGTTAAAGGTCCCAATGCAACTGAGTTTGTTCAGAAAGTTACCACTAACGATGTAAAAGCATTAACAGATGGCAAGGTTCAGTATTCCTGTTTTCCAAACGGTAAAGGCGGAATTGTTGATGATCTGTTGGTTTACCGTTTCGATGAAGAAACTTATCTGTTAGTTGTAAATGCAGCAAACATTGAGAAAGATTGGAACTGGTGCGTTGAGCAGGCAAAAGCATTTAATATTGAAGCTGGTAAAGACCTATACAATGCTTCGGATGAGATTTGCCAACTTGCCATTCAAGGACCGGATGCACTTAAAGTGATGCAAAAGCTTACCGATGCAAATGTTATTGATATGGAATACTACACTTTCCAAAAAGCTGACATTGCTGGCATTAAGGATGCGATTTTCTCAACCACAGGCTATACAGGTTCAGGTGGATGCGAAGTATATGTTGCAAACAAAGACGGCGAAAAATTATGGAATGCAGTTTTTGAGGCTGGCGCAGAATACAACATCAAAGCCATTGGACTTGGTGCCCGCGACACCCTAAGACTTGAAGCAGGTTTCTGCCTGTATGGTAACGACATAAATGATACTACATCGCCTATTGAAGCCGGCTTGGGATGGATTACAAAATTTAATGATGGAAATAAATTCATTGATAGTGATTTATTCCTAAAGCAAAAAGAAGATAAGCCATCTCGCCGTTTAAAAGGTTTTGAGATGATCGACAGAGGAATTGCTCGCCATGGTTATAAAATTGAAGATGCAGAAGGAAATGAGATCGGAGAAGTAACCTCTGGTACAATGTCTCCACTTACAAAGAAGAGCATTGGAATGGGATATGTTTCAACGGGTTTCTATAAAGCCGATACCGAAATATTTATTAAGGTAAGAAACAAAAGCCTGAAAGCTAAAATTGTAAAGACCCCGTTCTTTAAATAAACATCAACCCCGGAGCAATGCTCCGGGGCTTTTTTTATGCCGAAACACCAACTAGACATCTGCCTTTCACCTCAGCTATATGACTTGCATAAAATGCAAAATCAGGTTGTAGTTATTATTGATGTTATTCGCGCTTCCACCTCAATATGCGTTGCTCTTAACAATGGGGTTCAAGCCATTGCACCAGTGGCATCGATAAATGAAGCCTTGACTTTTAAAAAGAAGGGTTACATTACAGCAGGAGAAAGAGATAGTAAAAAGCTGGATGGTTTCGACTTAGGCAACTCGCCATTTGATTTTGAAGAACCGGATTTGAAATCGAAAAAATTAGCAATTACTACCACCAATGGCACCCAAGCTATTGATATTGCAAAAGATTCTGATGAAATCATTGTAGGATCGTTTATTAATGCTCTGGCTGTAACTGATCACTTATTAGCTGCCGGCAACAACGTACTCTTATTATGTGCAGGCTGGACCAACAAGGTGAACGTTGAAGACACGTTATTTGCAGGAATGTTAGCGCAAGAGTTAATGGCTTCGGGTAGCTTTGATCATAACAGTGATTCGGTTAATCTGGCGATAGAGCTGTACAAGCTTGCCAGCCCCACGCTATTGGAATTTATTCTAAGCAACTCACCCAGGCTTGCAGGAAAGTATGATCGACTAAAAGCAGACATTGAGCGCTGCCTTGAAAGAAATAAGATAAACCTGGTTCCTATACTTAAAGGTGATCATCTGGTTTGCGCCAAAGCTATTTAACAGCTTTATTTTTCTTGCCCAATTGCTCGGTCATCATTTTCATCAACAAGCTTATTTTAATTGGCTTGGAAATGTATTCATCAAATCCATAATCCAATATTTTTGGGCGATCGTCGGCAAGTGCGTATGCGGTTTGAGCAATAACCGGAATATCTGGTTGCTTTGCTTTAATTGCCTGCATAGCATCGATACCATTCATAACCGGCATTTGGATATCCATTATTATAATATCTACATCAATTTGCTGACACATTTCAACAGCCTCTCTCCCATCCTTAGCCCAATGCAAGGTAGCATGAGTTTTACGTAAGAAGCTTTTTAATAGCTGATAGTTAGGCTCAACATCTTCGGCTATTAATATTTGTTTGCCTTTCCAGTTTACCGGCTTTTTCGGATCCTCAATTCCTGATTCATTACTTGAATTACTTGCCACAACAGCTTTGTACGGCAGGCGGAAACTAAAACGTGTACCTTTACCAACCGTCGACTCAACCTGCACATTTCCTCCCATGAGAGCTATTAGTCGCTTCGATATTGTCAGCCCGAGACCGGAACCTCCGCCATCCCTCACCGGTGAGAAATCTGTTTTACTAAAACGATCAAAAATATATTCAAGTCGCTCGGTGGCAATTCCTTTGCCTGTATCTTCAACAAAAAATTCAACTTCATCAGATTCCAGCAAGTTGTAACCTATATCAATAGACCCTTCGTTTGTAAATTTAAAAGCATTGGTTATCATACTCGACATCACTTGCTTTAATCTTAACACATCGGTAAAGAAGGCTATCCCCTGTTCATTTGCTGCAATTTTCACCCTAAATTCAATACCATTGGAAATTTCACTGGCATACGTATCGGTGAAGAAACTATACGAATCTGTAAAGAATTCGCTCAGCTTACATATTTCTTCGTTAAGCGTAATTTGTCCGGCATCAATCTTACTATAATCAATCAAGTCCTCGATTAGATGCAATAAGGCATTTCCACTCTTGCTAATATTGTCGATGTATAACTTGCGCTGATCTTCTGGTAATCCTGCCTCAGATACCAAGTTAGAAAAACCAATAATTGCATTTAACGGTGTTCTTATCTCATGCGACATATTTGCCAAAAAGAACGTATTTGATTTTTCATTCTCTGCAACCCGCTGCCTGATCGCATTCATTGATTTCTCCGTCTCAATTTTTGCTGATAAGTCTTGTAACTGAACAACCCAGACCGATTCCTTATCATCAACTACATGAAACGACTCTATTGCAACCTGAATGGGTTTACCACTAAAAGTTGTAATTAATTGATTTGTGACACTTACGGCTTTACTGGAATTCGTATCAAAACGATCTTTGACATTATCTGGTAACAAGGAGAAAAAATCTTCCGCATCCAATTCCTTGTTCAAGCCAAGCAACTGGGCAGCTGCTACATTTACATCTTTAACCAATCCATTTGCAGCACACACCAATAATGGTGTATTTAATTGTTTGTATAAGTTTTGATAAAGATTAGGCATCTCAGGTGCCACCAATTCTTCAACCTGCCCTTTTGGACTTATGAACAACAGCGCATGCTCTGCATATGATTTAAAGCTAAAGGTATAGTTAAACACTTCGCTGTTCTTCACTTCATGATAAATAAACGAAGACTCATGATTGTTAAGAGCAGCAACATATCCGGCCTCAATATCTGCCAGGCAGGCTTCATTTAATCCCCAATCTTTGTAATGCCTATCTATAATATTTTCATCAATTGACAATGCCAACTGCACATTAGCTTGCACACATATACCCACTTTATTAATAGCAATGGCAGACTGCTGATATAAACTAATAAACTCGAAAGTTTCTTTAATTACTACAGCTCGCTGCTCCATTAGCGGAACGGGATGTACCGACTTAGATTTAACAATGGTGATAATTCGTGGGGCATTATCTTTAGCATCGGCCACTGGAATTTTGGTAATCTCAAATATCACCTGCTCCTCAGAACCAAGTTCTAATTGTGTTTCAAAAACACCAGTAGTTTTCGAAATAATTACTTTTTCGTCCAGGTTGATATTTTCATTTATAAAAACCGCATGTTCAGGTAAGGAGCTCTGTAAAGTTCTTAAATCAGTATTTAATAGCTGTTGCTGGTCGGCACCCAGATATTGCTGAAAGGCCTTATTTGTTAAAAGAATATTTCCTTCAGCACCTACCATCCACATCATATCATCGCTTGCATCAAGCAATACTCTAAGCTGAGGATCTTCTTTTTCTTGAACGGGCACAGCACTCACGACAGGCGACTTTCTTCGCTTGTTTCTAATCAATAAAACCAGCAGGATGAACACTAAAAGTGCTAATGCTAAAATGGCAAACTGCTGTATTTTAGATTGCAGCTGCTTTGCCTCATTTTCGGCTTCACTTAAATGTTTGTTTTTATTTAATTGACTGATCTCTTGATTTTTCTTATCAATTTTTGCTTTGGATTCGAAATTTAAAACCTCATCGCCTAACATTTGCTTCCGTAATGAATCTGACAATGAAATAGATCTCAAGGCATATTCAAAAGCCATCTCATAGTCGCCCATGGCACCATAAGTAATGTAAAGATTCTGACTTGCGATTTGTAATACCCTATTGGTTTTTATTTCGTTCGCCTGATCCCAGGCTCTGTGGAAATAAAAAAGTGCCTGATCCGGATTATCCATCTCGGCGTAAACCTGACCAATGCTATTCAAAGTTCCTGGCTCAACGATGCCATAAGAATCGTTCAGATTTTGAGCGCGTAGAAAATAATCAAGTGCTTTGTCCAATTCTTTACTTACCAGATAAACCTGACCAATATTTGCAAAACTTGCTGATATACCAGCAATGTTATTTATCTGATTGTTAATTTCGAGTGCTTGATTATGATACTCAAGCGCCTGTTCAAAATCACCTTTTTCGGTATAGATCAATCCTAAATTTCCATAGGCGCTTTGCGATGCTTTGAGACTTCCTATTTTTTTGGCAATACTTAATCCATCAAGAAAGTAATCATTCGCCATTTTATAGCTACCCACTTTGTAATAAATGGAACCGATATTAATGAATGAGTTCGCAATACCCAACGAATCATATAGTTTGGTTTTTAGTTCAAGAGATTTCTGATAGAATGGAATAGCATCGTTATATCTTCCTGAGTTGCTAAATACCAATCCCAGATTGTTGTATATTTTTGCCATTCCCGATGAATCATTGGCAAGAATAAAGTGATCCAGACTTTCATTAAAATAAAAATTTGCGCTATCGCTATTTTGCTGATAGTAAAATATTTTTCCAATATTCTTTAAAGCAGTTCCAATCTCTGAATGGTCATTTTTAAGCTTCGCTAGTTGATAAGCTTCTGTGGCATAATAAAATGCCTTTTCATAAGAAATAGATTCGTATGCCTTAAACAATTGATTGTAAATAATTAGCTTTTCACCGTTGGTAGCATTGTTTAAGGCTTGTTTAAGGCTATCAATATTTAGTTCGGTGGCCGTACTTACCAAAACCGAGCTTAATAAAATAAGCAATAACATCAACTGTTTAATTGATCTCATAGTTTGATTAATCTGTAATTTCACATCCAATCGTGCGCAACAACAGTTGTACGCAAAACGGAATAAAGAGTTCATGAATTCATGTTAATTCTTTGCACGCATGGTTGTTCAAACCAGCCGCACTTAATTAATCTACTAATATAATGTTTTTGTGAACATTGTTAGGAGCCAGAATAGAATAGATGGTAAATTTTATTGTAGAGCTCCTGCTGTTTGATTGGCTTCACAATAAACTCATTACAACCAGCTGTTAAGGCTTCTATTCGGTCGGCCTCGAATGCATATGCGGTTTGCGCAATAATTCTGACCTCTTTGTTAAATTCTCTGATACGCCTCGCAACCTGATAACCGTCCATGCCAGGCATTCTAATATCAAGTAGCAACAAGCGTGTATCAGGATTATTTTCTAAAAACTTAATGGCCTGAAAACCATCCTGTGCTGGAAGGATGTCAGCTCCTGTATGCCGCAGCATGGAACTTAATAACTCATAATTCGATTCGTTATCTTCAGCAATCAATACCTTTTGCTGTTTCAACAACGAATTAATTTCTTGCTTGCTTATGTCTTTTGCAACAGCCGGCATTTTCTTCGATTTCTCTATAGGGAATGTAAAGAAAAACGTGGTCCCCAGGTTTACGGTCGAATCTGCCCAAATTCTACCACCCAACATTTCAACAACTTGTTTACAAATGGTCAGGCCTATTCCCGTTCCTCCAAAAATGCGCGTGCTCGATGAATTAACTTTTGTAAAACTATTGAACACAAAAGGCATGTCTTCTTCCCGAATGCCGATCCCGGTATCTTTTACAAAGCACTGAATCATGCCATCATCCAGCATTTCGTATCCAAATTCAATAAAGCCTTTATCGGTAAATTTAATGGCATTCGACAAGAGGTTTTTAAACACCTGCCTGATTCTCTTTTGATCAGAAAGCACCATCATTCCACCAGCGTCGGGCTTATACACCTTAAATTCCAGATGTAATTTGTTTGCGTCTGCAAGTAGCTGTTTGTGTTGCGAAAAAAGCTCAGCTACCAGGTGATGAAAATTAAAATCACTTTTGCTGATTGTTGTATCTCCTGATTCAATACGGGAAACATCAATAATATCATCAATGAGCTGCATTAAGAATGTTGAGCTCTCTTTTATTTGCTTGTAATAATATGCTTTGTCTGACTCCGAAACATGATCAGAAAGAAGCAAACCACCAAAGCCCACGATGGAATTCATTGGAGTTCTTATCTCATGCGACATGTTTGCAAGGAAGGACGTTTTTAAGTTATCGGATTGTTCCGCCTTTTGTTTGGCTTTTACCAGATTAAGTTCTGACAACTTATATTCAAACGCAAAAAACAGTTGATCGGCCAATAGCTCTAAAATTGCTAAATCTTGCTTACTCACTTTACCTGGGGCATTGTAATGATACAACCCAACACTACCAATTGCTCTACTCTTCGTACTAAGAGGAACACCACAAAAGACCAACGGTTTTTTAGAGCCACCGCTTTGTTGCTGATCCAGCAAATCACTTATCTGGTTCTTCCTAAGAAAAACGGGCACCTGAGCTTTTGCCACCAAAGCAGCTAACTCCTTTACAGGCAAAGTTGGTTCAAAGTCGGAACTGCAATGTAGGGCTGCCTCCTCGGCTTCATGTGCTTTATAAGATATGCTCACTTCTGCGTCGACAAAATAATCATTCAATATCGACAATACATGCTGAATAAGGACATCAATAGTTGATGACTCATTTATGGCATCAGTAATACTGGTATACACTTTTTGAAGATCGATGTGTATTTTGGGGATGGCATGCTGCTTTTCAATTTCATTTCCAATAAGAACAAAATCTGCTAAAACCTCCACAGGACAAGTCTCGTAAATAAACTCAACATTCCGTTTGTCTGGTCCTACACTTCGAGCTGTAAAGCTTGGATGTTCGCCATTTTTATTCTTATTACCCGAATACTCTAAAACTTTCAGGTAATCGGTTTTAGAAAATAATCGGGTAAGTTTAAATGATCCGTCACCAAATAAAATCTTGGCATCGTCGTTCATATAAACTATGTCACCAGTTATCTTACACACCATGGCAGGCTGCTTAACATGCCTTAATAAGGCACCAAAAATGTCTAAAATATTGTCGTTACCAGTCATTGTTAATTCCCTCATCCATTCACAAAAATAGTAATCTCAACGAATCGGCAAACAGGCAATTGAAATAAACCATTAACGATAATATGAACATTCATACATACATTGAAAGAATCAATTTATTAAGGCAGAAAAAATAGTTACTTTTGCGCGGCAAAGAAAAATGAATATGTGGGTACTTTTTAGGAAAGAGGTCAGCAGTTTTTTTAACTCCCTTACGGGATACATTGTGATCATTGTATTTTTATTGGCAAACAGTCTTTTTTTATGGGTGTTTCCAGGAAATTTCAACGTGCTCGAATCTGGCTATGCCAACCTCGACACCTTGTTCATCATCTCACCTTGGGTATTCCTGTTTCTTGTTCCGGCGGTAACTATGCGTACCTTTGCAGAGGAGAAAAGAACGGGCACCATGGAATTAATAATGACAAAGCCATTAACAGAGCTCCAGATTGTAACTGCAAAATATTTATCAGGTTTAGTTTTGGTCCTTTTCTCATTAATTCCATCGCTTATTTATTTCTTATCGGTGTACCTTTTGGGTAGTCAGGTAGGTAACATAGATACGGGGGGCACCTGGGGATCTTATATTGGACTATTCTTTCTTGCAGCCGTTTATAGCTCGATAGGCGTTTTTAGCTCTTCACTTACCGAAAATCAAATTGTATCCTTCATCTTATCCATGTTGCTCTGCTTTTTCTTTTTCATTGGTTTTGAATCGATAAGCACATTAGGATACCTTGGCAAGTTTGACGACATACTGCTTAATCTTGGCATTAACGAACACTACCGCTCCATGAGCCGCGGAGTTATAGATACACGAGACGTGTTCTATTTTGTAGGTGTAATTGCAGGTTTTATTTTTTTCACAAAAACAGTTCTTGAAAGCAGGAAGTGGTAAATTGAATTATGGTGAAACGAAAAGAAATAAAAAATAAAAACATCACTCAGCTATTGCTGGTGCTCGTAATAATCATTCTCGTTAATGTGCTATCAAGTTTCCTTTTCGGAAGGATTGATTTAACAGCAGAGAAAAGATATACGCTTAGCGAAACAACAACCAATTTCTTAGAAGATCTTAACGACATTGTCTATTTTCAGATTTACCTTGACGGAGAAGACCTGGATCCAGGATTCAAGCGTTTACAGAATGCAACCAAAGAAATTCTCGACGATTTTAGAAACTATGCAGGCGATAATATACAATATGAATTCATTGATCCTTTCGAAAGTCCTGATTTGAAAACACGTGGCGAGATTGGCAGACAGCTAATGAAGAAAGGTTTGCTACCTACCACAATTGAACAGGTTGACGACAAAGGTGGCACTAGCGAAATGCTGCTATTTACCGGAGCCATTGTAAGCTACAGAAACGAAGAGTCGCCGCTCGAATTGCTTAAGAACAACATGACAAAATCGGGTGAAGAAAATCTTAACACCTCCATACAGGCATTAGAATTCGAGCTCATCCAAACCATTAGCAAGCTCACCAATTTCGAGAAAAAGAAAGTGGCGTTTATCGAGGGTCATAAAGAACTTTCAGAAATTGAAGTAGCTGATTTCACAGAAAGCTTAAAAGAGTTTTACGATGTAGACCGTGTTAAAATTGACGGCAAGCTAGGCAGCTTAAATGGAATAGACTGTATAATAATTGCAAAACCTGATTCAACATTTAGCGAAAAAGACAAGTTCGTAATCGACCAATACATTATGGAAGGTGGCAAAGCTTTTTGGCTTATTGATGCAGTTGATGTTGATATGGATAGTTTGAGCTATAGCGGTTCTGTTTTAGGAATGGTCCAGCAAATCAATCTTGACGATCAGCTGTTCAGATATGGCGCTCGTGTAAACCCTGTGCTCCTGCAAGACATGAACTGTGGTGCATTGAAAATAAATATGGCTCCGCTTGGGGCACAACCAAAATTTAAATTAGCACCCTGGATATATTTCCCATTATTGCTTTCGAACAACGATCATATCATCAGTAAAAACCTCGATTTAATTACCACACAATTTGTAAGCACGGTTGATACCGTTGGGAATAATCCGAATGTAAAAAGCAGTTTTTTGCTGTCGTCATCAAACAGATGCAGGACAGTAAATGCACCTTCATTAATAAGTCTTGAGATAATTAAAGACCCACTACGAGAAGAGTATTTCCCAAAATCGAAGCTACCAACTGCTGTGCTTATCGAAGGTACATTTGAATCTGTTTTTAAAAACAGGCTTGCGCCAACCCTAGCCAGTAGCGATGACATTAGATTTAAAGAGTCAAGCAAAGAAACCAAGATGATTATTGTTGCCGATGGCGACTTAATCAGAAACCAGTTACGCCAAACTCAAAACGGAATAGTTCCTTTCCCATTGGGTTACGACAGACATACAGATGTTACTTTTGATGGTAATAAAGATTTTGCATTAAATGCTGTTAATTACTTGTTGGATGATAAAGGAATAATGGGTGTACGCTCGCGCGAACTAAAGCTCCGATTACTGGATAAAGGAAAAATACAAAACGAAAAGCTAAAATGGCAATTAATTAATATCCTTACGCCACTGCTATTTATTATCCTTTTTGGCCTTGCTATTAATTGGTATCGAAAAAGAAAATTTGCCCTATAATATTTAATTGAGAATGAAGAATAATAAAATAATAGCACTAATAGCCGGTGTCCTGCTTTTAGTTGCACTGATCATTTACCTACAACAGTCTAAAGGAACAATTAAACCCGAGCTTAAAGACTTTGCCATTGAAGACACAGCTAGTATTAGCAAGATTTTTATGGTGAATAAACTGAACGAGCAAGTGACCCTTGAAAAGAAAGAAGGTCTGTGGTATGTAAACGACAAATATCTGGTTAGAAAAGACGCCATTGATTTAATTCTTAAAACCTTTAAACGCATTAGTGTAAAAGCTCCTGTTCCAAAAGCAGCCTTTAATACTATTGTTAAAAATCTGGCAGCAAGCAATGTAAAGATAGAGGTGTATACTGACGCATCGAATCCAGAGAAGGTATTTTATGTGGGTGGTCCAACTCAAGATTATTATGGAACCTACATGATGTTGGAAAACTCATCAACCCCATTCATTATGCACATCCCTGGTTTTGCTGGTTATCTTTCGTCCCGCTTTTTTTTAGATGAAAACGAATGGCGCGATCAAACCATTTGCAGATACCGATACAATCAAATCCGTTCTGTCGATGTTAAGAATTTTAAAAATCCAGGACAATCATTCAAGGCAGTGAATTTAGGCGATAATAAATTTGAGCTATATCAAACGAATTCAAACACAAAAGCCAATGCATTCGACACACTCTTTGTAAAGCAATATTTAGCTCAGTACAAAAAATTAAGCTTCGAACGATTTGCTACTGAAGTTACACCCGAAAAACGCGATTCGATTATTGCAAGCGAACCTATTTACACCTTGAAACTCACCGATACAAATGATAAAACGGTAGAAGTTTCAGCTTTCTTGCGCCCTAGTGCAAGCGACAACGAGGCGAATCTTGAAGAATACCCATATGATCTGGAAAGAATGTATGGCCAGATTAATGGCGATTCTACTCTGGTAATTATTCAATATTTTACATTCGATCCTTTATTTCTGGGAGTTGATGTATTTCTGCGTAAATAGTCTAAAATGAAAAAATCAAATACACAGCCCATGCTTCAAATCGGCGACACCATAGTAAGTGTTGACCTTATTCAAAAAAACTTCATCTGCAATATACAACAATGCAAAGGCAGCTGCTGTGTGCATGGAGATTCTGGAGCTCCACTGGAAGAAGAAGAGGTTACTTTCTTAGAAGAAAACTACGAAAAAATAAAGCCTTTTATGAATGAAGAAGGCATTAAAGCAGTTGAAGAAAAAGGCATCTGGCTCATCGACTCTGACCATGATATGGTAACACCATTGGTTGGCGATAAGGAATGCGCTTACACCATTTTTGAAGATGGTATAGCATTATGCGGAATAGAAAAAGCACATGAAGCAGGCATCATAGAATGGCAAAAACCAATCTCATGTCATTTGTATCCGGTTCGTACAAAAAAGTACACCGACTTTACTGCAGTAAATTACGACACTTGGGAAATATGCGAACCCGCACGATTATTCGGGAAGCAAATGAAGGAACCACTTTATAAATTTCTTAAAACACCGCTCACTCGAAAATTCGGAGAGGCCTGGTACACTGAACTATGTTTGGTTGCCGATGCATTTAATGAAGATTAGTCTATTAACTAATCTTCCGTTTCTTCCGTTTTTGTGGTTTCTGTTTCTTCAATTTCTTCGGCTACTTTACTGCCGTTTAAAACCGCATAATTAACATACTTGCATTCAAGTGTGCCATTATTCACAAAATATGTATCTGTTGCTTTTAAACCAACCTGCTTAAGTGCAGCAAAATTGCTTGACAAAACCCAGGCATCATAGCCTTTGAATTTATTCTTTAATTGATCTCCGATGTGCTGGTAAAGGTCATCTGTATCCTCAGGCTTAAGACGCTCACCATACGGAGGATTCATAAGCACAACACCTTTCTCATCCTCCGGCAATTCAAAGTCTTCCATTGAATTATTAATGATACTAATCTTATTACCCAGCGAAGCGTTTTTACAATTATCTGTCGCAAGTTTTGCAAACTTCTTATTTACATCAATGCCATAAATCTTCAACTTCACATTCGACTCATCATCTATTTCATCGAAAACCTGTTTGTATAATTTTCGATCAAAGTTAAGCCACTTTTCGAAGCCAAATTTCTGACGAAAAATACCTGGAGGGATATTATATCCAATAAGCGCAGCTTCAATCGGTAAAGTACCAGAACCACACATTGGGTCAATAAAGGTATCGGTTTTGTTCCAGCCCGATCTTAAAATTAAACCTGCAGCTAAACACTCATTTAGTTGTGCGGGATGCTGTCCGGTTCTATAGCCACGCTTAAAAAGCGGGTCACCGGAACTATCAAGTGACACAGTGCATTTATTATCAGAAATGGTAAGATTAATTCGAATGTGCGGATCAATTGGATCTACTTCTGGCTTTGCTCCTAGTTCCTTTCTAAACTTATCGGCAACTCCATCCCTAGCTTTTAACGCTGCCAATTGTGGCTGCTTGAAAAAATTTGATTGAACCACACAGTCTACAGTAAATGTTTTTCGAGTATTTAGGTAGTCAAGCCAATTTATATTTAATATAGAATTGTAAAGCTGTTCATCTGTCTTGGCATTGAACTCTGCAATTGGAACCAATATTCTAACAGCTGTTCTTAAGTGTAGGTTTAGTTTATAAAGCTCCTTTTTTGATACCGTACATTTAACCGCTCTTCTTTGCTTTTCAGTATTATTAATCCCTAGATCGATTAATTCCCTTTCCACCAAATCTTCCATCCCCTGGAAGGTTATTACAACAATCTCGAAAGTATTTTCCATCACTCTTTTTGAAGCTTATTAAGACTAACTTTGTACTTATGTTCAAACAAATTAATAACAAGTGCTTGTTAATAATACATTAAACAACTACATAAGAACAAGTTACATTTTTAAATATCCATCTCTTTAACTGCCGCAAAATAATGCAATATTTAATAAGATTGTTTTTAAATAGCTTAAAATATCTATATCTTTGGATGAATCGCTAAAGATCTGAAATACATATCCATGGTGATAGCAAAAAGGGAAGAATATATCATTCACATCATACTTAACATACAATCTAAAACAATACTAAATAATTAATAATTTAATGTCTTAACTATGAAAAAAATCTATTTGAATTTAACGGGCCTTGCGCTTTTGTTCTTGCTATTTATTGGCAGCACTCAGGCGCAAATTACCGTTCAAGAATCCATAACGGACGCTACCTGTAATGGTGCTTGCGATGGAGCTATCGACATTACGCCAAGTGGTGGAACTGGTTACTACACTTACACATGGTCAAATGCTGCAACAACCGAAGACATTTCGGGATTGTGCCAAGGCACCTACGATGTAACCATTACCGAAAATTTAAGTGTACCTTTCACATGGACCTTCACCCCTAACCCAAGTTCAAGCACTGTTCTTGTGGTTGCCGCAGGAGTTAGCGTTGATGCTAGCGCTTTGCAAGTAGGTGATGTGCTTGGAGTTTTCTTTGATCAATCAGGTACCCTTGCTTGTGGTGGCTATGGTCTTTTCGACGCAGCTGCGCAAACTGCAGGCGTTATTGCTCTTAGCGGAATGGCAGATGCAGGCGGTGACAGTGGATTTCAAACCGGCGAAGCATACACATGGATGGTTTGGAGAGCAGCAACTGGCGTTGTAGCTCCACTTACCGCAACTTATTCAGGCCCTGGACAGGAATTATATTCCACCGGAGGTTTTTCAACTGTTATCGCTTTAAGCGGAACTTCACCTACAGCCACAATGACAGCCACTTACTCGGGCACAGTTAACGAACCAGCTGCCTTAGGCATAAATGGTTTAGTTGCTAACGTTACCGTGAATGGTGGTACAGATGGTTCAGTAGATATTAGCATAACAAATGCCGTTATGCCAATCACTTATAACTGGAGTAATGGCACTAGCGCTGAAGATTTATCAGGTGTTGCTGCAGGAACATATGGCGTAACTGCCACCGATGCGAATGGATGTACCGTTTCAGACAGTTACCTGGTAACTGCTCCTTCATCGGTGATTTTGTCGGCTACTACTGTAGATGCAACCTGTTTTGGTGGAAGCAATGGTAGTATCGATCTAACCATAACAGGTGGTATAACACCATATACAATTACATGGTCAAACACTATGACAACTGAAGACATTAGTGGTTTAACTGCCGCAATTTACAATGTTACTGTATCCGATGCGGGAACAGCGCTAACCACGGGCAGCTATGTTGTTGGCGAAGGTGCTGAGATAACCGTTTCAGGAGCAGTAACAGATGTTAGTTGTAACGGATTAAGCGATGGAGCTATCGATATTTCTGTAAGCAACGGCGTTGCTGCATTTAGCTACTTGTGGTCCAATACCTCAGCAATGGAAGACATTAGTTCATTGGCAGCAAATACCTATTCTGTTGTAGTTACAGATGCTAACTCATGCACAGGATCAGGATCATTCACCGTTAATGAGCCGGCAACACTCTCACTCACATTAGTTACATCTGATTATTTTGGATACGGTGTAAGTGCCTTTGGTGCAAGCGACGGAACCATTGATTTAACTGTTGTTGGTGGAAATGGCAGCGAAACTTATGCTTGGTCTAATTCTGCAAGTTCTCAAAATATATCGGCTCTTGCTCCAGCTACTTATTCAGTTACAGTTACAGACCTACTAGGCTGTAGTGCAACTGGGTCAGCTACGATTACTGAGCCTGCCGATCCAACTCTTTATGTAACAGAAACTATTTCAGATGCAAGCTGCTTCTCTTACTGCGATGGTGCTATTGACCTTGCCATCACTGGTGGTATCGATCCAATTAGCATCATGTGGTCGAATGGTGCAACAACTGAAGATATCACAGGACTTTGTGCAGGAACGTACACAGTTACTGTAAGCGATAATGGCTATGTTGGAACCGGAACGTTCGACTGGACTTACACGAACACAGGAGTTAACAACACACATATCATTCTTATCCCACCTGCAAACCTTACCATCGATGGTAATCCAGCTACAACTGGTGATGTTGTTGGTGTTTTTTATGACATGGGTGGTGTACTAACTTGTGGTGGATATACTCCTTTCTCAAGTACTGGCAACAATGCTCTAACTGCATGGGGAGCTCAATCAGGTTCCGATGACGGATTCCAGATTGGTGAAGCATTCACATGGAAATTATGGCGCGCTTCTGATGGTACAATCATAGACCTCACTCCTACATATTCAGCAACAGGGGGAGCATTCTCTCATGGTGGAACTTACGGAACCGGAGGGCTATCAGGAGTTGATGCATTAGTTGGAACAGCTCCAAACCTTGGACCTGCTCAGCAAACATTTACGTCTACATTTACTGTAAACGAACCTGCCGGTATGGCCTTAACTTTGACAACTAGCGATTATGCCGGATATGGTGTTAGCGTTAATGGTGCAAGCGATGGGTCAGTTAACTTAGCTATTTCGGGTGGCACACCAACCTATCTATACGCATGGTCAACAGGTGCTACAACCCAGAACATTTCTGGATTAGCTGCAGCAGCTTATAGTGTTACTGTAACAGATGCACAAACCTGTACTGCAACAGCTAGTGCTGTGATTACAGAACCAGCTCAAGCTCCAAATGTATTAACAATCTCTGGTGTTGAAACACAGATAAGTTGCAACGGTGTTTGTGATGGTGCTCTTGATATTTCGGTGAGCGGCGGAACAGGTACTTATGTGTACACTTGGTCAAACAGCGAAACAACACAGGATATTTCTGCGTTATGTGCAGGAACCTACAGCGTTACGGTAAATGATGTTTTAGGAACACCTTTCGATTGGTTCTTCACGAACACAGGTATTAGTAATAATCACTCTGTATTCATTAGCTCAACTTCATTAACTGTTGATGGCGCGGGTTTCCAGTTAGGTGATTACATTGGTGTATTTTATGATTCAGCAGGCACAGTAGCTTGTGGAGGTTACAAAGAATGGGATGCAACTGCAGCTGCACAAGGCGGAACAGTAATTCCTGCCTGGGGTGCGCAAAGTGGTGCAACCGATGGCTTCCAGATTGGTGAAACATTTATGTTTAAATATTACCGTGCTTCTGATAATGTAACAGTTGATTTAACTGCAACATTCGGAAACTTGTACTTAGGAAACCCTGTACCAAACGGTTCAACATACGTTAATGGTGGAATGAGTTATGCTGAGATATTAACAGGAACTTCTCCTGCTCCTTCATCAGGTACATTCTCAGCAACAATTGTA
Organism: Bacteroidales bacterium; assembly: GCA_041584015.1. Classification (GTDB taxonomy): domain Bacteria; phylum Bacteroidota; class Bacteroidia; order Bacteroidales; family M50B96; genus JBFHES01. The sequence goes on from JBFHES010000031.1 coordinate 25,085, forward strand.
GAACCTGCATTATTAGCAGTAAGTTTGGTTCCTTCAGATTATAGTGGATATGGTGTTAGCGTAAATGGTGCCGCTGATGGTGCTATTGATGCAACAATTTCTGGCGGTACTGCACCTATTAGCCAATTATGGAGTAATGCTGAAACAACCGAAGACATTAATGGAATTATTGCAGGTACTTATACAGTAGTTGTAACTGATGCCAATGGATGTACGGCTACAGCAAGCGAAACATTAACTGAGCCGGATCCAACACCAAACTTGGTTGTTAGCGGTTCTACAGTTGCAACATCATGTAATGCAACTTGCGATGGCGCGGTTAACTTAGCAACATCAGGAGGAACTACACCATACACATTTACTTGGTCAGGTGGTGAATCAACTGAAGATATATCGGGACTTTGTGCTGGAACTTACACAGTAACTGTTAGCGATGCCAGTACACCAATACAGCAATCAATTCAGAGCTTTACTGTAACCGAACCTGCAGCATTAACACTGACCTTAACTGGATCGGATTATGCAGGATTTGGTGTTAGTGCTTATGGTGCAAGCGATGGAACCATTGATCTAGCCGTAAGCGGTGGAACTCCAACTTATACATATAATTGGAGCAATACTTCTACTATGGAAGATCAATCAGGCTTAGCAGCCGGAACTTATTCAGTTATTGTAACTGATAATGCGCAGTGTACTGCCACAGGATCTGTCACACTAAGCTCGCCTCCAGTGCCAGCCTTAAGTGCTGTTGGTACACATACCAATGCAGATTGTTTTGGAAATTGCAACGGAACAATTAATGTAATTGCAAGTGGTGGTGTTGCGCCATACACATATACATGGGCAGGTGCACAATCAGGTGCAAACCCAACTGGCCTATGTGCTGGAACTTATACAGTAACTGTTGCAGATTCTTATACAACTCCTCAGGAAGAAGTAGTAAGCTTTACAGTTACCGAACCTGCTGCCCTTACGCTTAGCTTGGTAACATTTGACTATTCAGGTTATGGTGTAAGCGCGATTGGCGCTAGCGATGGATCTATTGATTTAACCATAAGCGGCGGAACTGCAGCTTACACAATTGCATGGGATGGCGGTGCTTCAACTGAAGACATTTCAAGTCTAAGCCCAGGTATTTATGGTGTAACAGTTACAGATGCAAATGGATGTTCTGCAAGCGGAAGCGCTTCTGTAACAGAGCCTCCTCTTTCTCCAATGTCTGCTTCTGGAGTAGCTATTGACGCTTCTTGTGAAGGTGTTTGTAATGGCTCTGTTGATCTAACAGTTTCAGGTGGAATTCTTCCATACGCATTTAATTGGTCAAATGGCGAAACTACTGAAGATGTTTCAGCACTTTGCGATGGCACATACTCGGTAACAATTACCGATGCTGGTGGCGGTAGCAACTCAGCTCCTTTCAATTGGTTCTATACAAATACTGGAATTAGCAACAATCATTCAATCTTTATCAGTGCCACCTCATTAACTGTTGACGGCGCAGGTATTCAAATTGGTGATTACATTGGTGTATTCTATGATTCAGCAGGTGTTGAAGCATGTGGTGGATACGCTGAATGGACCGCAACATCAGCTAGCCAGGGAGGTACAGTTATTTCTACCTGGGGAGCACAAAGTGGTGCTGACGACGGTTTCCAGATTGGTGAAACCTTTGCATTTAAATATTACCGAATGGTTGATGGTATTACAGTTGACCTTACTGCAACTTTTGGTTCATTATATCTTGGGAACCCGGTTCCAAACGGATCTACATATAGCGCAGGCGGAATGAGCTTTGCCGAGATACTTTCTGGCAACAGCGTTACAACCGGAAACCAGCAATTACAAGTGCTATCTTTCACAATTGGTAATACTGCCTCTTTATTACTTAGCGCTCAAACGACCGATGCTTTATGTTTCGGAAGCACTGACGGTACAATTGATCTTACTGTAAGCAATGGTACTCCAGCATATACTTATACTTGGTCAAATGCGGCTACAAGCGAAGATCTTAGCGGATTAGCTGCCGGAACTTACGATGTAACCGTAATTGACGC
>JBFHES010000032.1:0-26883 GCA_041584015.1 Bacteroidales bacterium
ATGTAAAAAAGATTGTAGAAGAGCACAACGGAAAAATTGAAGTAGATAGCGAGCACGGCAAAGGAACCAGCTTTAAAATCTATTTGCCGAAAATTGACAAGAAGAACATTACCTAATTAAGGATATTCCATTTATATTTGAAATACACAAAAGTTAAACAGAATGGCAAAACGAATTTTACTTGTTGAAGATGATGAAAACTTAGGTTCATTATTGTGTGAATATCTTAAAGCCAAAGGCTATCAGTCTGATTTAGCTACCGATGGCTTAAAGGGCTACGATGCATTTATGCAAAATAAATATGATGTTTGCATACTCGACATTATGATGCCCTACAAAGATGGTATAAGCCTGGCCAAAGACATACGCAACATCAACAGCGAAATCCCTATCGTTTTCCTTACGGCCAAGTCGTTACAGGACGATGTAATTGAAGGCTTTAAAGTTGGCGCGGACGACTACATGAAGAAGCCATTTAGCATGGAAGAATTGCTGTTACGAATAGAGGTTATTCTGAAACGCACCAAAAAGCAGCAAGATAGCCAACCACAGGATTACCAGCTAGGTAATTACATATTCGATCCGAATAAGCGCATTTTAACCTTTGATGGCGAACAAACCAAACTTACCACAAAGGAATCGGAGCTGCTTAAGCTTTTGGTTGATAATAAAAATGATGTATTGGAAAGGAATGTTGCCTTGCAACAGATTTGGAAGGATGACACTTATTTTAATGCCAGAAGCATGGACGTGTACATTACTAAACTAAGAAAGCTCCTGAATAAGGAGCCTTCTATTGAAATTATAAATATCCACGGTAAGGGATTCAAATTAATTTTGTAGGATAGCTTATTTCTAAACCGCTACTTTAAGCTTTTGAATGTTCGACTTCTCAAGCTTTTCCTTTGCATACTTTTGAGTGATAGTAATCGATTTCTTTTTCGATCCAGGTAACTCAAACATTGCATCCATCATTATGGCTTCGCATATGGAACGTAAACCGCGAGCACCGAGCTTAAACTCAATGGCCTTATCTACTACATACTCAAATGCGTCCTCTTCGAAATCAAGCTTAATTTCATCAAGCTCAAACAACTTAATATACTGCTTAATAATGGAGTTCTTAGGTACGGTTAAAATCTGACGTAGTGCATCACGCTTTAACGGCTCCAAATAGGTGAGCACCGGCAAACGGCCAATTATTTCAGGAATCAAACCAAAAGAGCGTAAATCCTGAGGTGCTATATATTGCAATAAGTTATCTCTATCTATCTGGCCTTTATCTTTGCTGGCACCATAACCAACAACCTGTGTATTTAGTCGCTGACCAATTTTACGATCAATACCTTCGAAAGCACCACCACATACAAATAAAATATTCTTTGTATTTACAGGAATCATTTTCTGATCAGGATGTTTACGACCACCTTGCGGAGGAACATTTACAATTGAACCTTCCAGCAGTTTAAGCAAACCTTGCTGAACACCTTCACCTGAAACATCTCTTGTAATTGATGGATTATCGCCCTTTCTGGCAATCTTATCAATTTCATCAATAAAAACAATACCTTTCTCGGCAGCTTCCACATCATAATCTGCGGCTTGCAACAACCTTGTTAACAAGCTTTCAATATCTTCGCCTACATAACCAGCCTCGGTAAGTACCGTAGCATCAACAATAGTGAACGGTACGTGCAACATTTTAGCAATGGTTCTTGCCAGTAAAGTTTTACCAGTTCCGGTTTCTCCAACAAGTACAATATTCGATTTCTCAATCTCAATATCGTCTAATCCTGTTTTTTGTAAGATTCGCTTATAATGATTGTAAACGGCAACAGATAAATATTTTTTAGCTTCTTCCTGACCGATGACATATTGATCTAAGAATGACTTAATCTCAGCAGGTTTCATTAATTTAATCTGCTTCACATCAAAGTCGCTTTTCTTTTTTAGCTCTTCGCCAACAATCTGCATAGCTTGCTCAACACAGCTATCACAAATGTGTCCGTTAATTCCGGCTATTAAAAGATTAGTGTCTTTTTTCTCTCTACCACAAAATGAGCATTTGTTCATTTCTATCAATTTTAAATTAAGTCAGACGCTTTGTACGTGTCTTATTTCTTTTTGTTCTTCTCTCGAACCATTACTTCGTCAATCATACCATATTCCATGGCTTCCTGAGCGGTCATCCAGTAATCACGATCTGAATCTTTTTCAATGGTTTTAAAAGTCTGTCCAGAATGTTCAGCAAGTATATCATACAACTCTTTCTTCAGTTTTTGAATTTCGCGAGCGGTAATCTCAATGTCAGACGCTTGTCCGGAAGCACCACCCATTGGCTGGTGAATCATTATACGAGAGTGCTTTAATGCTGTACGTTTCCCAGCGGTTCCGGCAGTAAGTAGCACAGCTCCCATTGATGCTGCCATTCCAGTACAAATGGTTGCTATATCGGATGAGATGTATTGCATGGTATCATAAATACCTAAGCCAGCATGCACCGATCCGCCCGGAGAATTAAAATATATCTGAATATCCTTTGATGGATCTGCTGATTCGAGGAAAAGCAATTGCGCCTGAATTACATTGGCTACATAATCATCAATTGGCAAACCAAGGAAAATAATACGATCCATCATTAACCTTGAGAAAACATCCATTGCAGCAACATTTAACTGTCGCTCCTCGATGATGTTTGGTGTAATATAATTGTTAAAGAAAGATGTATACTTATCGTAGTTTAAGCTACTTATTCCTACATGTTTGGTTGCATATTTTCTGAATTCATCATTTGGAATCATAGTATTCGAAATTTAAGGTTTAATAATCTGCTAATAACATAAACACTTCAACAGCTGGCTAATAATTATGTTTACCACAAATGCTGTGTATTGATTGCTAAGTCTATTGCTGTGTTGTTTTTCTGCTTACTAATAGTAGGACAAAGGTAAAAATATAAAACCAAAAAGAGGTTAGATTCACTATGAAATAGCACCTAACCTCTTAACGTATATTGTAGTATTGACGTTTACTCTTCTGTTTTAGCTTCGTCTTTTACAGGCTCTTCTACATTCAATTGCTCTGTAGGGATGGCTGCTTCAGGTTGCACCAATTTAGTAAATTCTTCTGCCGAAACTTCTTTAGCTTCCAGCTTCACCATTTCCTTAAGCGCTTTCTGAACTTTCTCGTCCTTTTTGTTTTCAGCAATCTTGTTTCGTTGCTCTTCGTTCTCTAAAAGTTGGTTTGCAAACTTGTTCAACTCTTCTTCTGGCAGGTGAGCAATACCGTATTGTCTAAATTGTCCAAGTGTTACCTGCTTGGCCATATCGAGCATATCTTCGTGCTCAACTTTAATTTCTTTCTCTCTGATTACCTTGTCTTTGATAAGCTGCCATTCTAGATCTTTTTCGAACATTGGCCATTCTTTCTCAATCTGCTCAGCAGTCAACTCTTTGTTTGTTGCATCTAACCAGCGCTTAAGAAACTCTGTTGGTAATTGAAGTTTGTATTTCGCAGCCAAGGCTTCTTTTAAGTCGATGCCAAATTTGTAATCTGATTCATAAACAAGATCAGCTGCAATTTCTTCGGTAAGCTTTGCCTTAAACTCTTCTTCTGTTTTAATTACGCCAGCACCATAGTTTTTATCGTAAAACTCCTGATTTAACTCCGCATTGTGGAATTTAGAAACTTCAGTGATGGTTAACTCACACTTACCTTCCACTTTTTCGGCAACTTCTTTTTCAATCTTAAGCATTGATGCAAGATCAGCTGCATTAGGGAAAGCTTTGCTGATTTCAACAATCACTTTATCATCTTTCTTCTTACCTAGAATAGCTTTACTTACTTCCTCGTCCTTTATTGTTTTAGTAAGGAAAGTAGCATCAATAGCTGAAACACCTTCAGGTAATAAGTTACCATCTTCGTCAACCTGATTAAAGTCAACCTTAAGCATGCAGTCTTCTTCTGCAACATCAGAAACTTTAAACTCACCACCATTTGCAGTTAAAGACTCAATACGCTTGTTTAGCATATCATCGTCAACCTTAATTGTATAATATGGTACAACATCATTATCTGAAATTTCAAGATCAAACTCTGGAGCCATACCTAAGTCGAACGTAAATTCGAATTCTAAATCAGTATCCCAATCGATAGCGGCCTGTTTGTCGCTTGGCATTGGATCACCAAGAATATTCAATTTCTCATCAACCAAATATTTGTAAAGATTTTCCGATACAACCTTATTCACTTCTTCGGCTAAAGCTGCCTTACCATAAAGCTTTTTCACTACTCCCATCGGCACCATCCCTTTACGGAAACCTTTAATCTCAGCTTGTTTCCGATAACCTTTTAAAGTTTCGTTCAGTTTTGCCTCATAATCTGCCTGTTCAATTTTCATTGTCAAAACAGCATTCAACTCGTCAACCTTTTGTGTGGTAATGTTCATCTCTTCAAATTAAAATCATATAATTGAAAAAAACCGCTAACTTCGGTTCGAAGCCTGAAGTATAGCGGTTGAATTTATGTACGGATGAAGGGACTCGAACCCCCACGTCTTTCGACACTAGATCCTAAGTCTAGCGCGGCTACCAATTACGCCACATCCGCAATTTGCGGTGCAAAGATAATTTAATTTTCTTAAATCACATACAATTTACAACTTTTTGCACATTCAAATCAAATTATACCCAAACTTTTTTTGAACATCCGAATGACAGGCAACAAAAAAGGCTCTCAAGTTTAGTAAATGAGAGCCTTATGGGGGTTAACAATTTCTTTGAAATGTTAGTTTATCACAATTCGTTTGGTCTCCATAAAATGATTCGTATTGGTCATTCGTATAAAATAATAGCCTTTCGACAATCCGGATTTATTCATTTTAACACTTTGCAATCCTCTTCGGTAATAGTTCGATTTTGTTTGAATTTTGTTTCCAAGCATGTCATACAAATCAAATGTAAAACTTGTTTCTGCACTAACCGAGAAGTTTATACTAATATACGACGAGGTACTCGGTGCAAAAGCACTGACAATATGGTCTTCAACCTTATCTTCTATTTCTGCTCCTAAAGTAAGACATGAGCTCAAGTAATTCTCTATTTTGTCGACAGCACATTTTTTCATGTATCCATTTGGACAGATAACAAAGTAGCTAGGCACAACAGTAAGTTGAAATACATCTAATAATGAATCGGACTCAACATATTTAAAGGATGGGAAGGTACCTCCGTTTATGGTTACAAAATCGTTCACTTCATAATCGGAACCTCCACCGGTCTCGTATGCCCAAACAACAACATCACCAGCGCCGGCACCATGATTCTGCCATACAATCTCCAACAAACTCATGTCGGTTTGACAACTTCCACACTGTAATCCAAAAAAATCTATTACTACACTTCTTCCTGCATTTAGTTCGTCATATAATCTATGAGTGTTCCCTTGCGTATCGGTAAGAGTTATATCTGGGGCAATCTGCTGAGCATCTATGGTAAGACTGCACAAAGCCAGCAGTAAAATTGTAAATATTCTTTTCATATCGTCCGTTTTAGATTTGTGATTTTTACAAAAACCGTTCCGCAAATTCACAGAAGGGGCGCATCACACAAAATAAACAATACATGAACCAGCAAAGTTTAAATCTGGATTGATAATTAAATGTTAAAGTGGAACCAAACTACTTATTCAATCGTTGCTTCTTAAACTATATTTGCAGGATCGGTTATGAAGAACCAGCATACTAGTTTGGCTCGTGTTTTGAATCAAGCTGAATGCAAACATCAATACATCATCATGAAAAACACTCTTATTACATTACTATTACTTTGCTTCAACTTAGTCGCATTTACACAGTATAACTCCATCTACCAATCAGGCGAAGTACTTAATTATGAAATGTATTATGGATGGATAAATGGAGGTAATGCAGCATTACAACTTTCAGACACCATCATTAATGATAAAATAATACATCACTCAAAGATGCATGCAAAAACGGCCGGCTTAACCGATAAACTTTATAAAGTTAGCGATGTTTACGAAAGCTACTTCGACCAAGGTTCCGGGTTACCTTTGCTAGCCATAAGAAACATAAAAGAAGGTGGGTATAAATATTACAACGAAGTTACCTTTAACAACGACAGCAATGAAGTTACTAGTCAAAAATCGGGAGTGGTTGCAGTACCCGACAGTACCTTCGATATATTATCATCAATCTATTATTTGCGTAAACTCGTTAATGAAACAGGATTAGTAGACGGGCAAATTATTAATTTAAGCACCTATTTTGGAGATGAACATTTTCCATTAATCTTGAGATACAAGGGAACTGAAAGAGTAAAAACTGATCTTGGAAAAATTAATTGTCACAAGTTTTCGCCCATTGTTGAAGTGGGGCGTGTTTTTGAAACACAAGACGATATGACCATCTGGTTCTCGGGTGATAAAAACTTTGTACCAATACGTGTGCAGTTTGAGTTATTTATCGGATCGCTTAAGTGCGACCTCATTTCATATGAAGGTCTTGCCCATCAATTAGAATTCCAATAAGCTTTAATAATAACCCAGTTAAAAAAACTGAGTGAACCAAGGCCTTTTTTCAACATCGACACAAATGTTTGTAAAACAACTAAGTTTCATCTATTTTTGCGTCAATTGAAAAATTAGTAAGAAGTTATGGCATCAACATCAGATTTTAAAAACGGTCTTTGCATAGAATACAATAAAGATCTTTATACAATTGTAAATTTTCAACATGTAAAACCAGGTAAAGGTCCTGCTTTTGTGCGCACAAAGTTGAAAAACTTAACCACCGGGAAAGTAATTGACAACACCTTTAGCTCAGGTGTGAAAATTACAACCGTTCGCGTTGAACGTCGACCATACCAGTTTTTATATAAAGATGACATGGGATACAACCTCATGCATACAGAAACATTCGAGCAAATTACACTGGAAGATCGATTTATAGACAAACCGGAATTCATGAAAGAAGGAATGATGGTTGAGGTATTGTTCCATGCTGAGAATGAAATGCCACTTGTTTGCGATATGCCTCCGTTTGTTATTATGGAAGTAACTTATACCGAGCCAGGATTAAAAGGTGACACATCATCATCAACTGCATTAAAACAGGCAACTGTTGAAAGTGGTGCTGTTGTTAATGTTCCTTTATTTATCAATACAGGAGAAAAGATTAAAATCGATACCAGAACAGGTGATTATTCGGAAAGAGTAAAAGAATAACATTTTTAAAATATAATGTAAAAGCCGGGCAGTGCCCGGCTTTTTTTTATAGTTTTAATCCTGATTAAAGAATTAGGAAATGTCATTATCCAGATCGAGACGAGAAGTCGCAAATTTTAAGCTAAACACCTTACTCGAGATTACCGAAGCCATAAACGATAATCTTGAAACAAGTCTCCTACTTGAAAAATACAATACTATTCTTAAATCTGAGCTCACCATTGGAAAGTGCATGCTATTCAATAACAGCAAAGGATGGCAGCTAATATCAAATTATGGGTTTTCTCCGGATGCCGCTAATAACATCAACATCGAAAACGACCTCGCGTCCTATGAAGATATAACAACTGTGCCTTCATTCGAGGGGAAAGACGGGAATGATTTCGATATTGTAATTCCTGTGTTTCATAAAGAAAAGCCAATGGCCTATGTAATCATCGGAGATATTGATGAAAACGTACAAGGCATGAGTCCGGCGATTAAACATTTGCGATTCATACAAACCTTAACCAATATTATTTTAGTTGCCATTGAAAACCAACGCCTGTATAGCGAATCCTTACGACAAGAAGCATTAAAAAAGGAACTTGAACTTGCGTCAAAAATGCAAGGCATGCTTATTCCGGATGAAGACAGCTTACCAAAGGACGATGATTTTCTATTTTCCACCTACTACCTGCCACACCTACAGGTTGGTGGCGATTTTTTCGATATCATTCAGCTCAGCGAAAATGAAATAGGTTTTTGCATTGCAGATGTATCGGGGAAAGGGATTGCGGCAGCTTTACTTATGTCGAATTTCCAGGCAAGTTTGCGAGCTTTATTTACAAAAGAAAGCAATCTGGAAGAACTAGTAATAAAACTCAACGATATTGTTAATCGCAACGCTAAAGGAGAAAAATTTCTGACCATGTTTCTGGGGCGATACAACAAGGTAAGCCGAAATTTGGAGTACATAAACTCGGCACACCTACCGCCACTTTTATACCACCACCCAAGCAAAGAAATGAATATGTTAGAAAGTGGTTGTATTGGAATGGGAATGCTTGACGAACTGTACAACATTCAGGTTGGCAATATTCATGTTAAGGAAGGATCTAAAATTATTTGCTTTACCGATGGACTCACCGAATTGAAATTTGGTGGAGAGATACGGGATGATTTCATAAATGTAAATCAAGCAATTTCGAACAATAAAAGCATTGATGAAAACATTAAATCAATCATTAGCCAACTTAACAATACCAAAGATAAAGAGCTAATATTTGACGACATTACAATTGTAGGCATACAGTTCATGTAATAGCCAAAATTCCTTAGTAAAAAGAAGGGCTAATTATCAAGATAGCGGTCAACATCCTTTTCTTTGGCCAAATTTATTTGTGAAATGGAATTATTTTCCTTTTGAAAATATACCTCAACCAGAAAATCATTCAGCAGGAACAGATTAACTATGTAACCATCCTCAAGTCTGGTCTTTATCACCTTTCCATTAGAAATTACCTCTATGCTTTTTTCGGCAAGATCAAGACCCTCAAAATCGGCTTTTGATAGCATCATTCATTTTTATTTAAAAGTAATGATTAATCTATCAATTTATATATTTTTACACGCATCTCTTAACTTTTGAAAAGGCCGAAAGTATTATGCAACAATTTAAGTTGATTAGAATATTCTTGCTCCTAGCCATCTTCACTGGCTCATTGAGTTCTCTTGCTTTGGCGACAAATGGGAAAGCGAGCATAAAAGGCAAAATAAGAGACAGTTACTCCAAGAACAATTTAGAATACGCCAATGTTGCGTTATTTAATTCACTTGACTCAACCATTGCAGGTGGCACGATAACTAACGCCAAAGGTTATTTCGAAATATCTGATTTAAGCATAGGCGCTTACTTTCTTAAAACAAGTTTTATTGGTTTTGATGATAAAATCATAACCAATCTGGAGATTGTAAGTAACAGACAAAATCTTGATCTTGGTATTATCGAGCTTTCGGAGTCGGCAATAAATGTCGGTGATATTAACATAGAAGCCGAGCGCACATCTGTTGTTTATAAGATCGATAAGAAGGTAGTTAATGTTGGTTCAGATTTGTCAAGCTCGGGTGGCACAGCTGTTGACGCTCTGGAAAATGTTCCATCGGTTAAGGTTGACATGGAAGGGAATGTCCAGCTACGCGGCAGTTCTTCATTCACAGTGCTCATCGACGGACGCCCATCGGTGTTCGAAGGTGCCGATGCTCTAAAGCAAATACCGGTGAGTACTATTGAGAATATTGAAATAATAACCAATCCATCTGCCAAATACAATGCCAGCGGTACAGCAGGCATTCTTAACGTCATCACAAAAAAAGAAAAACGAGCGGGCAGCAGCGGCATGATCAATATTAAGCCCGGATCGTTTAATACACTGCTTGGAGATTTCACTTACAACCTGAGAACAAAAAAGCTGAATCTGTACGTTGGTGGCAATTACGGTCATTCGCGCCTGGATGGCTGTACGAGCAGCTATATTGAATTTCTGGACAGCACTACAACAAACTATTCGCTAACGGAAGGTGATCGTCCAAAGGTTACCTGGCCTGGTGGCATCGACATTGGTATAGACTATCAAATAAACGATAGGAACACTATTCTAATTGGTGCCTATAAAGGATGGTATAACTTTCATCGTACCGAGGACATGAAATATACATCCTGGAACTCGCTTAATCCTGAGCAAAGAGAAACAATAAAGAACTTTAATGAAGTATTGCGAAACCGAGACTACTATACCGTATATAGCGATTATGAACGAAAGTTTGATGACAAAGGCCATAAGCTACAAATCTCCCTCCTCTACAAAACAGGAACGTCTGATGAGATATCGAAAAGCATTAAATACAATAACGACGAGTCGGTAAACTATGGTCAACAAACAACAGAAGAGAACAAGATAGGCTTTTGGCGAACCAACATCGACTACACCAAACCTCTTGCCAAAGGAAAATGGTTTCAGGCTGGTTACGAAGCAAGAACCTCAGATGAAAATGAGTTATATGCTTTTGAAAACTATAATCATACATTTAATGATTTTAGCGAAGACCCCTTACTCATTAACAATACCGATTACCTATTAATGCTTAATTCGGCTTACGCTCAGTTTTCCGGAGAGTGGAGCAAACTGGGCTACCAGCTTGGGTTACGTGGAGAGCATACCCATCGAACGTTTAAACATTCATCAGAAATTAATTCATCCGGACTCGACCGTTTTGATATTTTTCCATCACTGCACCTATCCTATCAGTTGCCAAAGGATCAGCAATTATTGCTAAGCTATTCAAGAAGAATTACGCGCCCCACAGGAGGTAAGCTTGAACCGTTTGAAACATGGTTAAGTCTTAATTTTAAAAAACTCGGAAATCCTGATCTTAACCCGGAATACTCCGATGCATTTGAACTTTCGTGGATGAAAGAATATGATGATTCGTGGATTTCATTTGAAGCATTTTTACGCAGAACAACCAACGATATATCGGTTATTCAGCAGCAACTGAACGACTCCGTTCTTTTATATACCTATGAAAATTTTGGAGATAAGTTTTCGCTCGGAACTGAGTTTGCCGTAGATTGGAATTTTAATAAATGGTGGAACCTTGACTGTTCCAGTGACTTGTATTACTTTAATTCACAAGGCCACGATCTGGACTATTCACGTGAACAGCAAGAATACTCCTGGAATGTACGAATGCGGAACAATTTTAAACTCTGGAAGAAAACCAAGGTACAACTTGGAACCGCTTATATCGGGCCTAGTTATATTTCACAGGGAACAAGCGATGGCTATTTCATTTCCTTCCTCGTGGTGCGCCAAACATTCTTAAAAAACAATTTGAGCGTTACGCTTCGATTACATGACTTATTGCAAACTGGTAAGCAAAGATTTGAGAGATACGGAACCGGCTTTTATAATTTAAACGAATTTTCACGAGAAGCACCCACTTATCATATAACAATTGCATATCGCTTTAACCGAATGAAGCGGTTGAAAGCGGTTGAAGATAAAAAGCTTAATAATACTGAGGACTAGAAATAAGGTTGGTAATCTTTACCTTCCATCTTGGCAATATCTTCCAATAAATTATTTGCTAAACGACTAGCTCCTATTCTAAAGTATTTCGGTGTTAACCATGCTTCACCAAGCACTTCTTTAACAACGGCATAATACGGAAGTGCCTCGTCGGCAGTTGCAATGCCTCCTGCAGGCTTTATACCAACCATTTTACCGGTTGACTGAAAATGCGCTTTTATGGCATGACACATAATATAAACGGCATTAACAGTGGCCGCCGGGCTGAACTTACCTGTTGAGGTTTTAATAAAGTCGGCACCAGCTTTAATCGACAATACTGATGCACCGTAAATTTGCTCATCGCTTAAAGCTCCGGTTTCAAGAATTACCTTTAAATGCACCTTACCTAATAATGCTTTAATATCTCTTAGCTCACTATGAACAGTTTTGTATTGCTCTTCTAAAAATCGTCCAACCGACATAACAATATCTGTTTCGGTAGCACCATCTAAAATTGCAATTTCAGTCTCAAGCTCCTTTACTTCAATACAAGTTTGAGAAGCAGGAAATCCACCAATAACCGATGTAATACCAACTCCTCTGGTAGTAAGATGATGTTTTACTGTTTCAACCAAAGCAGGATAAACACAAATGGAAGCAACATTCGGCATCTCTGGAAATGACGCTGCAAACTCGTTAACCTTCTTGCTCATACCCGCAACTTTTGCGCTTGTATCTGTAACATCTAGAGTAGTAAGATCAATTAAGCTAAAAATCGCTTTTAAATTATCCACGGTTTTTAGTGTTCCACAATCTTTCACAATCCTATCCAGGTCAAGGGAATCTTTGAACAAATCGGTATAGGCTGGAAAATCTTTTAAGAGCTCAGAATTTTTCATTTCAGTAGGTGCAAATGATGATTTAAAACTTTGTCAAAGATAAAAGGAGTTTATCAATTAAATAAACTCCTTTTAAAAATCTTATGCTATTGATGATAGATGGCCTTAACGGGATCGGCATTGGCCGACTTAAAACTAATATAAGACACTGTACTAATTGAAATAACCAAAGCAACAAGCGCTGCAATTAGAAAATCAAATACACCGATACTCGCTCTGTAAGCATATCCATTTAACCATTCTCTGGCAAAATAGTAAGCAATTGGCCATGCGATAACATTCGCCAGCGCTTGCATTATAAACATCTCTTTATTAATAATTATCAATATTTTTGTGATAGACGCACCTAACACCTTTCGTATTCCAATCTCCCGACGTTTCTTTTCAATGGTGAAGGAAATCATCCCAAACAGGCCCAAACACGCAATAATAATTGCAAACAAACTAAACGATGAATAAACGGAATTCATTCTATCTTCTTGTTGATATTGTGAGTTAAAATCCTCCTCCAGGAAGATTGGGTTAAACGGATGATTAGGTTCCAACCTTGCCCAAACATCAGCTATTTCGTTTATGGTTTGCTGCTTATTCAGGTCGTCTACTTTTATTGATAGATAACTAAATCCATTTTGCCCTAGGTTAAGAATCAGTGGGTCGACACTTGTATGCAAACTTTCAAAATTAAAGTCTTTCACCACACCAATTACCTGCAGGTCAAATACCGAATCCCGTCGCTCGTTAGAAATAGTTTGTCCAAGTGCATTTGTCCATCCAAAGCGTTTCATGCAGGCCTCGTTAATAATAACAGCGTTATAAGCATCAGAAGCAAATTTTTTTGAGAAATTACGACCGGCAATTAACTCAATATCCAGCAAGGAAATAAAATCATGATCTGCAAAAAAGCTTTTTATTAAATAGCCCTTGGTTCCTCGCTCAACCGAGCTATCCTGTATGGTATACTGACGCTGTCCGGCAATTAACCTACCCGGAATATTATCTGAACAACTTAGTGTATTTACGCCATTAATATGATGAAACTCCGACTTTAACTGCTCAAAGTTTTGCTGGCTAGTTTGCTCGTTTAGCTGCAAACTAATGATATTTTTTGTTGAATAGCCAATATCCTTATTCTCCATAAACTCGCGCTGTTTATAGATAATTAGTGTAACAATAATAAGCACCACCGTAACCGTAAACTGGAACACAACCAGTACTTTCCGTATTCCATGGCCTTTCTTATTATTTGTAGCAGTACCTTTTAATGCTCGAATTGGTTTAACTGCTGCTAAATAAATTGCCGGATAGCTGCCTGCAATAATACTTACCATCAGCCATACACCAATAAATGTTGGAATATCCTTAACAAAATTAAACCCAACTGCTCTGCCTACAATTTGCTGAAACACTGGTAGTATTAAATGTATAATAAACAAGGAGAGCAACACTGCGATAAAAACGGTGATGAATGATTCTGTCATAAACTGGACCCAAAGCTGCGTTTGGTTAGCACCAACAACCTTACGCATTCCAACTTCTTTCGATCGTGTTTCGGATTTGGCTGTAGCCAGGTTCATAAAATTAATGCAGGCAATTACCAGGATGATTAAGGCAATCATTGTTAAAAATACCACCTGCGATTTTTCCGACACAATAGCTAATTCGTGCTCCCGGTCGGTTGTAAAATGGATATCCTCAACGGGCTGTAATTTAAACTTTATCAGTTCCGCCCAATTCTCACCCATTTCATCATAAATATCCAGGTATAGCTTTTCATCCATTTTATGATAATCTACACCTTCCTGCAATAGAGCATATGAATAGATGTTCAAAGAGCCAATAAAATCCGCATCAAACTGCGCCATACCATCAGATGATAGAATTACCCCAAACTCCAAATGAGTATTTACAGGAATGTCTTCAATTACAGCACTTACAGTATATTCATTATCTCTTCCAATTAGCATTGTTTTACCAACCGGATTATCTTCTCCAAAAAATTTCTCTGCTTTAGATGCTGTGAGGATAACCCTTCGATTACCCATAAAAGCAGATTCAGGAGTACCAAGAATAAAGCTATATGGAAATACTTTAAAGAAGGAAGAGTCTGCTACAATTAAGCCTTCTTCAAGATAGGTAAAACCGTCAATTTCAATATTTGCCTCGTGGTCAGGTAAAAGCCGGGTTGTTGCCAGAATTTCGGGAAACTTAGCCGTTAATGTTTTACTAAATGCAGTAGACGAAAGTGCCGTATTCATTACATCACCAGACGGTTGCTTAACATTGGTTATTAAACGATAGGTATTTTCTGATGCTGGTAAATAGGTATCGTAGCCATACTCAAACCGTACATAATTACCAATAAGAAGAAAACATGCAATGCCAATTGCCAAACCGAATATATTTATCAACGCGTGACTTTTATGACGCATCAAGCTTATAAATGCCACTTTCAGATAATTCTTGAACATGACCCAGTTTTTAATTCAATGGCCTACTTGTTCTTTTTATCTTTCTTTTTGCCATCCAATTTATAGTTAATCGGAACGGTCATCTTTACGCTTACTGGTTTACCATTTTGCTTTCCGGGTGTAAAATCCGGCAAAGATTTTACAACTCTCAATGACTCTTCCTCCAGTTCTGGCGCAGAAGTATTTACCTTTTTCTTACCGTCAAGAATGTAGCTCTTTGCTCTAATAAGCTCTACATTTTCAACCTTTCCTTTTTTATTAATCACAAAAGATACGAAGATACTAGCCTGGATGCCTTTATCTCTGGCACTTGCAGGGTATTTAATATTCTGAGCAATGTACATGCGCAAGCCATCATTGCCTCCTTTCGAGAAAACTGGCATTTCATCAACCTGAGCATAAACTGTATCATCCTTTAGCTCGTTTAATGTTAATGCATAACTTTCCACGGCAATGTCTTCAGTTAAGCTCAGAAGCGAGTTTTCAATACTTGTTACCGGATTTGAAAATGAATAAAACAAAAAGGCAACAACAGGTAGAACTGCTACTAATTTTAAAGCAGCAAATCTTGAGGGTTTTAATTTATTTATCATGATTAAGCGGTTTTTGATTTTTATACGATTAAAACTATTTACCGGAAGCAAGACTTTGCTCCCTATTGCGGATTCTAAAATCATTTGCTTGTAGCTTACAGGATGGTACCCTTTACTTATAACTCCCTGATCCGCTAAATATTCGTGCGTTTCCTTTATCGATGCCCGATAGATCCAAACCATAGGATTGAACCAAATCACTGCAGAGATAACATCAACCAGCAGCGCATCCAGCGAATGACCTTGCCTTACATGGACCAATTCATGCTCAACAATCTGATTTAAGTTAGGTGACGGAATTAATGTTGACGGAATAAACACGTGTGTAAAAAATGAGAACGGCCCATGATCAGCGGCTGTCTTATGAATGGTTACTTCATCCGTTTTTAAAGGAATAGCTGTAACATAGATGTGTATAATTCTTACCAGTCCGATAATCAACCACAACAGCAAGCCCGACAACACAAGCAGGTACGCCCAGCTAATGATGCCATAAAGCGGAATTACAGCCGTATCGATGCTTTCAATTTGATTTATCTCTACAGCCTTAAGCATGTAATGAATCACCTGAGGTTTTGAGCTGGTAAATAAATCTATTTGAATAAACGGAAGTACTATTGAAAAAATGAAAGTACTCAATAAGTAAAAGCGATTAAGCTTAAAGTGTGTACTTTTCTTCAACAGCAGCAAGTATACACCATAAAATAAAAACATGGCAACACCCGACTTCATTGTATAAACTAGAAAAGTTTCCATGGCTATTCCTCTTTAGATTCAATATCTTCTTTAACTAGTTTCATTAACTGATCAATTTCGGAAATAGACAAATTCTCCTGCTTTGCAAAAAACGAGACCATTCGCTGAAACGAATTACCAAAGTAGTCTTTCATAAAGCTCTTGTAATAGCTTTGTGTATATTCTTCTTTCGAAATCAAAGGGTAGTACTGGTGACTTTTTCCATACGACTTGTGTGAAACAAATTCCTTTTTCTCCAATATTCGGGTTATTGTAGAAACTGTATTATAGGCAGGTTTTGGTTCGGGCATCTTCTCAATCAAATCCTTTACAAAACCTTCTTTCAACTCCCACAGGATTTGCATGATTTGCTCTTCGGCACTGGTTAATTTCTTCATGATTATAGATTTTTCACTGATTAACGAACTTTGGTTTAACTCAAGATAATTGGAATCACTCAAATAAAATCCAACGCTGAGTTATTCATAATCAATGGCTTTTTCACACAATAATTATACCGTCAAATTTAAAACTAAATATTTAGTTACACAACTAATCAATTAGTTAAATAATTGTGAAATCACAAAAAAGGGAGGTTATCGAAATGTTAAAATCCTAAATGCACATAAATAAAAAGTGTGCATTTGTTATATTTGCGCTAGTATATGTGTTAACCGTAATCAATCAGTTTATTTAAAATCTTAGAAAACCAGCACCTGCAATGAGTTTACTGTATTTCATATTGTTTTTATTTACAATGCCAATAATACTATCGGTGCATTTGTACATAAAATACAATACGAAATCTTCGGGATCTTTTATTACATGCTCGGTATGTGGTAAGGCCGTTTACGAAAACAGCCATATCTGTCCGCGATGCGGAGTTGCCCTTAAAGGAATTGCCAATTTGGAGCAATTACATTCATAATTCCGGCAAAAAAGAAATCAGGTACAATTATCAAATTATTCTATACTTGTCAATTTACCAACAGGATACTTATTCAGATGACTATCCCAATATGCTGTTCGTTTATAAAACCAATTAGTCATGGTCCAATGGCTTTTAGTAAAGTTTGGATCCTTCACCTTCATTTCTTCAAACTCCTTAAGCAACTCAGGATTCTTTCGAATCATTTCTCTTGCCATTTTCTCCATCACATAGGTCTCGGCATATTCCTTCTGCTCAAAAATTGAATTGAAATAGCCCCACGAAACAAGCGAATTGTCTGCCATTGGCTCCAGTAAATAGGCAAGCAATCTGGTTCTGCTATTAGCTTGCGCATAAGTATGAATAACAATGGAACCTTTACTGTAAAAACGCTCTTCAGTAATTGGTTTCATTTCTTGAATGCTCACACGCTGTTCACCTTCATAGGATGAGCGGCCCATTTCATAATCAACAAATTCATAGGAATCAACTACAATTCGTGCACTGTCGCCGAGCTCCTCGTAGGCAATTCCATGGTTTTTAATAATAGCAATTACTTCATTCCATTCTTCTGGAATAATATAAGACATGGGTAGTTGAACCTTTTCTGTTGGCACCGAAGTATTGAAAAACGGCAAGGAGAATGTCTTAGCCTCGTCGCCATATTTATACCAGTTATAGCCGGTTAAGTCAGATTTCACCACTTCATAATCAATACCCAGAAAATCAACCATAACACTGTCTTGCATGGATATCTTATAGTCTACTGCAAGCTGATCTTTGGTATACGCCAATTGTCTGGCCTTTTCATCCGCTTTTGCGATAAGGCTTTTCAATTCCTTTTGATTACTATTCACATAATTAATGGAGAACTTCAAGAGTTCATAAGTTGACTCGACACGTGGTTTGTATGGTTTTAGCATGTGTGTTTCAATGAGCAAGCCCGGGCGATTGAGTAAAGCCGTGTAGCCATTAGAAATCATCGGCGTTGAAACACCTGATTTCAGACCGCTCCTCGGATCGTGCCAGGTCCTGAACGATACGTATGGAAAAACCGGCATTTCATTGGCAAACATATGTTTCTCCATGTCCGGAATAAATTTATCCTTTTGCCAACGGGTTAAGCCTTTATCCATATTCCCATAAATCTCCATGGCATAGGTAAGTACATATTGATAATCGGCCCCATCGGTGGTATGACAGTCAATAAAGAATTCAGGCATCCATTTATGGTAGAGTTCAAGCCATGCCTTCATTTCAGGACTTGTCGCTTTCATGTAATCCCTATTCAAATTTAAATTTTGTGCATTCACCCTCCAACCCATTTCTATTGGACCATTTTGATTTATTCGGCTGTATTTGCTCCATCGCTCATGCCCATCAACATTAAAGATAGGAATAAACAAAACTGTAGTATTTTCGAGCAATCCCGGGTATTTATCATGGATTATTAAATCGCGGAGCAACATTAATCCGGCATCCTTTCCTTCCGATTCGCCGGGATGAATTCCTGCTTGAATCATCACCACCGGATGATCGCTCGCACGAACCTCCTCAGCGGTAAACATTCCGTTCTTATTAACAATAAGCAATGGTAATTCCCGCCCTTGCGGACTAATTCCAAAACTGGCAAACCTGATGCTTGGCGAATGATCGGCAAGCTGCTTGCAGTAACGAATGGTTTCATTGTAACGTGGTGTTTCCATAAATGATGAGTGCTCGCAGAAAGTCACCCAATCTACTTGCTGAGAAAACCCATTCGCTGAAAATGTTAAAATGAAAATCGCTAAAAACAATTGCTTCAATCTTATTGTTTTTTTCATCATCATAGGTGATTAATGTTATGTTCTTACCTTTTTAATATTGGTAAATATAGATATCAAATTAATATCTTTGTGCTCCGATTTTTATAGAAATTTATAATTCAGTAAGATGAAAAAAATATTCATATTCTTTTTAGCAGTTCTAATCCTTCCGGTTGCATCTAAGGCCGACGAGGGAATGTGGTTACCAATTTTTGTAAAAAGGCTAAACTACGCCGATATGCAAAAAGCAGGATGTAAGCTAAGTCCTGAAGAAATTTACAGTGTTAACAATTCTAGTTTAAAAGATGCAATCGTTCAGTTTGGCGGAGGTTGCACCGGTGAGATCATCTCGTCGCAAGGGTTGTTATTAACCAATCATCACTGTGGTTTGGGTCAAATACAAGAACACAGTTCTGTTGAGCATGATTACCTGACCAATGGTTTTTGGGCCATGAGCAAGGATCAGGAATTGGTAAACCCGAACCTGTCGGTAAAATTTCTTGTTAGCATGGAAGATGTGACCAAGCAAATAACAGACAGTCTAAGCTGGGACACAAACGAAGAGGAACGAAGAAAAATAATTCGTCGCATTAGCAAGCGACTAGCTGATAAGGCCAAGGAAGGAACACATTTAGAAGCGGTAGTTCGCGACTTTTTTGGTGGCAACGAATTCTACATGTTTGTTTACGAAGAGTTCAAAGATGTTCGTTTAGTTGGAACACCACCATGGGGAATTGGTAAGTACGGCGCCGATACCGACAACTGGATGTGGCCTCGTCATAAAGGAGACTTCTGCTTATTTAGAGTATACACAGCACCAGACGGTAGTCCGGCAGCCTACTCAAAGGACAATGTTCCAATGAAACCAAAGCACCATTTACCA
Source organism: Bacteroidales bacterium (assembly GCA_041584015.1). Lineage (GTDB taxonomy): Bacteria > Bacteroidota > Bacteroidia > Bacteroidales > M50B96 > JBFHES01. The sequence goes on from JBFHES010000032.1 coordinate 19,609, forward strand.
ATTTCATTAGATGGCATCGAGAAAAACGACTATGCAATGATCATGGGTTATCCGGGACGTACCGAACGCTATTTATCATCATATGGTGTAAAATTATTACTGGAACAATCGGCTCCAACTATTATTGATGTTCGAACTAAAAAGCTTGAAATTTATCGTGCCGATATGGATGCTGACGAAAAAGTTCGTATTCAGTATGCATCAAAACAAGCACGTACATCTAACTATTGGAAATATTCAATTGGTCAGGTAAAGCAGCTTAAGCGCAACAAAATTATTGAGCGGAAACAAGAGTTGGAGAAGGAATTTACAACATGGGTAAATGCTGATGAAGCGCGCAAAAAGAAATATGGTAAAACACTCTCAACACTTGAATCAGGTTTTTCAGGATTATCGGAATACAATCTGGCTGACAAATATTTTATGGAAGCCATTTATAGCGGAAGCGAGTTAGTTAGCTTTATAAATACGGTTGACAGAATTTACAACACCGCAACAGGAGAATTCAATAAAACAGCACTAGGTAAAACTATTAACGCCCACTTTAAGGATTACAATGCACCTACCGATGAAAAGGTTTTAGCTGCTATGCTTCATAAGTTTTACAATAATGTAGATCCAATTCATCATCCTAAATATCTAACAAAGATTCACAAAAAATACAAAGGCAACTTTGAGGCTTATAGCAAAAAGCTATTTGCAAAAAGCATTTTTGTTGATGAAGACAAACTAAAAGCAAAAGTTGGATTCGGCAAAGAGATTGTTAAAGATCCTGCGGCCATACTGGTTAAAGCATTTATTGACGAATACCGCAAACGAAATGTAATTGTTCGCGATCTAAACACCAGCATTAAAAAAGGCGAGCGTCAGTTTATCGCAGGCCTGCGAGAGATGCAGAAAGACAAGAAATTTGCACCTGATGCGAACTTCACCATGAGACTGACATACGGTACCGTTGGCGATTACAGACCTGCAGACGGTGTACATTACGATTATTACACAACCCTTGAAGGTGTAATGGAGAAAGAAGTTCCGAATGATTGGGAGTTTCATGTTCCGGCAAAACTTAAAGAGCTTTACGAGAAAAAAGACTATGGCAGGTATGCCAACGATAAAGGCGAATTGGTGGTTAATTTTATTACCAACAACGACATAACCGGAGGAAACTCAGGATCACCGGTTATTGATGCCGAAGGAAATCTAATTGGTTGTGCTTTCGATGGTAACTGGGAAGCCATGAGTGGCGACATTTCATTTGAGACCACAACGCAAAGAACTATATGCGTTGATGCGCGTTATATTCTGTTTGTTATTGATAAGGTAGCTGGCGCTAAAAACCTAATTGATGAGCTAACAATTGCCAAATAATTGTTAGGCTTTAAAATGATTTTTTTGAGGAAGATAGATGGAAGTTTTAAAAGCAGAAAACAGAAGAAAGCCAGACTGGCTAAAGGTTAAATTACCTTTAGGAGATGCAGTAAAGCAAGTGCGCGGTATTATTGGCGAACATAAACTACACACCATTTGTACAAGTGGTGCTTGCCCAAATCAAGCAGAATGCTGGGGCGCAGGAACAGCAACCTTTATGATTCTTGGTGACATTTGCACCAGAGCATGTAAATTTTGCAATGTAAAAACGGGCAAACCATTACCAGCTGATTATAAGGAACCGGCAAGAGTAGCCGAATCAATTCGATTGCTCAAGGTTAAACATGCGGTAATAACCTCTGTTGACCGTGACGATATGGAAGATGGCGGTTCCGAAATATGGGCCATGACCATCCGCAAGGTGCGCGAGGTAAATCCAAATACAACCATGGAGGTGCTAATAGGCGACTTCAATGGCATTAAGCGCGACATTCAGAAAGTTATTGACGAAAAGCCAGAGGTAATTTCGCATAACATGGAAACCGTTCGCCGGATAACACCAGTGATTAGAACAAGAGCCAAATACGACCTTAGCCTGAAAGTGCTAAAACAGATCGTTGAATCGGGCATCCGTTCTAAGTCAGGTATCATGCTTGGCCTTGGAGAAACCCAGGAAGAGGTAATTGAAACGATGGACGACCTGCGCGCGATTGGCGTTGAAGTACTAACCATTGGTCAGTACCTGCAACCAACAAAGCAGCATTTGCCAGTTGTTGATTACATTACACCAGAGATGTTTAAAGAATATGAACAAATCGGTCTGGAAAAAGGATTCCGTCATGTTGAGAGCGGACCATTGGTGCGCAGCTCGTATCATGCAGAAAAGCACATAAAATAAAAACATACGTTTCTACGAAGGTGAGAATCTCAGCATTATTGCCGAGATTCCTGCTTTCGTCGGAATACACCACCAATAAACAACCCCAATGAAAAACAAGCAAACACATTTCCAGGATCTTGGAAATAGAGAATACAAAGACACCTGGGATTTTCAGGAAGGATTTTTCAATGAGCTGATCAAGATCAAAGGACTTAATCATAAACTACCGGAAGCAGAACAGCACATTACCGAAAACCGTTTATTCTTTGTTGAGCATCCGCATGTTTATACCTTGGGTAAGAGTGGTTCGGAGAACAATTTGCTTGTGAATATGATGCAAATGAAAAAGCTGGATGTCACCTTTTTCAAGACCAACCGTGGTGGCGATATTACCTATCATGGCCCGGGACAAATTGTTGGTTATCCAATTCTTGATCTGGAGAATTTTGATTTAGGATTGAAAGAATACATCCACCAGATGGAAGAAGCAATTATCCTTACACTGAAGGAATATGGCATTTCATCGGAAAGGCTTGATGGTGCAACCGGTGTTTGGTTGGATACCAATAATCCGGTAAAAAACAGAAAGATTTGTGCCATTGGCGTTAAGTCGAGCCGCTATATAACCATGCATGGCTTTGCCTTTAATGTAAACACCAACCTCGACTTTTTCAACTTTATCAATCCATGTGGATTTACCGATAAAGCGGTTACCTCACTGGAAAAGGAGCTTGGAGCAAAGCAAAATTTCGAAGAAGTAAAGCAAAAAGTAAAGGCAAACTTCGCCAAGGTATTTGGCATGAAATTCCAGGAATAAACTGTCTGGCTTGAATTGCTAAGCTTAGCATTGACGGTGCTACGTTTATTTAAAAGGTTGATGTTGTTCAAAGTCCGGATTGTAGTTATCAGCACTTGACAAGTCCTGCACCCAGCCATTATACAAATTAAGCTCTTCCATTTTATCCAGCACCTGTTCATATTCAGGTTCAGTAATGGCTCTGTTCAGAAAATGATGCGCCATTACTTTTTGCGTTGGTTTGTATTGTGCCATTAAGGAGATATGCATTTTATAGGAAACCTCAAAAGCAATGAACTCCAACACCTGCAAACTATTTTCAACCTGGCCCGGTAAAACCAAATGACGAATAATAATTCCTGATTGCGCTAAACCATCATCATTTAATTCAAGCCTTGCGCCCTTCTGCCGATACATCTCCTTTAACGCTTTTGAAGCTGTGTTCGGATAGTTTGGTGCTGCCGAAATTGCTTTCCCAAGCTCTTCGTTCATGTACTTAATATCTGGCAAATACACGTCAATATATGACTCCAATCCTTTTAAAGCATCCACCGAATCGTAAGCATTTGTATTATACACAAAAACCGGATTCCTACCGCTTTGCCTCAATGCATGAATAATGGCTTTAGTTTGTGGAATAAAGTGCGACGGACTAACAAAACCCACATGATTAATTCCCTGGTCGAGCAGTTGAGTTATTTGCAAAAGCACCTCAGCAAGTGTTAGTTCTTTAGCTTGCTCCACTTTGCTTCTCTTACTTATTTGGTGATTTTGGCAAAAAACACAATCGAGATTACAATGGGCAAAAAACACATTGCAAATTCCTTTCTCGCCACTTATCACCGGCTCTTCGCCGTGATGTGCAACTATTGATGCAACTTCGAAACCTGCCCCGCTCTTACAAAAACCCAGTTCTCCTGCCAATCTGTTGACTCCACAATTCCGAGGACAAAGGCTACAACAGCTTAACTCATTTAAAAACATTTGTTCCATACTAGCAGCGGCTATTGCTTTCTGAATACCTGAACAGCTCTATTTACATTGTACACTTTTAGGCTGCTTACCCCTGTTTCCTTATTTTCGAAACTGAAGTATTTGGTACTCTCATCTATTCTGCCAAATCCGCCATATTCACGTCCATCGCTATTAAGTATAAGCTCATAGCTGCCAGCTTCGTGAATAGGAAACTCATAATCCATTACCGAAAGGTTCACGTGGAAGTTAAACACGAATAACAGACCGCCCCGCTCAAACACAATTGTTTTGTTCCAGTCGTCGTTGTTCAGCAGCTGCGGATATGGTGCATTTAACAAATTAAAATCTACTGCCAGCTGCAACATCATCCTGTCCCACTTTGCCAGATACTGATACTTTAACTGCGGATTATCGAGCAAGGACCATTGCCTGCGAGCATGGTAGTAGCTCCAGTTATTACCTTCACGCGGAAAGTCGATCCACTCGGGATGTCCGAACTCATTACCCATAAAATTCATATAAGCATTTCCTCCCAGGGCGATCGTAAACAAACGTATCATTTTGTGCAAAGCAATGCCTCTGTCAACAACAGGATGCTGATCGGAGACACTCATATTGTAATACATCTCCTTATCCATTAATCTAAATGCGATGGTTTTATCGCCTACCAATGCCTGGTCGTGCGACTCGGCATATGCAACTGTTTTGTCATCGAACTTACGATCGAGAATTGTTTGATACAATTGATGAATGTCCCATTGCTCATCAGGTTGTTCTTTCAGTAGTTTAATCCAATAATCAGGAATGCCCATCGCCAAACGATAATCGTAGCCAATGCCGCCTTCATGAATTGGCTGGCACAAACCTGGCATTCCGCTCACATCTTCTGCAATAGATACAGCTTTTGGGTTTATGGTATGAATCAGTTTATTGGCCAATTGCAGATAGGTAATTGCGTCGTACTCTACGCCCTGATTAAAATATTTTTCGCGCGTAAATGGCATGTCGTAGCCGTGGTGCCAATAAAGAATAGAACCAACGCCATCGAAACGGTATCCATCAAAATGAAATTCTTTTTGCCAGAATTTAATATTCGAAAGCAAAAACTGTAACACTTCGGTTTTCCCGTAATCAAATATTTTTGAGTCCCACGAAGGATGTTCTCCCCGTTCGCCCGGATGAAAGTACTGATCATCGCTTCCATCAAATTCATTCAAACCTTCGTTAATATTCTTTACCGTATGCGAATGCACGATGTCCATAATTACACCAATACCTTGTTGATGCGCTGCCTTAATCAGGTCTTTTAATTCTTCCGGAGTGCCAAAACGCGATGAAGCCGCAAAGAGACTGGAAACATGATAACCAAAACTTCCATAATATGGATGCTCGGCAATGGCCATAATTTGAATGATGTTGTATCCTGCATTTTTAATGCGTGGCAATATCTGATCCTGAAACTCCTTATAAGTTCCAACGGCGTCCTTCTCCTGTGCCATACCAATATGACACTCGTATATGAGCGGATTCTTAATATCTGCCAGTTTAAATTTGTCGCCTTCCCAATTGTATTTTTTCGGCGTCCATAATTGTGCACTAAAATCCTTGGTTTGCTCGTCTTGCACAACTCTTTTAATATAAGCCGGAATTCGATAATGCTCGCCTTTATCAGAATGAACAATTACCTTAAACAAGCTACCGTGCACAAAGCTTTCTTTGTACGAAGCCTCATCCAGAAACAATTCCCAAACGCCGTAATCATTGCGTTTTAGCGGATGGCTATCTTTATTCCAATTATTAAAATCGCCTGTTAAAAAAAGCTGATGCGCTTTTGGTGCCCATTCTCTGTAGTACCAGCCTTTTAACTTACTGTTGTAGTTAACGCCAAAATACTTATATCCATCAGCAAATTTGCTAAGGCTGCCATAGTTCATTTCTATTTCGCTCAAGCGATTTTTATAGCGCATGTATCTATCAAAAATATCTTGCTGAACTGGCTCTAACCAAGGATCTTTGTTGACAATCGCTAGCTTTCTATATTTTATATTGGTACTCATGTAATTCTACTTTGAATTTATACAGACAAGATAGTCAATTAAAAGTTGTGACTAATTAGTTTTTCCGAATGATTAAGTGCAGATGCATCCTACATATTCTCTTATCTTTGCCTAACAATAGGCGATATGTTAAGTAAATCTAAAATAAAACTCATCAATTCTCTGCGCGTAAAAAAGTATCGCGACAGCGAAAACCTTTTTGTTGTGGAGAGCAACAAACTTGCAAACGAAGTCCTGCACTCGTCTTTCACAATTCGTTTTGTTGTTGCGACAGGTAAATGGCTCGAAAAAAACGAAATTGATTCGAAACACGAACTCATTGAAGTAAGCGAACAGGAGTTCAAAAAAATATCCTCACAAACTACTCCGCAGCAAATTCTGATTGTTCTTGAAAAGCCTGAATTTGATTTAAACATAGCCAAACTTGAAAATGAGCTGTACTTTGTTTTAGATGATATTCAGGATCCGGGAAACCTGGGGACAATTATACGTTTATCCGATTGGTACGGCATGAAGCATGTAATTTGCTCTCACGAAACAGCTGATGTATTCAACCATAAAACCATTCAATCAACCATGGGCGCTTTTTTAAGAACTCAAGTTCATTATGTTGATTTGGTTGAATTCTTTGAGCAAGTAAAAAACACACCGGTTTACGGAACATTTATGGATGGCGAAAATATTCACCAAACCAAGCTTAGCAGCAACGGCGCCATCATTCTCGGTAACGAGGGCAACGGTATTTCAGGTAAACTGGCGCAGCACATTAACAAGCGCATTAGCATTCCGAAAATTGGAACCGAAGGACCAGAGTCGCTGAATGTTGCAATAGCAGCAGCCATTGTAGTTTCAGAATTCCGCAGAGGCTAAATCAGCCTACAAATAATCGAGATTACCTTTATCAACCTTAACAAATGGTTTAACGGCGCGTTCGAAAATTCCTTGCACATAGGCTATCGACATCCCATAATTAGAAACAGGAATACCAGCATCAATGGCAGGTTTCAAGCGGTTGTGAATTTGCTTACGTGTAATCATACAACCACCACATTGAATGACCATGGCGTAATCAGTAATTTTATTTGGCAACTTATCTAATCCGGCTACAACCTCGTACTCTAACTTTTTACCCGTGAAATTTGAGATCCATCGTGGCATTTTTACTCGTCCAATATCATCACAGGCAACATGATGATTGC
>JBFHES010000033.1:0-25804 GCA_041584015.1 Bacteroidales bacterium
GGTGAAGGTTGTGTTGCAAGTACCATCTTTCGCCATGCGGCGATACCAAGTGGTAACTGCTAACCCGCTTGGAGGATTATACGTAATGGCATTGGCATTAGCAATATCTGTAAATGCGGATGATGCACCAGTAATGGATTGTTGCCATTGATAACTGATCATTTCATCAGCACCACTCGCAGCACTTAAGTTTCCTATTTCAATTGGATCAACACCATAACAGATAGTTTCACCACTTGAGAGGATTGCTCCAGCTGTAAATTCATCGTACACTAACACTTTCCAAACACCAAGAGAGCTGGTGAAGGTTGTGTTGCAAGTGCCATCTTTCGCCATGCGGCGATACCAAGTGGTAACTGTTAATCCGCTTGGAGGATTATACGTGATGGCATTGGCATTGGCAATATCTGTAAATCCGGATGATGCACCAGTAATGGATTTTTGCCATTGATAACTAATCATTTCATCACCACCAGTCGCATTAGTTAAGTTTCCTATTTCAATTGGATCGTCACCATAACATATAGTTTCACCACTTGAGAGGATTGCTCCAACTGTAAATTCATCGTAAACCAACACTTTCCAAACACCAAGAGAGCCGGTGAAGGTTGTATTGCAAGTACCATCTTTCGCCATGCGGCGATACCAAGTGGTAACTGTTAATCCGCTTGGAGGATTATACGTAATGGCATTGGCATTGGCAATATCTGTAAATGCAGATGATGCACCGGTAATGGATTTTTGCCATTGATAACTGATCATTTCATCACCACCACTCGCAGCACTTAAGTTTCCTATTTCTGCAGGGTCGCCATTGTGACAAATGGTTTCACCAGTTGTGAGGATTGCACCTGCAGTGAACGGGTTATAGATGGTCAGGGTTATTGCATCGCTTGCCTGTTGTGAAACAGGCAAGGTAGGGTTGGCTGTTAATGTCAATACTATGGAGCCAACAGAAACATCTTGTTGGCTTGGAATATAAGTGGCGTCCTCAATACTCGGATCCAAAAATGTACCGGTACCAGTACTAGTCCATTCTATTGAAGTTGCATTGACCACTGTTGCATTTAACTGGTGAGAAGTCTGTGATGAACATACAGACTGATTCTGTCCTGCATCAACAATTGGATCTCCGTTTATGGTAATACTCACATTTGAAGTGGTTAGAAGACATGAACCAGGAGCCGTGTAGGTTATTGTATAAGTTGCTGGAACGCTAGCTGATACATCAATCGTTCCTGTATTTGCATCAATTACCAAATCTGATGACGGACAGGTAAAACTTCCTCCTGGTGTACCAGTAATAACGGGGGTAGGGTCAGTTGAAGTTTGCAAAAAGACAGATGCTCCATATTGAAAGATAGCGCTTGTTGGTTCCGGATCGTTTAAGGTTATTGACGCTGTAGTCGTAAGCCCTATTCCGTCGGTTACTGTTACCGTATAGGTGCCCGCTGCCAAACCACCTATACTATTAAACCAAAAGCCGACATTGTTATTTACAGTACCATTCGACCATGCATATATGAAAGTTGCATTACCTCCTGATAAGACCGCCCTTAGCTGGCCATCGCTGCCACCTGGGCATGATACACCGGCAGTTATTTGGATGGAAACATACATAGGAAGACCTGCAGAATGTTCCATACTTACACTAGGTTGGGAGTAGTTGCCTTTTGGGGAGATAAGTTTTTCGGGAGCACTACCAGAATCGATTGTACTTGGTTGGGTGCATAGAATTTCTTCTGATGAACCTTCTGTTGGCGTGAGTGTGTGCCCACTACTCAAAAGAGTAAATGCCAGCATAAAAATTAATAGTAATGAATGTTTCATAACTGTAAATTATTTGTTGTGATTTATTTGGGATCTAACTTAACTTAAGAACCAGAAAGTTCGTTCTTAATATTACTGTACCATCTTTACGTATCTATCATGGTATTTCTATACGCCAAAAGACCATGACACCTCACAAATATAAGGAATAGAAACAATCGCACTTCATTTATAAGATAGCTTGAATACTTGCCTAACAATTCATGAAGCAGCAACTTTACCGTCTCGAGAACCTCCTTAGAAGTCACACAAGTTTCATTTGTATATACGTGAGACAAAGTCATAAACCTCTGAATTAATATTGAACATTTTTAACGTTTGATATAAAAATTGGACCTTCAAAATATGGCTTTTAAATAAAAGCCACACTAAGAAGAAAGGTGCGATAAATCACAGAACACTATGCTTTAAAACACCCAAAAAAACCTTTGAAATCCAAAGATTCATGATTGATCACTTTGAAAACTGAAGAAAAAAGTGAAGGATTCGTAGCAATTAAACACAATTTAACAAAAGCTAAATCACTCAAATTACATTTTGCAAAAAGTATGAAGTAAACCTAAGTAATTGACAAAAACAGCAGGCGCTGCTTCTCAGTAAATCAATCTCACAAGGCTTCTAACGATGTATTAGTTTTCTGCACTTAAATAAAACGACACTACCCATCTTCCTAAAGAAAGAAATCAAGTCAGCGTATAAAAAAACAAAAATTACACATCAATATTGAATGCTCATTTTAAAGAGAAGATTCATTTTTAATGATTAAGATCTCCCTCAATATTTGTTAGTGCGCTCTGTAAAGCACATGCTATTGGATTTGAAAAACAGCCAATACATTTTATAATCAATCATTGCAAAAGTACACTGCAACATCAATAATATAATTGATACCAATTAAAAAAAGCAGACCTCTCCTACCCGGCTATTAATAACGTAATCGCTTCCAACATCAGGCATTATGTGGCTTTACAAAAAGCTGCCGAAGCACTGGAAAGAGCCATGTCAGGTATACAGTTAAACTTAACCACCGACCTACTTACCATGGACATCCTACAAATTTTACTTTACCTAAATGAGATTACGGATAGCATCTCCAGCGATGGAGTACACGCGTATATCTTCAAGAATTTATGTATCTGGAAATAACCACTCTTTTCTTATTTGCTCTCAATCTATCTTAACTTAAATATCCTTCGCGATTCTTTTGCCGACACCAATGATTGGCTACCTCCAACACATCCTTCTTCGCAAGACATTACTTCCATGAAATCACAAGAATGATTTTTGATCTTTTGCTTGATTAGGCGAATATTAGCTTTGTTCAATCCATGTACATTTTCTATGCGTAAATCCATACCAACATTTTCTTTTATGGCTTCGGCAACACCTCCTGCTAATGCAAAGTTTTGTCCTAACAAACTGGCTCTGTTTTTTGGGGTAAAAGCTATTTGATTTCCAATTTCAATACCGCTTGCTACAAGCCACGCTCCTAACTCCTCAAAACTGATACAGTAGTCGCAATTGCTTAGCGCCTGTGCCTCTGCCTTTTTGGCAATACAGGGGGCTATAAATACAGTTTTTACATTGGGATGAAGACTTTTAACTTTTGCGGCGGTAAATGCTAAAGGACTTGGCGTACTCGAAACAAGATCATCCTTGAAAGCCTTCTGCGTTTGCACAAATTTCACCCAAGATGGACAACATGAACTCGTAAGTGGCATACTGGCATTGCTTTTAATAAGTTCCTGTAGTTCCTGTGATTCATGTTTAGCGGTAAGATCTGCACCCAAAGCTACCGAATAAAGATCGCTAAAGCCTAAAGCAAGGATACTTCCATAAATCTGATCCAATTCTTCTCTAAACTGCCCGGCAATTGAAGGAGCCAACATAGCTATTATTTGATTATCCGCTTTAATTTCAGAAATAATCTGAGGTAAGCAGCTTGATGGAGTTATCGCACCAAACGGACAGGCCTGCATGCAATTCCCACAAAGGATGCATTTCGTTTTGTCAATATATTCAACACCATCAACATCCTGATAAATGGCGCCAACAGCGCAAGATTCCTCACATGGTCTGGCCTGATATTGAATTGCGTGGTACGGACATTGCTTGGCGCATTTTCCGCAATTAACACAAAGGTCTTCGTCAATTTCAGCCTTCCCATTCACAAAGACTACAGCTTCTTTCGGACAATTTACCTGACAAGGTCTTGCTTCGCAAGCTCTACAAAAGTTGCTTACCACGTATTTAGATGATGGGCAATGGCTGCATACCTCCGAAATCACATCAATAATAAAATCCTGATTCCCTCTGGAATGCTCAACATAGTATGATATCGGAAGTAATTCATCAGTTTCATCAGACTCTCTATAACCCAGCAAAGTCATTAGTTTATATTTCAGGACCGCACGATCCTTGTGAATGCAACACCGCAATGCACTTCTATCTTTTGGCTTAAGATCAATGGGAATACGATTTACTTCTTCAGGCTTATCATGCAATAATGCAGCACATAAGCGCACAAGCAACTCTCTTCTTATTAGCGATGCATTGTTATTATTAACCGTCATTATTAATGCGCTTTACCAATTCTTTAAGCAACTTATCAATAGTAGCCTCACTAATTATATCACCGTCTATTTCGGCAAATGGAGGTTTCAGGTCCTTTTCCTTGCAATGGTTTATGCAGGGCGAACCTTTAATCTCAATTAACTGTAAATATTGCGATGGAATAAATTGAGCTAAGCCAGGCAGTTCTGAACCACCCATTACATGACATAAGGTTCCGGTACAAATTGTAACTTGAATTCTTTTCATGTTAAATGTATTTGATTTCAATTTCCTTTAAATATTTCTTCTCCAGCAGATAGGCTATTTTATTAATAACATTTCTACGTATTTCAAGCTCTACAGGCATTTGGGGATCCTGATGTGCCTCATTTATTCGGGTACCAACTAGAAATGTAATCTTATCATGATTCAAGATTATTTCACTCAATTGCATTGCAGGGTTTTTACCAGAGACCTGAATATTCTCTTTACGTTTAAGAATTTCAGCCGTTTTCCCAAGCGTTAAAATTCCTTCAGTAACCAGATCAATTCCATCCATTTTTGCAATTGGTGGTAATTCAGGGTTTAAGTTCATCAGATCAACTTCCACTTCTTTGTTTAATTCACGAGCAAAAATTTGAGCTGTAGTACCACCACTAATAATTTTATGTCCCTTAAAACCAATCAGCATCTCTACCATTTTCCGATCTTTTTTCTCATCATAAGGAGGCCCGGAACAAAGCATCAACGATCGAGGTGTTCTGAAATATAAAACACCACAACTAATATCGTCTTGCGGCTTTAGCTGATCATTTAATGAAGCCCGGGTGATTATCGTTTTTTGCAACTCTTTAGCTGAGATGTGTGGTTGCTGATTCAAAATATTCTCAATAAACTCAATCATTTTGCAGTTGTCCCAACCAAAGGGCATATCTTTTCGGCCAATGCCAGATTGCGAAACCCCATCACTAAAGAGAATGATGCGATCTTCGATTTCTGCATTAAATTCTGATACAGACAATTCATTTTCTGAATTGACTAATGTTTTCAACTCCAACAGTTCTCCTTTTCGGAATACCATAAACTGTGGATTCCCATATTCAATAATACGTGTAAAACCATCAAACTCGGTATCAACAATTGTAAAGGTTGCGAAAGCAATCCTGCGCACCTCACAAATGGGCAAAGTTTCCCTAATGGACATTGCACTTCGCTCAAGAGGTTGATCGTTAACAGTAAAATTCAATGCCATAGAAGCAGTTAGTTTTGCCAGTATATTTGCTTTAATTCCTGAGCCCAAACCATCGGACAATACAGCTACCAATCGGTTTTCATTTTTTATCTTCTCATTCATAAAAACATCGCCACATACCACTTGTCCGCTTTTGGGCAAATGCCCGTAATCAGTATCAATAAACATAGCGTTCTTCATGCCTTTCGCCATTATATGAATCAAGAATTCGATTTATTGTGCATTCCGTACGCGAAGCATTTTCGCCTAGCAATCCCGCTACTTTTTGCGCCGTTTGCATGTTCTCACGTATTACCTGTTGCATCATTTCAATTAAGTCATCTCTATTAATGGTTCCTGTGTCAGGGTTCTGTACAATGGCGCATACTTGTTTATGTTTTTGAATGGTAAAAACAGATACATGTAAAATGCTTTTATCGAACCTAATTTGCTTTTCAATACGATCGTGACCCGATTCCAGCAGATTTTGAAACAAACGAGAAAGCGGACTAACCTTAATAATATCTGCACCCTCAAGTCCTGGTTTGGCTTCGTATGCAAGCATTACATCAGGGCCACATATACTGGCAAATAATCTGTTTGATTCGGTGATTCTTAAATGCTCATCAACAATGACAAACCCATATGGCATTTTTTGCAGCAACACATAGGCCTTATTCTGTGCCATTCTGCGCATATAACTAACGCACATTTGAGGCTCGGCCTTCTCTTCCAGGATTGCTTTCGCAAATTGTCTGCACGTGTAATAGCCGCAACCGCCGCAATTTAGTTCGTCCGCCTCTATATTTTTACCAATATCATTCAATGTTTTTTTAATGAGCCTCTCTGAAAATTCAATGTTATTTACTGGCTTTAAGAAATTGTATTGTTGATGGATATCTTCAGCGACCGTGAGCTCATTGGTACAAGCAGTTACATTATCACAATTCTCAATAATCTGTAGTCTTCCGGTGGCAATGGATTTGTTATTCATGCGACCGGGGCCATTTAAGCAACCACCTCTGCATGCCATTAGCTCTAGAAATAATTGTCCATTATTTTTCACTGGCAAATTGCCCAATATTGATTTAACGTTATCTAAGCCCGAAAAACTCATGAAGCTGGCATCGGTGGCAGCCACCTTTGGTTGTATTGAATTCAGCATGCCGCCATCAACTGGATAGGCTTTTCCATTATGAGCTTCAAACGGTTCAAAGAAATCTGATTCATCTGCTTGAATAAATTCCGGCTGTAAACCTGAAGTTTGCAAAAGTTCATCTAACTCCTGAAAACTCAAAGCCAGGTTGATGTTATTTTCAGGATAAGCAAGCTCTGTTTTCTTTGCAATACAAGGACCAGCAAATATCACTGTAACATCACCATAGGTCTCTCGCAGATAAGCAGCGTGCACCTGTGCCGGGCTTTTCAAAGGAATAATATTACCTGTTAACCGGGGATAGTACTTCTGGATCAAATGCACAATGGTCGGACAACAAGAAGACAAATAAACCCCATTCTTTTGCCGGGCAAGCCAATCTCCCGTGCGAGCCGAAAGTAGCTCGGCACCCAGAGCAGTTTCAGAAACTCGATCAAACCCAAGCTTCTTAAGAGCAGCAATTAGCTGTCCTTTGGAATACCTATCAAAATCAACCGGATAGCTTGGTGCGAGCGACAAAACTACCGGTTTAGATTGTTTCAATAAAAACTGAGCTGTCCGAACATCATTCCTGAGCTTCTTTGCTTCCGACGGGCAAACTGAAACACATTTTCCACAAAAAATGCATTGACTATGAATAATTGAAGCAGAGTGATTTTCTATTTTAATCGCCTTCACCGGACAATGCCTCACGCATTTATAACAATCCTGGCAATTGGTCTCTTCGGTATATATTGCTTCTTTTTTATTCATTTTGCTAAACCTTATTAAAGTGCTTATCTAGAACTTTGCCGATAGAATTTATATCCAAACCGGAATAATTTGTATCATCGATACTTAAGTTAGGGCCCTCTGTACACTTGCCTGTACAGAGTTGCCCTTTAAATTCTACCACATCACCCAGCGCGTGCTCGGCAAGATAATTCTTGATAACCTCCAGAATAGTTTGATTCCCCCGGCGATAACAGGAACTTCCTAAACAAATTGTGATTACTACTTTACTCATTGTTCCTGAATTAAAGGTCGTTGGCTACACCCGTTTAGAAATCAATCTCAGTTCCCTCATAAACACATGTGAATATTCTCTCGTAATCAGCAGCGGTTGTAACTCTTGGATTAGAGCCGGTACATGCATCTTTCTCCGCATTCTCGGCTATAATCTGAAGTTTTGATTTAAACTCGGTCTCATCGATGCCATATGCTCTTAGATTAGGTGAGATTCCCATCTGAGTATTTAACTCGCGGATGAATTCAATATATGCGTCACAAAGCTCTTTATCAGTAGCACCTTTTAGACCAATGTAGCTTGCTATTTCAGCATACTTAGCTTCCGCATTTTTACGATTCCATTGAATCACATAGGGTAGATAAATCGCATTTGCGCATCCATGGGGAATATGGAATATGGCTCCGGTTTTATGAGCCATACTGTGGCAGATCCCCAATAATGCATTGCTAAAAGCCATACCAGCTAAACATTGTGCTATGTGCATTGCATCTCGAGCATCTTCATCGCCATTATAAGAAGCTAGAATATTCTCCTTAATCATCTTAATCGATTTCAGTGCTAAGGGATCAGAAAAATCTGAAGCCAAACAAGCAGTCATAGCTTCAGTAGCATGTGTTAGTGCATGCAGTCCTGTATAGGCGGTTAACTGTTGAGGCATTTTATAGGCAATCTCAGGATCAAGAATGGCTATGTCAGGTGTAATTTCAAAATCGGCTAAAGGATATTTAATTCCTACCTTATAGTCAGTAATAACAGCGAAGGCAGTTACTTCTGTTGCTGTTCCGCTTGTAGACGGGATTGCCACAAAACGTGCTTTATTACGCAGGGTTGGAATATTAAATGGCTTCGCAATGTCTTCAAACTTTGCTTCCGGATGTTCGTAGAATACCCACATTGCTTTAGCAGCATCAATTGGAGAACCTCCACCAATTGAAACAATCCAGTCAGGTTTGAACGACTGCATCATCTTTGCTCCTTTCAGTACTGTTTCAACGGAAGGATCGGGCTCAATCCCTTCAATTAACTGTACTTCCATACCGGCTTCTTCTAAGTATGAAGTAACTGTGTCAAGAAAACCAAATCGCTTCATGGAGCCACCTCCAACAACAACACTTGCGCGCGCTCCTTTAAGATCTTTAAGAACTTCCATACTTCCTTTTCCAAAGTACAAATCTCTTGGTAATGTGAATCTGTTCATGATATCTAATCTAAAATGTTTGACATTTAATTACTGTCAATCCTGATTCCAAGACACGTACCACAAACCATAAACACCAACATACATGGGTGTTACGGACTGCACAACCGATTCATTAAAGAAATTTTTCTTTATTTGTCCCAATTCAGGACAGTATCACAAACAATGGGCGTCCTAATTCAGGACAGTGTCAGGAATCAGGACAGTTTGTTTATTAAATTTCCGTATTTAATATGCAGGATAGGTGGCAGGGTGCTACCCGTTAGGAAATAAAACATTCAACTTTTTACATTAGAATATCTTACTTAGACAAGCCTTCTATTTTCTTAAGTTTCTGATACAGGGTATTTCGGCTAATACCCAAAACCTTAGCGGCTTTCGACATATTGTTATTATGCAATTGAAGACAATTAAGAATAGCCGCTCGTTCTATCTCAGCGAGAGATTTTGCTTGTTCCTCTTCCTTAAGGGCATCTGTGCTGATTTTATTTTTAATAGGCGTTGCATTTTTCATTCCTTCCAAAAAGGAATAATCACCATCCATCACAACAAATCGTTCCATCACATTTTCCAGCTCTCGAACATTCCCGGGCCAGTTATAGGCCAACATTACCTCTTCAAATTCACTCAAAATAAAAGGTATTGGTCGACCAGTTTGTTCTGCTTTCTGTAAAGCAAAGAATCGCGCCATGGGGAGGATATCTTCTTTTCGCTTTCTTAATGATGGAATTTTCAGATGGATAACATTTAGTCGATAATACAGGTCCAATCGAAAATTTCCATTTTTAATTTCCTCTTCCAAATTTTTATTGGTAGCCGCTATTATTCTTACATCCAGTTCAATTTCCTTTTTGCCCCCAATGCGGGTTACATTGCCTTCTTGTATGCTTCGCAACAGTCGTACTTGCATGTCAGGTGGCATTTCGCCAATCTCATCAAGGAACAAGGTACCGTGATTGGCCAATTCGAATTTACCTGGAGCTCCTCCTTTCTTTGCACCCGTAAACGCACCATCTTCATAGCCAAACAACTCGCTTTCAATAAGTGATTCGGCCATTGCGCCACAGTTCAAGGCAATGAAAGGTGCATCCTTTCGTAAAGATGCATTGTGAATGGATTGAGCCACCACTTCTTTTCCGGTGCCACTGGCTCCACTAAGTAAAACTGTTGAAGGCTTTTTTGCAACTTGCTGTGCCTGTTGCTTTAGCTTGATCATAGTTGGTGAAAGCGTAAAAATGCTATCGAATGTAAATCGGGTATGACAGCCCGAATATTTCTTTATCAAATTTACAATACGGCTAAACTGCCTGAAGGTAATCAGGTAGCCATGCATATTGCTGTTCTCGCCACGGATAACATAAGCATTAAATAAAAAACGCTCCTTAATATGGGGTATATTAAAATTAGCTGGCTCGTCAATAAACAATAATTCATTTAACACAATCCTACAGATCCGTTTCCAATCCGGAAGAATATCAGTTATCTCTTTATGCAAAAGATCCGTTCGGCGTGTGTTGATCATTCTGCAAGCCGTATCGTTTACCCATTCTATTTTATCTTCAATGGTAATAGCCATCACTCCAAAAGTAAGGTTGTTCATCATGGCATAGGCAAATTGGTTATTGGTTTCCAGCTGCAACATACTTTGCTGTTCGTGAAGTTTGTTCTCAATCGCTCTTGCCGCAGAAACCACCATTCCTAAACTATGGGGATGGACGTTCTTAGCGAAACCTGTCATATTAATACAACCCACTATTTCGCCATTAAATTTTATAGGAGCTGCCGAACAAGTCCAATTAAAATAAGCAGAAATGAAATGTTCTTTTGAGGTAATCTGCACAGGTTTCTTCTCCTTAAGAACCAAGCCCATGGAATTTGTCCCAATTGAAGATTCATTCATGTAGGCGCCAACAACCATCTTCAAACGCTTTGCTTCTTCAATAACTTTCTCATCACCATTTATACTTAATATGCACCCGTTTGAATCCGTCAGATTAATAAAAAAACCAGATCCTTTAACAATGTCGTACAGTTGATTTAGGAAAGGTTCTGAAATGCGAAGAAGGTTCTCATTCTTTTTTAAATGTTTTTTAATTTCAGATTCTGACAACTGATATTTAGGAAAAATATTTGTGGACTCTACACCATATTTCTCACTTCGCTTGTGTGACTTTCTAATCCTATCTGATTTATCATTCATCGCCATTCTCCCTAAATAGACCACAAAAATACTGAAAATTTAGTGTCTAACCTTACAAGGAGCTAATGACTAGAAATGGCTTCAGTCCTAGAACTCTCTCAAAGTTTCATGTACCCCTTTGTGTATCTCGTACCAGTAATCGAGTGCGGCAAGTTTTTTATCGCGCTCAAAATAACCCAACCAATAGACAATTTCCTCACCCTCGGCACCATGGATTTCCTTCTGACGTTTAATGAAAGAATAAATGAGTTCAAAGTTTCTTTCTGACTCCCAGAACACAGAGGCATTCCGACTGTTAATCCGGCTGCTTGTATGTGATACATTACTTATAAATGATTCCTTCATCCCAAACAACTCACCCATTACCTCAGGCATCATTTCTTCTGCCCAATTACGGTGGAATCGGCAAAATCCAAGATTATCAAGTATCAATTCTTTATTCATCCGTGAAGCATTAATTCGTCCAAGTTCACGCGGTGAAATAAATTCATTGCCATAATTCATGTAATATTTTCCCATGATGGGCATAGGTGATAATACACCTGGAGTCCAGTATTGATTCGGAACCATCCAGCCTTTTCGTCCAAAAGAATTGAATACAAAATAGTCTAACAAATTAACCTTCTTCTTTCGAGACAATCGCCGCCCAAATTTCCTTGCTCCTTCGCTCAGATCAAGTGCTCCTTTCTTTTCAACAATGGCATCCAAGATCTCAATGGCTATTTTTGCATTCTTATCTGAATCTTTAACTACATCAAAATTTTCAAGGTTGAATTTAGGCAAAGAGGAAACACCTATTTCCTGCGGCTCAATCAATTTCTTATCAAGACACTCCATCAACCAACTAATAACGCCACCCACCGAAATGGCATCAAATCCTAACATGTCTGCATGATTGTTCACACGTTCCGCCGCTCGTTGATCAAATATCCCGCTAAGCGGCCCCATTGTTTGGTAAGGCTCGTAATCTTTTTTAAAGTGGTCGTTCATTTTTTTGCAAACGGCAACACAAGGTTCTCCACAGTTGAACTGTTGTTTATTTGCAATGGTCTCTTCATTAAACTGCTTTAGGTAATGATCAACGATTAATTCTTTGTGCATCTTCAATCGCTCCTCCTCACTCCACTTCATACTATTATAATTGAACGCAATAACCCGTCCGCCTAGACTGGCATAATTTACACCTAGCGTACCTCCTGTTTCAAAGTTTGGATCAAAACGATATTTGGTAGTTGCCTCCAAATCTTTGGCAGCCATCTTTTTTTGATACTTATCCTGAAACCATTCGTCCGCTACTTTGCGATCGCGAAAATCTTCATCAACATAGGTCCCTCCATAAATAATTGCAGCAATGTTATGTTCCTGTAACATCTTAGTGCCAAAGCCGCCTCTTCCTGCCCATGTGTCAACATTAGACACCTTTCCTTTCTTGATTGGAGCTGATGCAATGCCGCCAAAATCGGTGCTTGCAGAAGCTGGTCCAGTTGACAAGATGCGCGGAGTATTTGAATAGCAACTTGCGTATTTTTCATACACATAGTCCATTAAACCATACATTCCCTTTCGTCCGCTCTCCCAGACCTTCCTTAAATCAACGGACTCAATACTGACCTCTATTTCTTCACCATGCTTTCTATTTAAGAAAAGTACTGAAGGCTGTTGAGCCATGCCAAGAATAGAAAGCATGTTGATACCAAGGTTATCGAAAACCAAAGCAGCGCCTCCCATTGATGAAATATAAAATCCTCCCCAACAAGGAGAAAAACCAGAAAAGATTAAGCGGTTTGATCCAGGAAATATGGAACCAGCCATTAACCCGGTGCCGATATTCAAACTATTATAATTCCCTGAATTAAAGAGTCCAAGATCCACGGGGCCAAAAAAATCACCCACTTTGTATCTATTCGTTTTATAAAACCCTGTTTGGGCGTCAAGCACAAGCACTTTTTGAAATGAATCCATGATACTGCAATTTTCGTTTGAAAATGATTATTACAAGATAATAATAGATTAGCTTAAACAACAATTCAAATCTCACTTTATTATAAGGATACTTGTATTCGTTAACACTGATTAAAGCGCTGATCATTGAATAGATCGCTATTGCTGCAGTTCATGAAAGGAATGGAAGCTAAATTCTCAAACTAAATTGTATATCTCTATTCTAATGCACGCCCTATTCTTGTAACACCTGCTTATACGATTGTAAAAAGTACCGTTTAAAATAGATGATCAATAAACTGGTCATTGGTATTCCGATGAGCGTACCGGGTATTCCCAGCAAATAGCTCCAAATACTCAGTGCCAGCACCATAATCACCGGATTCATGCCAATATTTTTTTCCATAATTCGGGGAGTCAGAATTAGTTCTTCAATAATACTTGCTAAAATAAATACACCAACCACAACACCGTAATACAGCAAAAAGCTATGTGGATGCTCGATAGAGAGCACCAGGCACGACACAGCAAGAGGTATAAGCACTACATATTGCAGATATGGAATGTAAGAGAGCAGTACGATAAGTAAGGTAAGAAGAATCAAACCGGGCATATCAAGAATAATAAATATTGTCAGGTAGAGCAACGAAAGCAAGAGCACAATTCGGGTCCGTAGTTTCAGGTATTTCATAAAGCTCTCGTTGAAATCATCTAACACCAGCTTATACATCGATTCCACCTTTGAACTAAAGTATTTCTTCTTAAAGCCAGTAAAGTAATCTAGATAATATAAGATCAACACAAAGTATAAAATGGTTGAAAAGAACATAAATAGAAAACTAAACCCTGACTCCTTTTCTCTGTCGCCCTCCTCATCACTTTTAAAAACTGCGGTTATTTTTTCAACACCAGATTTAATTGACTCTGTATCTAATTGCGAGAAATCCATCTGTTGAAAGTTACCAATCAATGAATCTGACTGCATACGCAGTTCACTTCCCAGCTCATCAAAATCGTAAAAGGTGCCAATATAGTCCTTTGCCTTTTGGGCAGCATTGTCAAGCTGCTCCTGATTATTGGACGCCAACACTACAAAACTTTGGTTAAGCCGCTTAAAGTCCCGGTTTATATATTGTGTAAAAAACACAAAGAACAAAACTATAACACCCGCACTTAGCAAAAGGAAAAGTGTCGTTGCTAAATCTCTGTTCTTAACTATTTTCTGAATCCTGGAAACCAAAGGTCCAACCGCAAAGGCCAGCAGCAAACCAATGATAAATGGTAATAAAATTCCATACAGGAAATAAAAGCTTACCGTAAAGCCAATGAACAATAGGCCAATTATAATTTCATGTTTATAGTTCTTTATCATCTAAGCTAATTTTTGTCGACCTTCTGTTACTACCAGGCGTTTTGCTAAAATCAAATATAGTATTTATTCTAATCTAAGTTTAAAGGCTGGTAAATTGATTTCGCTTAACAATATTTCTTGTTCAGCAGAGCTTCTTACCTAAGTAAACAAGAACTTAACTCGTTAATATTCTTTTTGTGCTAAAATAATATCAGGAACTTTACCTTTAATTAATAGCCTAACATGAAATACCTAATTTGTGTACTACTTCTTTTTGCTGACTCTTTTCAACTTTTGTCACAGAGGAATTTACTTGCCCCTCATTTTCGGCAAAACCAGCAGCATTACTTCTAATTCCGAAAAACAAAAATGCCAGCAGACTATTACTCCAGCTGGCATTCGTTAGTTTTCTAATTATTTTCTAATTACAAAACGGAATCCTGAAATTGCCATTAATACTATTACCTGCACCAGCTTCCGCAACTACGCGTCCCTCATATAGCCCATTCACCTCATCAATTAAGGTAATTTCAATGGCCCCTTCAGAGGCGACAGCATTCACACCTGTAGCATCATGATAGAGTGTAATTGTTTGTGAGTTCTCGCTCCAATCAAAGGAGAGTTCATACAGGCCTTCAGCTTTGGGAATATGAAAAATAACCCTATTACCATCCAGATTAAAGTCTGCACAAGGATTATCGCTTGCCATGGCAAACATTTCAACATATAAGGTAGTAGTGTCACCAAAACTATTTATGGCAGATCCGGCTAACAATTCCCACGCTTCCCCTTCAATTTCTCCTTGTAGATTCTGATCGATAAATGAATAGTCAGGTTTGTTAACAGGATCATCCTCTTCGTCATCCTTTGCGCATGAAACCGCAATTACACCTGACATTAGCAGCACGATGCAATAGATAAGTTGCTTTTTTACCGGCGTTTGATTTTTTAGGTTCTTCATAAATTTTTAAATTATGTCAGTTGTAAAATAGAAATAATTTATGAATGAGTACAATCAATTTAAATACACTCTAAGCAGCGGCTGGCCTACATGTTTATATAATTGTAGCCTAGCTAATATAGAATCCATATACATTATAAATAAAACGAAACATATTTTAATTTGCTAACGTAATGGCAGGTGTTAAAGCAACATTTATAAAATCAATCAATCACTTAAACAGAATGTTGCTTTGCGATAAATGAATATTTAATTACATTGCAATACCTTAACTGATTAAATGGCTAATTTCAAATTGAAATTTGAGCATATTTTTCTCCTTCTGAGCAGAGGTTTTTTACTTCTATTCCTCTTTGTGCTTATGGCAATTTCAGGAAAGGCGCAAACCATGTCAGTTCCTGAAAACATTCAAGCTGCACTCTTACCAAAGGTTCTAAAATTCAATCCCGTAATATCTGAAAAGGCGACCATAAAAATGCTTGTTGTCTATGATAACAACTCGCAAAGCAATAAAGACAAGTTCATTAAGGAACTTGGACAGTCGATGGAGATAAAGGCCATTCGCCTGGCGGAACTCAAGGGAACAATTACCGGTTACGATCTGGTTTATTTTATGCCGGGCATTATTGATGAAACCCAACTTTGTAAAACGCACAAGGTACTTTCGGTTACCGGAATATCGCAATACGTTGAGCAGGGTCATATTTCACTGGGGTTTGGCGTGCAGAATAACAAACCTAAAATATTAGTAAACCTAAAAAGTCTGGAAGCAGAAGGGCAGTCATTGTCTTCTGACATTCTACGAATTGCAAAAATATTTATCTAGTTGATGAGACTTATTCTACATATATCAGTTTTAATTGGGCTCTTGAGCACCTTGAGTGCCGATGTTACAGCCCAAGCTAACAAGGTGTATGCAGACATGTCGCTGGAAGAACTATTAGATATTGATGTGGTTGTTACCGCCTCTAAGAAACCTGAAGATCTTTTTGAAACGCCACTTTCAGTATCCATCATAAAAAAGGAAGAGATTGAGCGATCGGGTGCTAGTTGTATTCCGGAAGCATTACGTTTGGCACAGGGAATGATTGTGCGTGAAATCACACCTGGCAACTATGATGTTCAAATCCGGGGTCTGGGCGATATTACTAAAAATGCCTACCTCCCACTACCATACAGCACCACCATGCTTGTTATGATCGACAACCGTATTGTGTACAGCTATTATACCGGTGGTACTTTCTGGGAAACTTTCCCGATAGACATTAATGATGTGGAGCGCATTGAAATTGTACGCGGCCCTGCTTCTGCACTTTACGGTCCCAATGCGGTAACCGGAGTAATTAATATCATTACATCACAGCTTAATAAGAAGGGTTGGAATCTTGCGGTTAATGGCGCAAATGCAATAAACATGGCGCAAAAAGCAAGCACCAACATTGGCTACAACTGGAACAATAAAACGAAGCTATCGGTAAGTAGCAATTTCGACGAAAGACAGCGCTTTACCGAAAACTATTTTGATTACACAACAAATACCTACAGTTCGCTGGATAATCTTTCAATGACACTATTGGCATTAAAAGATGTAGCAACCAAAGAAGTATGGAATTATCCTGATTACAGAGATGCCTTAGGAGCGTATTATGATGCTGCAGTAAGCCTGAAAAAATTTGGCAGCAATCTGTTTCTTTCTCATGAATTTTCAGAGCATGTAAACCTCGATAT
This sequence comes from Bacteroidales bacterium, assembly GCA_041584015.1. Lineage (GTDB taxonomy): Bacteria > Bacteroidota > Bacteroidia > Bacteroidales > M50B96 > JBFHES01. The sequence continues at coordinate 17,159 of JBFHES010000033.1, forward strand.
CGCTGCTGGATACCAGAATTCTCAAAGTCAACGGATCAGTTTTATGAACTTTGCCACAACACTGTCGCAAGTTAATTCTGAAAGCTATTATGTAAATGCACGCCTAAAACATAAAAACTTTAATGGTCAGCTCAACATGCATAAAGGAGAGGATCTGAATAACTATAAGTATAACTCCTACACCTTTAGAAACATCGATGGATTTGTAGAGTATTATAAAGAATTCAAAACGCTAAGTTTCAGACCGGGTCTGAGCTACAAGCACGCCTCATACGACAGTCCGTTTATTTACGATGAGCCATTTAGCCTGAACACCTTAAACTATCAATTTAAAAACGACCCCCGAACCATTAGCACCATTTCCGGCTCACTGCTTACAGAATGGAAGCCAAACTCAAGACTGAGAATAATTGCCGCCGCAAGTATTGACAAATACAGCATTAATAAAAATTATTCACACAACTTTGAATTGGCAACGACATATCGTATAAATAAAAACAACCTTTTACGTTTTGTATCATCCAGCGCTAAAAGATCGCCATTCATTTTCGACACCTATTTGAATAGCAGCTTTATGCTTAGCAACCAATATCATAATGAAAATAATGAATTGCCTATTGATATTCCTATTCAAATGAATATGACGTCGCGACCAGATTTGGAATATCCAAGCATTTTTAATAATGAGGTTTCGTGGCGAACAAAAACGCACAAAGGTTTATCAATCGATGTGGAGGTTTTCTATTCCTTAACTAACAACCTGGTCGTTTCAAATCTTTACCGCGAATTTACCATGTACCAGCATATTGATGAAACCGGAGCGCCAGACTCGATAAACTCTATAAATGCAATTGGCGATATTGTTTATGAAAATTTTGACATTACGGCTCAACAATATGGTGCAAGTATTCGGGTAAATTACGAGCTCAACGAAAAGCTGCAAATGAATATTTTCGGAACATTCCAGCACACCGAATTGCGGGGCAAAACAGAAATAGAATACAATACATTGGATGTAAATATTACCGAACTGCCTGAGACAAATGAGCTAGAGATTAACATGACCTCATTTACCAACCCTACGCAATGGAGCGAAAAACTAACACCAAAGTTTTATGGTGGTTATAGTTTGTATTATAACAATGGAAAAAAATGGAGCTTCAACACGAATGGTTACCTATACACCGAACAACATTTTGTTGACTACGACTTTAATAATTTCATGGCTGACTACACCGGCAATTACCGCTATGAGTACATGGATATTGAAGCCAATTTAGTAATGAATGCTAAAATAGATTACAAAATAAACAAGCACTTATCGAGCTACATAAGTATAAAAAACATTTTAGGAAATCATCGTGAGTACGGTTACGCCGATGAGATAGGAAGACTTGTTTACATTGGAATTAAGTGGCAGTTATAAGATAAACTAATTTGAGAATAGCGCTTAAAATATCGACAATTCTAATTGTGCTTATCGGCTTAAGCAACACTTTGCTTGGCCAAAAGGACAATGTTTACAGTAACATGTCGCTGGACGAGTTGCTCGATATTGATGTAGTAATTACCGCATCAAAAAAGCCGGAAGATTTATTTGAGACACCACTATCAGTGACCATCCTAAAAAAAGAAGAAATTCAAAAATCTGGTGTAACTAGTATTCCTGAAGCCCTTAGACTGGCGCCGGGTTTAATTGTGCGAGAGATAACACCTGGCAATTACGACATACAAATTAGAGGCTACGATGACATTACAAAAAATGTATACGTGAGCTTACCGTTTAACACTACTGCACTTGTAATGATCGACAACCGCATTGTATATAGCTATTTCTCCGGAGGAACCTTTTGGGAGACTTTGCCAGTTGATATAAATGATGTGGAGCGTATAGAGATTGTAAGAGGCCCTGCTTCGGCATTATATGGTCCTAATGCAGTTACTGGTGTTATTAACATCATTACATGCCATGCAAAGCAAATTGGCATGAATGCAAGTGCCAATGTTGTTTATGGCAGCAACAATGCAAAAAATGTAAATTCAAGCATTGGCTATAACTGGAAGGACAAAACCAAGTTATCCTTCTCTGGAAATTTCACAGAGCGCTACCGATTCGAAAACACTTATTTTGATTACAACACCAAGGACTACGAACCCCTTGACGATCTCTCCATGTTTGTCGCCCCAATAAAGAACGAAAACAACAATTCAGAATATACATTTAAAGAATTTCAAGAAGCTCTGGGAGCTGCTTATGATGCGAATTTAAGTCTTCGAAAATTAGGTGGAAATCTCTTTTTTAGTCATGATTTTTCTTCACATTGTAACATTGACATTTCAACCGGAGTGCAGCAATCGCAGAGTCAAAAAACCGGATTTCTCAATTTCGTTACGCCGCTATCTCAAACCGAATCGCAGAGTTTTTATTTAAACAGCAGAGCCAACTATAAAAACCTGTTTGCTCAAGTAACCATCAACTCGGGGCATGACTATAGCAACTACAAATTTAACTCCTATGATTTTACTAACATAGAAGGATCTTTTGAATATTACAAACAGTACAAGGCCTTTAGTTTCAGACCGGGTTTAAGCTATAAATATTTGAATTATAACAGTCCGCTAACCTATAACGAGCCCTTTAGCCTAAATGATCTGAACTATCAATTACAAAACTCTCCGCGAAAAGCTGCCATACACTCCGGTTATCTTTTAAGTGAATGGGAACCAACATCTAAACTCAGAGTTATTGGAGCTATTCGATTAGATAAGTTTGACATGAACAAGCACTATTTTGTGAATTATGAGATTGCCTCTACTTATCGATTGAATAAAAACAATCTAATCAGATACGTATTCTCCAAGGCCAATAAATCTCCATTCTTATTTGATTCTTACCTGAATAGCACCTTGAAAATTAATGTTGATTATATTGATGAGGAAAACAATGCTACAGCGCAAATACCGGTGAAACTAAATATTAATGGTCAGGATAATTTAAGATTCCCAACTATAACCAGTCAGGAAGTTTGCTGGCGAGCAAAGCTTGGCGCTAACATTAGTATCGATTTAGAGTTATTCCACTCCTCTGTCAAAAACTTTGTTAATCCTAATGTATACCGCAGATACAGTGTAGTGCAGCATTTAGACGAATTTGGAGAAGTAGACTCAGTACTATCTGTTAATGTTACCGGCAATGTTTTGTTTGAAAATTACGATTTAACCGCAAAACAATTTGGAGCAGGATTTACTTTTAAATTTAAAATCAACGAGCACTTCTCTGCAAAACTATTCGGAACAGTTCAGAAAACTAAGATATACGGACGAAAGGACATTGATTTTGAAACCACAAGTATTGAAGTAGATGCCAATACGCCGGACGATATCCTGGCATTGGTGGTAAGCACTAAAATGAATCCGACCCAATGGAGCGAAAACTTAACACCAACAGTTTTTGGTGGATTCTTGGTAACTTATAAAACAAAGGAAAATTGGAATTTTTCCATAGAAGGCTACCGATGCTCCTCGCAACAATTTGCAAGCTACAACTATTACCAGCTAGTGGATGATGCAAGCATTGAGAAAGCAAAAGTAGAGATGAACATCAATTCAACCATTATATTAAATTCAAAGATCAATTATCACTTTAACAAAAGAATCTCGGCTAATTTGTCGGTAAGAAATCTACTCGGCGAGCGCCGCGATTATGGTTTTGCCGATCAGGTTGACAGGCTTATTCTTGTTGGTGTTAAGTGGAAGCTTTAATGTATGCTATTAAAAGCATACGCTATGAATATTAAAATTATACGTGGTGAAAAACGCATTGCACATATTCTTTATTACGCTATTAGCACTGCTAATGGGTAATGGTGTACATGCACAACAGAATGTTTATGATGAGATGTCAATAGATGAAATCCTTGACATTGATGTGGTTGTTACTGCCTCAAAACAACCAGAAGACTTATTTGAGGCACCACTCTCTGTTTCTATAATTAACAAGGAAGATATACGCCAATCGGGAGCAACCAGTATTGTGGAGGCATTACGTTTATCGCAAGGCGTAATCGTACGAGAAGTAACGCCTGGTAACTTTGATGTTCAGATAAGAGGTTTTGATGATATTACGAAGAACACCTACATAAATCTTCCTTACAATACAACCGTTCTTGTGATGATTGACAATCGCATTGTGTACGATTACTATTCAGGAGGCACTTTATGGGAAACTTTAAGTATTGACTTGAATGACATCGAACGCATCGAGATTGTACGAGGCCCCGCTTCTGCACTTTATGGACCTAACGCAGCAACCGGAGTAATTAATATCATTACTAGTCATGCAAACCAAAAAGGATTGAATGCATCGGCCAGCAGTCAACTAGGAAATGCCAATGCACGACTTGCCAATACAAATATTGGTTATAACTGGAACGAGAAAACCAGCCTCACATTTACCGGCAATTATACTGAACGAAACCGCTTTGATGATCAATATTACGATTGGTGGAATTCACAATACACCTCGCTCGACAATATGTCGATGATGATGAGCTTTGAGAAAGATCCGGAGACACATGAAACATGGACCTACGAGGAATTTAGCGATTCATTGGGTAGTAATTACGAAATAGACAAAAGTCTTAAGAAATTGGGAGGCAACTTATTTTTTGCTCATACTTTTAACGAGCATACCAATATGCAGGTAGCACTTGGTGCTCAGAACTCGCAATGCCAAAAAACAGGCTTTTTAAATTTTGCCACGCCACTTTCTGAATATCATTCAAGCAACGCCTTTATCGACAACAAGTTTAAAATCCACAACCTTTACGGACAGTGGAATTTGCGACAGGGAGAAGTCTTGGGAAACGCAGCCAACTCATTTAAATACAAAAACCTGGATGCCAACCTGGAATACTTGTATCAATACAAAACCATCAGCCTACGACCAGGTATTAGTTTTAAAAATAGCCTGTATAATAGCCCCGTAACTTACGATGAACCATTCGATCTTTCGGAGCTTAATCAAGCATTTAAAGATGAAGCCAGAAGTTTTAACAGTTTTTCGGCTTCACTACTTGCCGATTGGCAACCTTGGTCGAACCTTAGGGTGATTGGAGGTTTTAGAATAGATAAATTCAACATTAATACACATCATTTTGCAAATTACGAATTAGCGGCAACCTATCGTTTGAATAAGAACAATTTGTTCCGTTCGGTGGTTTCACGAGCTAACCGCTCCCCTTCATTCTTCGACAGTTTTGTGAATACAAAAATGAGCTTCTACCATGCGCTTGAATTGGAAAGCAATAATGCTCCTGTATACGTGCCTGTAGAACAAAACATAGTTGCCAGAAGCAATCAAAAATATCCATCTAACAACTGTATAGAAATAAGCTGGCGAAATAAAACAAATAAAAAATTAGATATTGATGTAGAGCTGTTTTACATGATGACCAGCAACCTTGTGGTATCTAATGAATATCGTGAAATAAACACTACCATTCAGCTAAACGAAGCATTAGAATTAGATTCTGTGGTCTCTGGATACAGCACAGCGAATATGTATATCGAGAACTACGACATTAACTCAACACAATTGGGGCTTAGCTTTATGGTGCGCTACAAAGCTACCTCCAAGCTAGAATTCAGATGCTATGGAACCATTCAAAAAACCATGCTCCGAGGAAACACCGATTTCGAATTTAAAGAAATAGAAAGTCAAATAACTATGGACACAGTGAATAATACAGTGAGTACCTCTTCACTCACCAGTGTTAACATGTCCATACTTAATGATGAAATTACACCTACATTTTATGGCGGATTAATAATTAACTACAAGCTAAATAATAAACTGAATTTAAACATAAATACATATACCTACACAAAGCAGATCTTCGATGGCACCTTACTTTACAATATGGTTTCAGATTACAGTGGCATTTACTATTTCTATAGTTCTAAGATAGATCCGTTTGCAGTTGTAAATGCTAAAATAGATTACAAGTTTAATGAAAAAGCAAATATTTTTATATCGGCGAAAAACCTGTTGGGAGAGCACCGGGAATTTGGTTTTGCCGATAGAATAGGAACCACTGTGCTTGTTGGTTTGCAGTGGACCTATTAAATGTTCTGATGAAATAAAATTTTAATAATATACCATTCAAACTCATCAAATACGATAGAACTGCTTTACCTGAAGTTCTGTTTTGCGGACACAATTTATTATTTAGCTTATAATAAACCCTATGCTAACAACATGTAACGCAACTAAAATGCCACCACAACAATGCCTAGAACAAGTACCTTCATTCATCAGGAGACAGTCTCTTACAGCACTTTGGCTAGCGATAAAAAAGTATCACAAAGCCACACAAACCAAAACTTAAAAAACTACATACTAATGACTTAACACTTTATCACAAGTAACAACACCTAAAAGGAAACTTTCTAGAAGTATCTGCGTAAACAAACGCACCCACAATAATAGCTACAATAGAAATATTTTGAACTAATCATTACGCTATGAAAAAATTGATCATTTTCATTACGGCTCTCTCCTTAGCTGCTGGTATAACATCGTGCACAAAAGAAGAAACAGAAGAGCCTAAATCAAAATTTGAATTACTCACCTCCAAGTCGTGGGTGGTAACGAGTAAAATCGTATCGCCTAGTTTCGAGTTTGGTGGTTTTCAAATTAGCGATATCATGTCACTGGAAACAGATGAAGTGAAACAATACTCATTTAAATACAACGAAGACTACAGCATAGTGGTTTCTGATTATTTAAACACTCCATTTTTCGAAACCACATGGTCGTTTAATGATGACGAAACAGAAATTACTTTTGCTGACCCATTAATTTATACCTACCCTATGGTTGGCGATATAGGAATTAGCACCTTCACTTTACAGTCGATAAGCTCCTCAAAAATAACTGCGATGATACCGACAGATTATGAAGGAACGACCTACGAAGTTACCATTACTTTCAACTAGATAATAAAGCTACTTATCAAACAAAGCACGCTATGTTGTTTAAAAACCTATCCATAAAAGTTAAAATCATTCTGATAATACAGCTTGTATCGTTGTTTTCACTTCTGATAGGTTTCTCATATGTAATCTATAGCAATGTTGCTAACTTTAAAGAGGACATGAAAAACAATGCCATCATTAATGCTACATTAATTGGTGATTATTGTGCGGTGCCTCTAGCTTTTGATGTTTCTGAATATGCCAACGAAACCCTTGAAAAGCTACAAAACATACCTTCAGCTGATATCGGAATTGTTTATAATGATAAAAACAAAGTGTTTGCAGAATTCTACCGTGGTGATGAAAAGGAAATCATCGCTCATCCGGAATATACTAAAACATGGAGTAAGTTTGAAGGCGAACATCTGCATCTATTGCAGGATATATATTATGAAGGAGAACTTGCTGGTAAAATATATCTAAAGCTGTCTACCAACGAGCTATCCTCAAAAATAAGGAATTACCTTATTACCATGTTAATCTTGCTAATTGTACTGTTGTTTGTGAATTACATGCTGGCAATCGGATTGCAACGTTTCCTCTCCGAACCTATATTGAAGCTAACGAAGGCCACAAAAGAAATATCACGAGAAGGAAATTATCAATTACGGGTTCAGAAGCATGGCAACGACGAAATTGGCATTTTGGTAGATGAGTATAATAAAATGCTGAACCAAATTTATGAACGGGAAGAAGCACTAAAACTACGAACCAGCGAATTAACCAGCACGCTGGAGGATCTTAAGCAAACACAACAGAAACTGATTAACTCAGAAAAGCTGGCAGCACTAGGTCAATTAATAGCAGGTGTTGCACATGAGATTAACACACCGCTGGGCGCCATCAGATCGTCTATCGGAAACTTAAGAAACTCCTTAAACTTTCTGGTTAAAGAATACCCCGACTTTATCAACCAATTATCCGATAATTCAAAAGCCTTATTCTATAAGTTAACAGAAGACTCGCTTAGTAACCAACACATGCTTACCTCCAAAGAGGAAAGGCAGTTTAAAAAACAACTGACAGCAACCTTTGAAGAATACAACATTGAGAATGCATACTCATTCGCTGACACATTTGTTGATCTAAAAGTTGTGGATGGGATAGACAACTACATCGATCTGCTTAGAAAAGACGACGCGGAGGAAGTGGTTAATATGGCCTACAGACTAACAGGTCTGCACAGAAGTACCGAGAATATTGAGTTTGCAGCTGATCGTGCTTCAAAAGTTGTTTTTGCGCTTAAGAACAGCTCCCGAATTGGTAACTCAAACGAGCTAAGCCACTCTGACATTACCGTTGGGATTGAGACCGTATTAACACTTTATAACAACCAGATTAAGCAAGGAATTGAAGTGATTAAGCATTATGAAAAAATTCCTAAGATTGATTGCTACTTCGATGAACTTAATCAGGTTTGGACGAACATATTGCACAATGCCATTTATGCAATGGAATTAAGTGGTGTACTACAAATTGCAACCTATAAAGAAAACGAGGATGTGGTAGTTGCCATAACCGATAGCGGAAAAGGTATACCAGCAGATGAAATTGATCAGATATTTAATCCGTTCTTCACTACTAAACCAGCCGGAGAAGGAACAGGAA